>JAAURS010000283.1 GCA_012032135.1 Acaryochloridaceae cyanobacterium RU_4_10 | reverse complement strand
TACAGCGCAAGCTATTGTCATGACAATAAACGGCTTTGCGCTGTAAATGTATGGTTGCGCAGAAGTAAGGCAAGTTAGAGCTAGAGAGATGAGCCTAACCCAGCATAAGCCCCATAAAAAAACAGGCCCAAGACCACAAGAACGCCTGTTCCGGCAACAGTTGCCACTACCCACAGAGGGATTCGTCCACTTTCAGTCACAGATTTTTCCTCCTCCGAAATTTTATGTCTTTATTCATTCCAGCCCAGCCCGATGGGGGAGAGATGGAGTTGAAAACTAATTGAAAAAGTAGCTCGAAAACAGCAGCGCTACTACAAAAATGAGCAAAAGCCCGATGTAAAGCGAGGTACGGTTCAGCTCAACGGGTTGATTGTTAGGATTTTTTTCTTCCATGATGGCCTCCTAGCGGTGAATAAATTGCATAGAGGCGATCGCGCCTAGAAAAAAGACGCTAGGTACTGCCAACGCATGTACGGATAGCCATCTGACCGTAAAAATGGGATATGAAATGGGTTGATTTTGGTTGCTAGTCATCTTTACTTAAGTCCTTTTGTAAAGTCTTCGATCTGTTGCTTCCCAGCATAGCGATCGCTAACCAAGGGAATCTCTGGACGCGCTTGGTCAAAATATTGATCGGGTCGAGGCGTGCCAAAAATGTCATAAGCAAGACCCGTACTCACAAACAACCATCCAGCAATAAAAAGCGCTGGAATGGTAATGCTATGAATCACCCAGTAGCGAACACTTGTAACAATGTCTGAAAATGGTCGTTCTCCAGTAGTTCCAGCCAATTGAGTTTCCTCCTGTCAACACAGATTAAACGAATAACTGCCTTCCGTAGAGCTGTACGCCAACCCCATCCCCTTGAAGACACTTTGCACTGCACGTTACCGATCATACGAAACAACAGAAAGTCTCACAAGTAAGTGAATCTATAAATCTGAGCGAGATCGGCAACACGCAACCCTTGACCTTTGCTTTACCCGACATACCGGAGCAAAGCGCCGGACTGTCCCAAGACAAACCCTTGGTCAGGGCTTTGGAACAGAACGCGGTAAAAATTAGACGGGATATCCGCCGTGGATCGATCTTTGAGCCAAGTTTTACCACCATCTAGGCTACATAACAGATTACCACTGCCGCCTGCCACCCAAATCTCTTCTGGTGTCCGAAAAGCCAAATCCAACAAACCAACACTCACAGAACGATCGGGTGTGATAGCTTCATCCCACTCGTTACTGTCGTTGCTGAACTGAATTTGACCGCCACGGGCTAACATCCAGAGATGGCCCTGAGGGTCGAACCCCATATTTTGCACTCGACGAGAGTTATTACGGTTGTGAGGGTCCCAAGACACTTCGCCGGGATTCCAGATAGAGTAAAAGCTACCCCGTGAGGACACCGCCACATACTTGCCCTCTGGCGAACGATTGACGCTTCTCAAGACTCCAAAAGCTTCTTGGACTGTGGCATTCCAATTCCGACCATCATCTTCGGTCTTGTAAATGGCACCCACATTAGTGGTCATTTCAGCGGTGTGCGGACCGGAGGCAACCACCATGAGTGGATTGCCAGGAAGCTTGGCACTCAGCGGAATTCTAGACCAAGATTGACCTGCATTTTCAGTATGTAACAGAATGGAGGGCGCACCAACAATCCAGCCTTCATCACCCGAAAAACTGATGGAATCAAATCTATAAACCGTATCGCCAAGGTCTAAGGTCCGAGGCTCCCAAGTTTTGCCCCCATCAAAGGTTTCCATTAAGGTAGAACGCGCTCCCGTCAACCAGCCATGATCTTTAGAGACAAAGCTGATATCTAAAACCGTTGCTTCGGTAGGCAACTGGACCACTTCCCACGGACTTTTTTCCAACGAGGTCATAAACCCGCAGGAGGTGCAGAGGATGAGTAAAGCACACCCTATAAAAAACTGTCGGAAAAATTTTGGCAACGAACTTATCATAAACACAACATTTTTATCATCAATGAGTAGAGACGAGCGGGTTCTATTCCTTTTTGGAGAGGGATAGGGATTGTCCGATCGCAGACGGTATAGACCGATGGACTTTGTTGGGGACTACCCTAAGCTGTAAAGGCTCAGCAATAGCAGTACAAATAAACCTAAAGTGCCAAAAATGAGAAGATTTTTTTACCCGGTGTCAGCGCGTTCACGCCTAACCCGTAATTTAGATTTTCTTTGAAGCCAGACGGATTGCCGACTGGTCCAATATTGGCAAATTGAGAGACCGGAGCACTACAAACCGGACAGGTCCATTTGGCTGGCAAATTTTCAAAGGCAGTGCCAGGAGGAACCTGACGGTTATCCCCTTTCTCTGGCTCATATTTATAGCCACAAGCCCGACACTCATAGCGATCTAAGGGTTGTGACGCAGGCATCTCAGAAGCCATAAATTAAACAACCAAATCTTAAAAGCATTGTAAATTATTATGACATGAAAGTTTACAGGCTTTTCATAAAAGTGGGTTTGGACGATGGATCGGGAAACTGGCGATCGCTGACAGACCAAAGCAAATCCGCACGTTCTCAGAACGTAGCTGCGGTTGTGATGGCGCATATGCTGTAGTCTGAGAGACAGGTCAATGTGTTCAAAGTGGAGACATCATGGGCGGCGAAATTTTTAACGCAGCAATTATACCTTTCGTGTTGGTACTGGTTGGGTTGGGGCTAGGGTATTTACTCCTCAAACTCACTCCAGAAGAAGAATAGGGTCAACGACGCCCGATCGCAAATTGCTGCCGAGGAGGATTGCACTTCGGCAGCAATTTGGTTTAGGCAAGCCTAAAAAGCACGCTAAACATTGAACCGGAATAATAAAACATCCCCTTCTTGAACGACGTACTCTTTCCCTTCGCTGCGAACCAAGCCTTTTTCTTTTGCGCCTGCCATCGACCCATTGCTGACCAAATCATTGTAGGCCACTGTTTCTGCCCGGATAAAGCCGCGTTCAAAATCAGTGTGAATGACCCCAGCCGCTTGAGGAGCTTTCATTCCAGCATGAATCGTCCAAGCACGAGTTTCCTTGGGACCAGCGGTAAAGTAAGTCCTCAGTCCCAACAGGTCATAGCTGGCGCGAATTAACGCCCTGAGTCCGCCTTCTTGGACGCCCAGAGAGTCCAGAAAATCCTTGCGCTCTTCCTCTGACAGCTCGACCAGTTCTGATTCAACTTGCGCTGAAACCACCACGACCTGGGCTTTGTCTTGGATGGCGAGTTGTTTGACTTGTTCCACCCATTCATTGCCCGTTGCTAAATCTTCTTCGGAAACATTGGCGGCGTAGATGATCGGTTTGAGGGTCATCAAACCTAGCCCTTTGATAGAGGCAAGTTGTTCTTCATCTAAATCCACTTGACGGGCGGGTTTCCCTGCATTGAGGGCTTCTGCAATTTGTTCGAGGGTGGCTAGCTCTAATTGAGCTTCTTTACTGGTCCGGGCTAGTTTGCGGGTGCGATCGATCCGTCCTTCTACTTGTTTGAGATCGGCCAGAATCAGCTCTAAATTGATAACCTCGATGTCGTCAGTTGGATCGATGGTTCCAGAGACATGAATGATATCGTCGTTTTCAAAGCACCGAACAACGTGGGCGATCGCATCCACTTCACGGATGTTGGCCAAAAATTGGTTGCCCAGTCCTTCGCCTTTGCTGGCCCCTTTGACTAGACCTGCAATATCTACGAATTCAATCCGAGTGGGAACGATATCGGCTGACGTGCAAATTTGTGCCAGAATCTGTAAACGCTCATCTGGAACGGATACGACCCCAACGTTGGGTTCGATTGTGCAGAACGGAAAATTGGCCGCTTCAGCTTTTGCATTCGCCACAAGGGCATTAAATAACGTGGATTTGCCAACGTTTGGGAGACCCACAATTCCAACTTGTAGCATCGATCTCAATCACCCTCTAGATATGATGAAAATTCGATTAGGCTTATCCATTGTATGTCAGAGGGTTAAATGCCAAAAACCCTTTTAGGGGCTAGAAACTCAAAAGTGCAGGAATGATTATTCAGAGAAATGTCTTGGGGCAACTCAATCAGAGCGATCGGAGCGGCCCGCTCCTTGTCTTAATAGTGACGGGATTGCTGCTCCGTTTGCCGAACCTCCTCAAGCTTGGTTTGTGGAGAGACGAAGGCTCAACTTACTTCGATGCGCTGCCTGCGGAATGGAGTGAGGTCATAAAGACTGTTATTTACAGCGAACTCAATCCCCCTGCTTTTTTATGATGATGCATCAGTGGATGCAATGGTTTGGGGCTGATGAAGTTGTCTTTAAGTTGCCTGCGTTTGTGTTTGGAATTTTGCTGATTCCTGCGATCTACTGGCTGGGTTGTGTGGCTTATTCCAAAAACACGGGGGTTCTGGCAGCAGCGATCGCAGCTTTTGCGCCGGACGCTATCTATTATTCTCAAGAAGCACGGCCCTACACCCTCACGGCTTTACTCTGCTGCTTAGGGATGGCGTTCTACCTCAAGCTTTTAAAAAGCCCAAGGCAGAGAATGAACCAACTGGGATTTATCGTCTGTGGAGCCTTATTGCTTTATTCCCAGTATACGGGTGCCTTGCTAATTGTGAGTTTGGGCATCACTACCCTGTATCTGTGGTGGCGACCTAAAACGATTCCACTGATTCCCTTTGTAGGGGTCTTCGGTGCGATCGGGGTATTGTTTTTGCCTTGGATACCTGTATTTTTCGATCACCTCGCCATTGGTTCCCCTTGGGCACCTAAAGCCTCCTGGTTATTTCGGCCTGTGATTGTGCTGAGCCAATTGCTTTATGCGATGCTCATTCCCACCGCAGGTTCATTTTTTACGGCGGCAGTCCTTACGATCGCACTGATTTTGGGTGTTCGGCAACGTCGCAAACTCAGCGATCCTTTCCCCAAAAAACTTTTAGCCCTCCAACCTACTACCCTCGTTCTCAGTCTGAACGTGGTACTTCCCGCCACGATGCTGGCTATTCTGTCCTACGATACTTATCGCTATATGCTGGCATTTACGCCTGCGGCCTGGGTTATCTATGCCCACGGATTGGAAATGCTACTGCATACCGTCAATCTCAAGTGGAAAGGATCCCTGGGAAATCTTCAGCGCATGACAATTTGGGGAACGCTGATCTTTTTTCTAGTGGTGCCCAGCACCATTGACGCCTTCTTCGCAGGGACTGCAAAATCTGGGATTCGGGCTATTGCTGCTGAGATGCAAACTCAGCCTCAAGACAAAACGCTTTACTTATTAAGCCCAGACGTTTTTGGTCCCACATTCGGATACTATTTTGCCAATACACGTCCTACATTTCATGGGTTTGCCCGTTGGAACCATCCAGAGTTTTTTAGTCCCCGAGACTATGCACCCTTATGGGATAATCCAACCCTTCTCCCAGACACGATGCAACGCATCCAGACCCTAGCAAGCCAAGGGTATCAAACCCTAGCCCTCGTTCAGGCTAAAGGAACTGTTGCGGATGGTGGAACGCTAAAATTTAGCCGAGCCAACACCCTTTTAGCCACACTCAAACAGCGCTATCCGCTGCTGAACAAGAAAGACTATCCAGCCCGCAAAGAGCCGATCGCGCTGTATTTATTCTCCCTTACACCGCTCTAAGTCTCTGTCTAGTGTTTAAGAATGCTTTTAACTCCGCCGTCAGGCCCTTTACAAATTTCAAGGGATGTTAGAACCCAACGTGTTGTCCCCGCCGGATCTTATCGACCGTCACCTGCATCATGGGGAATTGTTCGAGTTTCAATTGTGATTCCCACATTTAATGAAGGGGAAAATCTTCCCGAACTCGTTCGGATTTTGAGCCAGCGACTGGCTCAAACACTGTTTGAATCTTACGAATTGATTGTGGTGGACGACAACAGC
Source organism: Acaryochloridaceae cyanobacterium RU_4_10 (assembly GCA_012032135.1). Lineage (GTDB taxonomy): Bacteria > Cyanobacteriota > Cyanobacteriia > Thermosynechococcales > Thermosynechococcaceae > JAAURS01. The sequence goes on along the minus strand of JAAURS010000283.1, from coordinate 317 downwards.
CCCGATCGGACTTGGAAATTGGCTGAAGCGCTGATGGAGGAATACCCCCAACTTCAGGTTGTTCGACGCACGCAGGAACGAGGGCTCTCTTCTGCGGTTGTCCGAGGCTGGCAGGTCGCGCGAGGGGACATTTTGGGCGTGATTGATGGAGATTTACAGCATCCCCCTGAACTTGCAAGCAAACTGCTGAGAGCCATTGAGGAAGGGGCTGATTTGGCGATCGCGAGTCGCCATGTAACGGGGGGAGGGGTGAGCGAATGGAGTTTGCGAAGGCGATTTTTATCGCGCGGGGCACAAATTTTAGGATTGATTTTGCT
>JAAURS010000282.1 GCA_012032135.1 Acaryochloridaceae cyanobacterium RU_4_10 | reverse complement strand
GGACCGTTGGGAGCCGTAATTCCATTGCTCCGACCATCTTGATTGATGGCCGATCCGCGAATTGTCGCAGGATGCGATCGCCCTCTTCTAGTGCGTCTTTCAACCGCTTCAGAACCACTACTCCGCAGCCTTCCGCACGTACATAGCCATTGGCTTTTGAATCAAAGGTTTTGCACCGCCCATCGGGTGCCATCATCTGAGCTTGAGAAAAAATCATTGTGACTTCTGGGCGCAGGAGTAGATTTACCCCTCCAGCCAAAGCTAAATTCGACTCCCCGCTCCGCAAGCTTTGACAGGCCAGATGAACTGCAACTAAAGAGGAAGAACAGGCCGTGTCGATCGCCAGACTGGGACCGCGAAAGTCAAAAAAGTAGGACAACCGATTGGCTGCGATGCTAAAGGCATTTCCAGTGCCGAGATAGGCATTGATATCGTTGTTACCCCCGCCGCCCTTTAGAACCTGTTGGTAATCATTGCTGGAGATCCCAATAAAAACGCCCGTTTGAGACCGTGCCAAACGATCTGGAACCTGACCCGCATGTTCTAGAGACTCCCACGCCACTTCCAACAGCAACCGCTGCTGGGGATCGATATAAATGGCTTCGCGAGGGGCGATTCCAAAAAAGTGAGGGTCGAATCGATCGACCTGGGGCAAAAAGCCACCCCAGCGGGTATTCATTTTCCCAGGCGTTCCAGGCTTTGGATCGTAGAATGCATCCACATCCCATCGGTCTGAGGGAACTTCAGTAATAGCATCCACCTCATCTCTGAGCAACTGCCAGAATGCCTTTGGATTTTGGGCACCCGGAAAACGACACCCCATACCAATAATTGCGATCGGTTCCATTCAGATTTCTCCTTTATGAAACGATTAGATGTCAAGACTAATCGTTGTCTTCATCTTCCCCAGCCAAGCGCTGGGATAGCAATTCGATCGTTGGATAGTTCCAGATTAGAACTGGAGGCACAGGAAAACCAAGCCATTGCTCCAGTTGATTTAGTAGTACCAATGCATCTGCTGACTCCAAAGCGAAGCTTTCAAAAGGCGCGCTGATGTCGATGTCATCAGGATTTACTCGGGTCCGTCCGGCAAGCTGGTCAACAAGCCAGTCTTGGATATCCTCTGAGGTTTGAGGAGTTTTGTTAATTGTGTTGAGGGTAGACTGATTCATCTATTCACTCCTTAAACTACCAGGCTACTAATTGTGAGTTAATCCACGTCTTAACAACGGGCACTCTAGGAGAACCTAAAGGCTGTTTCAATGCAGCACGCCATTCCCTAGCCGTCCACTGGCGAATCGAGGAGACGACGGAATCCCATACAAACATCGCAGTGCCTACAGGACAGAGCCAACACCAAAAGATCCGTCTTAACGTGCCGGGTTGCCTGACCATTAAGATGGGCAATAGCAAAGCTGGAATCAATGTACAAACGGCCAAGAACATCGATACAGGCGTTCTGCGTAAGGGTTCAAAAATCATGACACCATCGGCTGATTGAGTCAGAGCGCTCAATACTCCCGCTCTCTGGAGTGGCGGAATATGGTGAAAGGTTGCCGAAAGAACGAGTAGCGTTGAAGACTTCCAAGGATAGGGTTTGGAGAAGTCAACTGGCGTTGCGATCGCATCCACTTTCCCAGGATAGCGTTGCTTGAGTTCCTGATAAATATCATTAGCAGGTTTGAGGTCGCAGGCAATTAAGGAGAGACAATCCGTTCTACTATCTTGGGCTAATAATTTAGTAATAGGAGCTGTACCCGCCCCCAACTCAACGATCTGCTCGAATTTCTTCTGAGTAGCCTGCTGAAGTATGCTTTTTGAGACCCATTGGTTGTAGGGCAGAATGGTCGTATTACAACAATCTAAAATCTCAAACAGAGTCCGACGCAAGGACGACGGAATCCAGTTTTGATCTTGAAATTCAAATAAATGCAAGGTATGCATAAATACTAAATCTTTAAATTACAAAAGAAAGAAAAATTTTAAAGAGATGCGTTTTGCATCGTCGATCGTTTTGAATTGAGATAAGGACGATAGTTTGATAAGTGAATGTCCCAAGGCCCTTTGATTTCATAGGTAATGCCACGCCAATCAATAGAACGCGCCTTCATGACGGATACGATCGCCCACATGAAAACCAACTGCGTTAAAGGGATGGCAACGAATACTTTAAACATTGTAATGGCAGAAATTTTTGGTACAAATTCTCTTCGATTGTGTACGACTTGTCGCACCCCTTGTTCCAATATTGAGACCAATAAAAATTGTCCAATTCCATAACAAAATAATCCACCCACAACCCAAGTCACAGATTCCCATTGATGGTTGACGACCGCCATTACCAACAGTCCTACAGCTAGTAATGGAGTTAAAGTGGTAACCATTACATGCACCACAACCAAGAGCCAAGAAGGATGGTATAACCGAACGCAGAGTAATTGACGCTTGAGCCAAGGAATATAGCTTGATAAGCTACATTGCTCTCGATTGACCATGATGAGAGAGGGTACGCTCTGAACGCGAAGTCCTTGTTTTTGCATGGCTTTATAAACAAGAACATCTTCAACCAACCCTTGACTCCACTGTTCTGGGATCTGAGAGTGTCTTAAAGCTTGCGTTCTAATGGCCAATGTTCCACCCCAAGGAACATTATGAATGGACATATGAACGACCGATGGGATATTTCCGATATACCGTACCAAAGAGCCCCACAACTGATAGTCTGGAACGTACCAGCGATTTCCAGTTGTCGCACCTATGGTGGGCTCGGAAAATGGCATCACTAGTTCCCGGAGCCAATTGCGATGAGTGAGGGTGTCAGCATCAACCAAGGCTACAACTTCACAATCATCCTCTAGGTTAGCGATCGCTTGAATTAAAGCACTACATTTCAGGCTACAGGTGGGTCTTTTTACCTCCAACACACTCACCTTGACAGGAGTTGTTCCTCCAAAATTGTATAAAGTTTTGTCTACGACTTCCCACGCTTCATCTTCTCGACTATCAACAATGATTTGAACGTTATAAGCTGGATAATTTTGATTCAATAAAGCCTGCAAGCAATCTGGTAGAAAGGGGTCCGCTCCGCGCAATGAAAGAATGACCGTTGTCTTGGGGTACCAGGAATTAAAAGATGGTTCCTGTTTTGAAGATGCTGCAAAGAATCTGGATGTCACAGCGATCGCAAACGGAAGAATTGAGATCGTCAATCCAATCAAGAACCAAAACGCCAATTTTGCTAGTTCGTTCACTGTATTTACTTCCTAAAAATAAGGTAAGCTTCATCAGCAGGCATGATTTAAAGAAAATCGACCTGGATCGGTTCGGGTTTGTATTGGGTATACTGTTTAGGCATGTGCAGTCCTTGTATTTGTAGGCTTTGTAGCCGATATAGAAATGCGGCTCCTCGCAAAATATGATAGGCAACATCAACAACTCGACGATCTTGCGGATCTGCCAAGTAAGATCCTCGGACCCAATCATTGAAAGCCCCCATTGTGGGTCCACACCAGATTTGATAGTCAATTTCTCGTCCAGGTTCTCCAGTATTAGACCAGCGCGAGGATAGCCCTAGGTAGGAACGAAAAATTAGGGCCATTTTGCGCTTGGGATTTTGGTTGGCTTTGAGGATTTGTGTGGGATCGCGCTGTTGAAAGAAAGTAACGGTATCCTCCCAAACCGTCTCCAAACTTCTTCTGAAAATTTGCTTTTCAATTTGTGCTTTTTCTGGTCCTGGAATGGCCTCAATGGAATCATAATTTCGATACAGCTCGTAAAGCTTCTGGGCTCTAACGGGGAAGAGCGTTCCGCGCTTTAAGACCTGGAGTCTCACCCCCATTTCAAACATATCGGCGGCAGGAGCCATCATGATATCCGTCATGTCTGCTTGGGCCAATAATTGCTTGGTATGTGCCGATGCAGCAGCTTCCACACAAGATTGATTGATAGACCCTGTCATGACGTAGGCCGCTCCCATCGCGAACGCGGCTAAGGCTGCCTGGGGTGTCCCAATTCCTCCGGCAGCACCCACTCTAACGGGATTGGAGTATTGATACTGTTCCTGAATCTGGTCTCTAAGACTCAGGATTGAAGGCAACAAGCAAACCAACGGACGGTTATCAGTATGTCCCGCAGAATCTGCTTCGACGGTTATATCGTCGGCGATCGGTACCTGCGCTGCGAGTTTGGCCTGCAATTCAGTAATTAAACCTTGCTCGACGAGTCCTTTGAGAAGTTTCTCTGGTGCGGGCTGCATAAACTTGGTCGCAACTTCTCTGCGAGAGAGTTTGGCAATAACCTTATGCCGAATCTCAATTTCATTGGCGGAATTTAATGCCAGTCCCGCAACTCGGTAATAGACAATACTGGGTGTTAAATCTAAAAAGGCAGAAGCTTCTACAGTTTTGACGCCATATTTGAGGTACAAATCGACGGTATTGCGCTCCATTGCCGTGTCATTAGGGCTATGGATCAAATTAAAGGCATAGGGACCTTGCGGAAGCGCTTGTTGAATCTGCTGGATAGCAGCTTCAATGCGTTCTGGGGGAAGCCCACCTGCCCCAAAAGACCCCAGCATTCCTGCTTTGCCGATCGCAATCGCGAGATCGGCACTGGCAATACCACCTGCCATTGCTCCTGTGGCGTAGGCATATTTGACTCCGTGAAAGGCGCGGAAGGTGGGGTCTCCCAGTTGGTGCAGCGGTAGGGGGGCAAGAAAATTGCAACTTCAGTTTGACCTGCCGCATTGAGAGAGCCGTCATTGGTGGCACCCAGTTGCCCCTTGACGTTGAGGATGTAGCAAGGTTGTTCTAAATTCAACAGTTTGGCCTGGATACCAGCCGGATCGAAGGCGATACGCTCTGAGGGACCCTGCCAGCTTTGGATGGACAAACTGAATGAGTCTGGAAAGCGATCGCTCCCATTTCTTGAAAAGTGCAGCCCGTTATTGGTCATGGCGATCGTTGCGTTTGTCATAGTGCTACTCCAATAACTGGATGCCCAAGTTTTTAATCATCGAGATCGTTTTGCCCTTAAATTTGACCGTTGCTTCGGCCTTTATAAAAGGAGTAGGTTCCAGTCCTATTTCAAATACTTCAAGTTGATAGACTAATGTGCCAACCGTCGGCGTGACTTGACCGCGACTGCGGGAAGATTGTGTGAGATTGGGAATAGGATGAAAACGCCCCTGAGTAGTGCGGGTTTGCAATCCTAAGTACAGTAAATAGAATTGTAAGAGTTGCGCTGCACCTTCCCCAACGACGGTTCCGGGCATACAGTAGTCATCTTTGAAGTGGCAGTTAAAATACCATTGTTCTGGGTGTAAATCTTTTTCAGCAACGAGGACACCTAGGCCCCAGTCGCCGCCGCTCGGGTTGACCGCAAGCACGCGATCGGTCGTGCGAAAGGCTGACGAGGGAAACCTAAGAGATGGATTTTGTGCTTGCTGAGGGCCGTAATCTGGACCAAAACAGGCAGCAAGGTTCCCTGCGCTCAGATGAATTAGGTCTTGTTCGCTAAAAGCAACTTTGGGGCAGGATAAGAGAGGGGTGAACTGCTGCTTTTGAATTTTGCCCCTCGCTGCTAGTTCTTGTTTGGTTAGAGTGACACCCGGTGCTTTTCTAAGTTCTTTTTCTGTAAAAAAGCCTGCCCCTGCCTTAAGTTCTAAAAACTTGCGATCGCCGACAAAGTAGTCGCAGTTATAGAAATACAACACTGTGCCACTGCCTCGGGTGAAGGAGTTAATCCGTACCTCGCACCGGAATGTTTCTCCAGCCTTGGGTGTCTCCCCTACAAACTTAATCGTTCCGTCAAGGGCTCGAAAAGAACGGTGGCCTTTGATTTCAAAATCGATGCCCAGATAGCTAATCAATACAATATTGCCCTGGGAAGCTTCAACAAAAATGGCAGCAGGAACTTGACCATCAACGGCATACCAGGCATCGGCAGGGATATCATATTCTGTCTCAATGAAGCAAGGCTTGAACGCCCCTCGTTCTGCTTCCAGTCGGGTGACTCGACTGACGAATAGATAGGGTGGCATGGGAAGCCGGATTCGATTGGGATAAGTGTCAATTTCTGCATAGTCTGGACCAAAGACGGGGGCGATTTTTCCAGTTGCAAATTCTAGGAGGGCAGATTCATTAAGATGACCGGAGGTTTTGGGATGAGGAAGTTGGGGAAGGTGGGGAGGGGGAGTTGTTC
>JAAURS010000015.1 GCA_012032135.1 Acaryochloridaceae cyanobacterium RU_4_10 | reverse complement strand
CTTTATGACCTATGCCTTTGGTGGTGCTAAAAATTGGGATGGTCGCTCTCTGAGGGATGCTCATAAAGAATTAGTGATTGAGATGGGCTTAACCGATAGCTACTTCAATGCGATCGCCGAGAATTTAGTTACTACCGTAGTTGAATTGGAAGTAGCCCACGCCTTAATTGATGAGGTAGGGCAGATTGTAGGTTCTGTCGCTAATCGGAATGATGTATTAAATATCATGCACTATGTTGCCGGAAACGAACCTGCAAACCATCCTTGGGCTTAGGCGTTGGGATGACGACCAAACTCAAGTCTTGTCCTGGCAACAATTGCCAATTAAACTCCCGCAGCAATCGCGCTGCAAATAGCTTCATTTCTAGTCGTGCAAACTCTTTTCCTAAACATTCTCGCAAGCCCCCACCAAAGGGCACATGGCCAAAAGTCTTAACTCGATCCTCCGCTCGTTCGGGGTTAAAACGATCGGGGTCAAAGCGGTTTGGATCTTTATAAATGCTGAGATCTTGATGCGTGGAATTGATTTGATACAAAACCTGCCAACCCTTCGGAAGTTCGTAACCCTGATATTCGCAGTGCTGAATAATCTCCCTGAATCCGCCCCCTACTGGCGGCACGACTCGCAAAACTTCCTTTAACACTCGATCCAGATAGGTCATTTGCTTGAGTGTTTCAAAGGTTAGCGGCTGCGATCGCAGTTCTGTTTGCTCAGCCCTTGCTTTTCCTAAAGCCTCAGGATTTTGCGCTAGCAATAAACACAAGGAAGCCAAGGCGGAAGTCAGTGTTTCATGCCCTGCAAACAACAGTAACAACACTTGCTCTTTCAACTCCTCAATGCTCAATCCTTGTCTCTCATCGTCTTTTGCCGCGAGCATTAAATCCAACGCATCGTCATTGCCAGATTGTCTAGGCTGGGTCTTGCGCGCACGAACCAATGTTTCGATTTCAGCCAACAGCTTTGTTCGGCTGCGAAATGCTTTCCCAAAACGGGTAAAGGGCAATTTTACGGGCGCACTAAATAAACCCTCACACCAAGTTTCATAATGGTGTCCCAACAAGGTTTCTGAACCATTGTCCAACCCAATCAGCAGTTTACAAGCAATATCTAATGTGTAATTGCGTAGTTCTGGGTACCAGGTAAATTCTCCCAACTCTAGCCAGCGCTCAAAATAGCGATCGCTGATACTCTGCATGGCTTCAACGTAGCCAGATAGTGCCCTTGGCTGGAAGGCTTGGGCGAGTAGCTTGCGCCGACTGATATGTTCGTGTCCGGCTTGGAGTGCTAGGGACAACTGACCCAATAATGCTTTAACACTGGGTGGCCAAGAAACACGGAAATATTCGTTTTCATTGCTTAGGATAAACTGATTTCCTTCGGCACCTTTTAAGAAAATGGTGGATTGCCCAAAGAGATTGGTCTTAAAAATATCCCCATACTGTTGATGTCGCTTGGTGGCAAAGTTGCGATCGCTGAGAAAGGCAATGGTTTCGCCGATTAAAGGTAGACCAAGGTTACCAGGGGGTAGAGCGCGCTTCATAAGTTCTGAGTTGTGTTAAGGAAAGGTGTTTATGTGTTTGGTAAACCAATCACCGTCGTAGTGCTTTGCCATTTCTTCTAGGGTTAGGATCTAGGCCACTAAGTCACCTTTCACTGTCCTAGTCTTGGTCTCAGTTTACCAGATGATACTGGAGCACGACCTGGATTGTAGAGGCATGGACTCTCTTTTACACTTGCGCCATGAGTGCGTTGAGGAGTTCGGTGCGTTTGTCTGTAGCGGCATCGATTTGCTGTTCTAGGCGATCGCAAAGAGCCATGAGTCGATCATTTTTGGCTTCAGCTTCGATAAGCTTTAGCAGCTCAGCACGACTGACTAACCCACCCCGCCCTCCGGGCATCCTCCCAGAAGGAGATTTGTCGTTTTTCTTGCCTCATTCCAACTTGTGTGTACACTGTAGGAGGGATAAGGGCGACGCTTAGCTTTGGTAGGTGCGATCGCGTTTTCAATCTGTGGACGATTGACTTCGTGAGAGTGGATTATGGGTTGGGAGATGGGTTGTGATCGGTTTTGTTTGCGGTGTTTTTTTGTGCAGTCAAACCAAGTAAGAAATACTGGAGATGATAGTTTGTCGTAATTGTCCAGGAAATTGGGGCGTTATGCGACATTTGTCAGATAATCCCAAATAAGGGCTGTTATGCGATATTTGTCAAATAATAGGATGCTAGACGACATTTTGTCATTTAGACTTTAGTTATACCTCTAGCTTGGAGATTCTGCAATGACACCAGAAGAGTGGTGGAAAAATTTCGCGCTTGGTATAGAAATAGATGTCGCAGGTACTTTCATTCATAACGGCATCAAGACGCTTCATGAGTTAAGTTCTCTGAACCACTCAGAGGACAGCTTTGAGGTTCTATACAATCTATCAGTAGGTATCGAGCGATTATTAAAAGTAGCAATAATACTAATCGAGCATCGTGACTACATCGATATAAAACAGACTCGAAAAATAGTCTAAGACACCATAGCACAATAGAATTTGCAAACCGAGTGGATTCACATTGCAATTTGCAGCTTTCTAATATTCACCGAGAGTTTTTATCAATTCTTTCAAAGTTTTACAAAACCCATAGATATGGCCGATTTTTATTAAAAGTTGTTCCTGAAATTCACGAAGAAAAACGCCTATTTCTTGATTTTATTGCAAAGCATCTGAAAATAACCCTTCCCATTGATGACAAGTTCATTTCAATTACGAATACCAACCAAATTCGCAAATTTGTAGGAAAGGTAGTTAAAAAGATTTGTGATGAGCTTTTTCAGGTTGTTTGCCAGCGCTCAGTGGAACTGAACATCTACACTAAAGAAATACGATGTGACTCTAAGGCTGAAAAAGTTTTCTACGGAGAACGTCTTGATTTCATTGATGAAGAAATCAGGAAGAAGGAGCTGCTATTATTTCTCATGAATTCGAGATCCCATAGCCCACACATAAACTTACTAAGATCCTTTGATGCGTTAGAGTTAGATCCAGACCGGACGCCAAACTACATTCAGGCGTTGCTAAATGATGCAAGTTTGCCACAAGTCGAAGATGAGGTGGACGAAGCTTACACCAAAGTGACCAATGCTCGAAAGCGCCTTAATTTTCTAGAAATAGTGGATAATGAACATCTTTCCTACGATAGCGAAGACGAGGTATAAATTTGGGTGCAGCGGATTGACCAGAGGCGCTGGAGTTGGTCGTCAAAGTGTTGGCAACCGCTGATCCGAACCGTTAGCTTCAATAGAGAAACTACTAAAGTACACTTCCAATATTGACATCTCCGATCGCGCTTCACAACTCCCCCATAAAGATGATAAATCCGTAACAAGGAAGTAGATTTGGACACATTAACATTCGATTCCAGTTTGTTAGTATGATGACTAATCGGTCATGAACCATCGCATTGCTTGAGCTAAAGCGATTGTCTGTGGCCAATGTCAGACTTGGAAAATCTTAGGACGATTTTTTACTTGTTGACTTAATACTGTATTGCATCACATGTAAAGCCTTTTACGAACGCGAACAGGTCTTGTTTGAGATATGATGGTTTAAGGTCCATGTCAAACCTAAAGCCATGAAATTCATTGTTGAGACTGAACAAGAAGACGATGGGCGCTGGATTGCTGAGGTCATAGATTTACCAGGCGTTTTGGTTTATGCTCAGACTTGCGAAGAGGCAATTACTCAGGTACAAGCCTTGGCGCTAAGAGTTTTGGCAGAACGCTTAGAGCATGGTGAAAACGAGTCTAATTTAGTCAGCATATCTTTTCAGGCAGCATGAGTCAGTGGAGATCTACCAAAGCCAAGCGAGTATTAGCCGCCTTACTTCGGATTGGCTGGGCGATCAAACGGGAGACAGGAGGGTCACATCGTATTCTTTCTCATCCTGAATGGCCTGACTTTATCTTTGCTTTTCATGACAGTGTGGAAATTGGTCCTAAAATGTTGGCTCGTATTGCAAAACGTACAGGTTTACAACCCGAAGACCTGTGATTTCTGGTTGCGTTATAGCCAGGGCTTACAGCAGATGACCTCAGTATTCTGGAGTTAACACGAAGACCCTTGTCTTCGCTGAAACCCAAGCTGTTACTTCAATAGAGAACTACCACAGTACACTTCCAACGTTGGCGTCTTTGATCGCGCTTCACAAATTCTCCATAAAGATGGTAAATCCGTAAAAAGAAAGTAGATTTGAACCCATTAACATTCGATTTCAGTTTGTTAGTATGATGACTAATCGGTCATGAACTATTACATTGCTTGATTTGCCTCAATCCACTGAATCGAAGTACTATAGCAATGCTCTGTACTCATTCTAAGCACTAAAATATTTCGCCACTGGATGATAAACAATCAATGCCGTCGTCGATTGCTCAGGATGCAGTTGCTCACTCTCATCCATCGTCATCCCAATGCGATCGCATCCCATTAACTCCAACTGCTTAAACTGATCCGCCACATTGGGACAAGCCGGATAGCCAAAGCTATAGCGCGAACCCTGATACCGCTGAGCCAACATATCACGAATATTGTCTGGCTCTAGATCGCCGTAGCCTAACTCCTTACGGATACGGGCGTGGGATTGCTCCGCGATCGCCTCCGCAACTTGCACTGCTAACCCATGAAAATACAGGTAGTCCGTGTAGGAATTTTCGGCGTAGAGTTTTTGGGCAAACTCCGTTGCGATCTGGCCTACGGTTACGGCCTGCATGGGGAATACGTCGAATTGGTTCTCTGCGATCGGACGGAAGAAATCCGCAATGCATAGCCGTCGGAGGGATTTTTGGCGCGGGAATGTCCAGGTTACAAATGGGGTCGCCGTTTGGGGCGTTAATCCTTGTTCGATCGCAGATGGATCGTAAACATGGACGGAATTTCCTTCCGCCACACAGGGGAAGTATCCATACACGAGTTGCGGGTGAAGGAGTTTTTCTTCTACGACTCGCTTCTTCCAGGTTTCTAGCACTGGATAAACCTTTTCTCCTAGAAACGCATCATACTCCTCGCGAGATTGTTCCTTGGGTTTGCGGAACTGCCATTGTCCGGCAATCAGCGCCTGTAAATCCATATGCCAGAACAATTCTTCAAAGGAGAAATCTTCTAGTTTGAGGATCTTTGTTCCCCAGAATGGCGGTACGGGACGAGGAATATCTATATCGACCGCTTCCGATCTCACCGTATCAATCACATCAGGTTCAGTCGATTCAGGTTTTCGGGTGCGCCCCCATTCAACTCACGCTCAGCCTGCTCGATCGCTTTCCGTCCCTTCTGGTTGAACTTGGCATACTCTCCCGTAAACCCTTCCTCATCCTTCCATTGGGTTTCAGCCTTGGCAGGCATGTACCGATCCATGAAAGTCAGGTCGGCAAAAGCGTCTTTACCGTAGATCACTTGACCTTGATAGGCATTCTGACAATCTTCGTAGACAAACTTTGGCGTTAGAGCTGCACCGCCCAAAATCACGGGAACTGAAATACCGCGCTCGTTGAAAACTTGCAGGTTTTCTTTCATGAAAGCAGTCGATTTTACGAGTAATCCGCTCATGGCGATGCAGTCGGGCTTGTGCTCGTTGTAAGCATCCACGATCGCATCCACGGTTTGCTTAATTCCCAAGTTAATGACCTTGTAGCCATTATTGGTGAGGATAATATCCACCAGATTCTTGCCGATGTCGTGGACATCACCCTTTACCGTGGCAATCAGGAACTTGCCCTTGCCGGAGGACTCATCCTGACCTTCTACCTTCTCCATGAAAGGTTCCAAGAACGCCACCGCTGACTTCATGGTTTCAGCAGATTGCAACACGAACGGAAGCTGCATTTGCCCCGAACCGAATAACTCACCCACGACCTTCATCCCGTCCAACAGGAAGGTATTGATAATGTGGAGCGGTGCGTAGGTTTCCAACGCAATTTTGAGCGCATCTTCCAGCCCAATCCGTTCGCCATCGATGATGTGTTGTTTCAGACGTTCCTCAATGGGCAGATCGGCTAAGGAACTCCCGGCACGGGCATCCTTGGCGCTGACTCCCGCAAAGAGTTCGGTGAGTTTGGTGAGAGGGTCGTAGATGCAAATGTTGTTCTCGTCAAAGCGGCGGCGATCGTAAATCAGATCGCGGCAAACTTCCTGATGTTCAGCGTCAATTTTGGCAAGGGGTAGAATCTTCGCGGCTGAGACGATCCGACCCATCCATTCCTGACCTGCATGGCTTCGTTGAGGAACATGGAGTTGAGGGTAATCCGCGTGGCAGGACTCAGACCAAAGGAGATATTTGACACGCCCAGCATGAAGTGACAGCCAGGAAGGTTCTCGCGAATTATCCGAATGGACTCGATAGTGGCTTTGCCATTGGCGCGGTCTTCTTCAATCCCCGTAGAAATCGGTAGTGCTAGGGTATCAAAGAAAATTTCGTGGGCGGGGATGCCAAACTCGACCGCAGCACGATAGGCCCGTTGCGCGATCTGAGATTTTTTCTCGGCGGTACGGGCCATTCCTTCTTCGTCAATGGTACCGATGACCACACCCGCGCCATAGGCTTTGGCGAGTTCTAGCACCTTCATAAAGCGCTCTTCACCGTCTTCGTAGTTGGTGGAGTTGAGGATGCATTTCCCGCCTGCTACCTTCAGTCCTGCTTCCATCTTCTGCCACTCGGTGGAGTCCAGCATGAGGGGTAGTGTCACGTTGGTGACGAGGCGCGAGGCCAGCTCGTGCATATCGCGCTCGCCATCGCGCCCCACGTAGTCTACGTTTACGTCGAGGACATGGGCACCTTCTTTAACCTGGGACTTGGCGATCGCCATTAGTCCATCCCAGTCATCTTCGTTCAGTAGTTCCCGCACCTTTTTGGAACCGCTGGCATTGAGCCGTTCGCCCACAATCAAGAACGAATTATCCTGCTCATAAGGTTGAGCGGTATAAATCGAAGCCGAGGCTGGGGTATAGCCGAACAAATCCCGCCCGTTGTGACCGGGGGTAAGAGATCTCCGCACTTCCCGTTCCTTTGGCTGTAAAATCGCGCCAATCTCGGCCAAAGCTTGAATATGTTCTGGACGGGTGCCGCAGCAGCCACCAATCACCTGCACGCCCCAATCTTCAATAAAGCGATGCAATGCCATGCGAAGTTCCATCGGGGTCATCTTGTAATGGGCGTGTCCGCCAATGTTTTCTGGCAAACCTGCGTTGGGGACGCAAGACACCACAAAGGGCGCATTCTCAGTTAAGTATTTAATGTGTTCCGCCATCCGATCTGGGCCTGACGCACAGTTGAGGCCCAAAATATCAATCGGGAAAGGTTCTAAGATTGCCAGTAGACCGCTGATATCAGTGCCTAGAAGCATGGTGCCTTGTGGGACTTCCATCGTGACGGAAACCATTAACGGGCGGCGATCGCCCTTTTTGGCAAACACCGCTTCGATCGCATTGAGTGCGGCCTTAATTTGCAGAACGTCTTGGCAGGTTTCAACAATAAAGAGATCGACCCCGCCATCAAATAGCCCTTCTGCCTGGACTTCAAAGGATTCCTCGATCGCGTCGTAGGAAATATGCCCTAAGGTCGGTAATTTTGTCCCTGGACCGATCGAACCCGCAACAAATCGTGGTTTTTCGGGCGTGGAAAACTCCGCCGCACATTTCTTGGCGAGTTCTGCCGCTGTTTTGCTGAGGTAATGGGCCTGGTCTGCCAGGTTAAACTCGGCCAGGGTGATGGGGCTGCTGCCAAAGGTATCGGTTTCAATCACGTCGGCCCCTGCGGCCAAGAAGTCGCGGTGGACTTTGGCGATCGCTCGGGTTTGGTATGCACCAGATATTCATTGCAGCCTTCGTACTCCGGCCCGCCAAAGTCCGCTGCCGTTAGGTTTTGGGATTGGATGTTGGTTCCCATTGCCCCATCAAAGACGATGACGGGGCGTTCGGGACTGTGGAGGCGCTGGAGGAAAGGGCTATTCATCATTGTTTGGGCAACGGTTTAATTAGCTCTATTGTGCAAAATTTTTGAGTTCGGTGTCGATTGGGGCAGATGGACAACCCTATCCTCATTAAATTTACTTGTTTTACCCGTTTCTTCCAAGCGCACGGCCAAATCTTGGCTTGAGTAGGGGGGTATGGTGAGCGATCGCGTCAGATTTGGGGCTGCTTTGGTTTGGGCGATCGACAGATAATGTTTCAAAGAGATCGTCAAACAAAAGTATCAGACCTTCTCCTAGATGGATTCATTCATAAGCAATATGGCGGGCTGAACGGGGAAGAAATGCGAAGATTTTTGCTTTATGATCTCAACAATAGCTTTGAGAGATCGGGAGTAGGAGCATGACACATCTCACGTTGGAAATACCGGATCAAATAGCTGAACAACTAGAGACTTATCTAAATGAGCATCATGAAGAAAATCTTAGCAGTCTAATCCAGGATTTTTTGGCAATTAGACTAATGCCGAAGGATGGCTCTAAGTTGCTTGAACTGGCTGGGATTGTGACTGAAGTACCGCGTAACACTTCAGAACATGCGGAGGATTTTGAGGGTTCTTGATTTTGACCTTTGAGATGGATCCATTTATGGGCGATATCACAAGCCGCGCAGCAGGAAGTGCGATCGCCAAGGTCGGCACTTCGATTATTGAGAAATTAGGAGGTAAGGCCGCTGATTTCTTCAAAGATCGACTGGCTCAGGTTGATTTATGGAGCGATTACGAACGTAGATATATAGACCGCTACGGCAAGGTCAAACTGACCCTATCGGGAATGCGGGAAGCGGTTCCCTTAGAACAAATTTATACGGGCGTCCGTTTTTTAGATGGTTTAATGTCAGAAATTGTTAGCCGACATCTAACAGAAAAACGCTGGCGAGAAGTTTTGTTGCTGATCCCAGGTCTCCTTCCAAGTGCTAATAGTTTTCTGAAGTGGATGGAAGCCATTGCTCAGCAGCGAGTTTGTTCGCTCAAATTTCAGGCACTGCTGAACTGGGCGAATAAAGTGACGGTTGGCTCCGTCAATCCTGCTTCTTCACTTAGCAAGAGATTAATGGTTCTCGTCTTCAGCCTCGCCTTTGAAAGTAACCTTACCTTCATTATCGAAGAATTCGCCTTCCTCAATTCCATCCTCGGCTACCCCGATCTCCTCGAATTTTCCGAAGCTCTCGATCTCGCCATCGAACTTGTCTTTATCTTTAGCCCAACCTTCCCCATTGACCGCAACAACGTCCGCGAACTCACTTTCATCCATGAGAGCAATCTTACCGTTGCCCTCGACCTTGCTATTCAGTACTCACGGGCCATTGACCACCTCAATATCATTAATCGTTCTATTAATTTCTCTGTCTTAATTCGAGACTTGGAATCCTCAAAATCGCAAGTACCTGATGATGAACAGCCCTTTGAAGTTCTCGAAGCTTTTTCTGAGCGCTTTCTACAGATGTGGTGTAAGGATCTTGGGCTAGAGCGAGAACTACTTAATCACTCAGAAAGTGAAGTTCAGGCATTAGTCGATTATTTCTACATCTGCAAACTCATGGTTCGTTATAAAGAATCTGCGGTGCGTGTCTCACGGGATGTGTGGGAATCCATAGAAAACGCGATGGTCATGCCTACCCTTGAAAACGAATCATGAATACCGCAATTCCCCTACCCAAAGATCAAATCGATGACTTTTGCGCTCATTGGCGTGTAGCAGAACTTTCCTTATTCGGCTCCATTCTGCGTGAAGATTTTCATCCCCATAGCGACATTGATATACTGATTGCCTTTGCCCCCGAAGCCGACTGGGGACTATTAGAGCATGTCCAAATGCAGCAAGAGCTGCAAGCAATTTTGGGACGCAAAGTCGATCTCATCAGTAAGCGTGCGATTGAACGCAGTTCAAACTGGATTCGCCGCCAAGAAATTCTTTCCACCGCTCAACCCATCTATGCAAAATCCTAGAGACAACGCGACCCTTCTCGATATCCAACGGGCATCACTTAAAGTGATCCAGTTTCAGCAGGGCGTTAGTAAAGCCGAATTTATGGAAGACGATAAAACCCAATCTGCCATTGTCTTTCAACTGATGATCATCGGCGAAGCCGTCAAGCGTCTCTCTCAAGAATTTCGCGCCCTACACCCTGAAACCCCGTGGCAGCTTATGGCCGGAATGCGAGATAAACTCATCCACAACTACGACGACATCGATTTAGATGAAGTATGGAAAACCTCAACAACCGACATCCCAGTGCTTCTGTCTCAACTCAATCCCCTCATCCCCCCAGCCACCGCATAGCTAAGGTTAGCCAAATCGCCTTTCCAACGCATTGCCAGAGCATCATTGCACCTCTCCTAGAAGTGGAAGGATTGTACGACCCGCCCTTTCATTTACCTGAATCACCCAACCCCACCGCCGGATTCGCTTTAATCAGGTACTAAAGGCAGCATTTCCCTAATTTCCAAGACACAGTTAGAGAACGCAAGCGGCGCAATCTGCATCGTCTCTGCCAAAACAAATTCACTCTGATAACCTCGATCTGCTGGGGACCTAAACACATGGAGCTTCCGATCCCGCACATCTAATACCCAATATTCAGCAATTCCCGAACGGGCATAGGCTAGTGCCTTAGAACCGCAATCAAACGCCAAACTTGTATCGGCTATTTCAATCAGCAAAAAAATCTCAGACGGTTTGGGGTGACGATCGGCGTACTCCATGGGCTCCAACGCCACGATCGCAAGATCCGGCTCTGGTTCAGAATAATTGTCAAGCTGCACGGGGTCTTGAACCCGCACTAAAACACTTCTGCCCAATCCATCCTCTAGTACTCTCCGCGTTCGGGTGGTGGCAGAACTGTGAGCAGTTCCCTTCGCAGCCATACTGATTAGATTTCCATCCAATAACTCAACACGCTCATCAGCATTAAAAATTCCTGCATCAGCTATCCGATGATAATCCTGAACCGTCAGACGCCGAACTGCAACAGGTGTCATGCCTTTAGCCTCAATGCAACCTTAAGCCCATTTTGCCAGTAATCCGTTCAAAGGTTTTCAAACCGCCTCTTAGCGTTGATGTTGCCCTTCCAAAACGATCGCACACATGGAAACCCCAAACATTCCACATTTGGTCTTGTCAGTATCAGTATAGGAACTGATGAAGCCTAAAAATCGTCCTAATAGACATTAATAAGCATATTTTCTCAGCTATGCCATTAATTGATTTATTTTATGGGAACTTTAAAGACAAACCTTCATTAAGACTAGGAAATATCCAAACCACTCGCTAAGATAAGAACTTTAAGATCGTGCGGTTTGTTGTCCAAAAAGCAATTCTTTGTAGAGAACTATCCTGAGATTTTAAGCGTTTGCATGAAACAGTTTGCCTTACATCTGCCCAAAATTTCCAAACAAAGGTCTTCGTCGTTACTGGTCATAACGTTCATTGCAACCACAATTACTCAATCTATCGCACCCCTAGGAAGAATGTCTCGCGTTCAGGCACAATCGATGCCTTTTTGCCAGTTTCCACCTCAGTCCTCAACTCAAAAAGAAACTTTGTTGCGTGCATCTCTACAAGGAGATGGGGGGGCTCGGCAACAATATCAAAGCCTGTTATCCCAGGATGCCCAGCAGTTAAAGCAATGTCGATCGCAGAGTTGGTTAAAGACGCAAGCAATTTGGCTGCGCCTCTATGAATGCGACCTGCAACCCGGCGTTTTAGAAAGCGTTTTAGACCGGATTGTGAGCCGTGGGTACAACCAGGTTTATATTGAAGTTTTTTATTCTGGACAAGTTTTACTTCCCTCTCAAGAAAACAGAACCGTCTGGCCCTCCGTGGTGCGTCGCCCAGAATTTGCGCGTCGGGATTTGCTGGCCGAAGCCATTCAAAAGGCAAAAGAACGCGGTTTAAGTGCCTATGCTTGGTTATTTAGCCTCAACTTCGGCTACTCCTATGGCACACGGAGCGATCGCGCTGCGGCTTTAGCACGTAATGGTTATGGCAAAACAACTATCACGGCAGTGGATACCACCAGTACTGATATCGATATCCGCAAAGGTGATGTGGATACTGTTTTTGTGGATCCCTATAGCCCTCAAGTGCGCCAAGATTACAGTCAGCTTTTACAAGCCGTTTTACAGCGTCGTCCAGATGGTGTTTTGTTCGACTATATTCGGTATCCCAAGCAGCCAGGAAGTGGGTCAGTCGTTGCTAAGATGCAGGACCTGTGGATTTTTGGCAATTCAGCCCAACAAACCCTTATTGCCAGAGCCACCAATCCAAAAGGGGAAGCCGTTATCCAGAAATACTTGGCGCAAGGCACTCTCTCAGCCAGCGATTTAGCGGCCTTCGACAAACAGTTCCCTGGAGAAGAACCCCTCTGGCAAGGACGTACAGTTCCCACATTACCGCCGAAGAAGCCCTTACCGCCTGCTGGTGTTCGGTTGCCTCGATTGCTGCAAGATCTGTGGCTGTTGAGTGTGGCCCACGCCTATCAAGGGGTGGTGGACTTTCTCAACATTGGGGTGAATCAAGTGAGACAGCAAGGAATCCAGTCTGGAGCTGTCTTTTTCCCAGATGGCAACCGTCGAATCAAGCAAGGATTTGATTCCCGAATGCAGCCTTGGAACCAGTTTCCATCCACCATTGAATGGCACCCCATGTCCTACGGTACCTGTAGCGACTCAAGCTGTATTGTGGAACAAGCGCAACGGGTGGCCAGTCAGGCCGCTCAGGGCACTAAGGTCAGTCCGGTAATTGCAGGAACTTGGACAACCCCCGCCTACAATCGTCCCTCCTTGGAAATGCAAATGAATGCCATTCGTCAAGGTGCGCCCCAAATCAGCTCCATCAGTCACTTTGATTTTTCTTGGCAAGAACCCCTGTTTTCTAACGCTCGGCGGGCTTGTAAGGTTAACTTAACGCGATCGTCTTCTCCGTTACCCGTCGGTTTTGGTCGGTAGCGATAAGGGTGCGATAATAGATTTCTTGCAAAAAGATCCTAGCGATTGAATAAGTCCTGTGGACAGGCTCCGCCAACGCGGCTACAAGAACGATGTCCGCACTTCGACAAGCTCAGTGACCACCTACGCGGACTCAAGAAAATCCGAAGGCAACTTTTTTGATGACTCAAGTGCAACAACCCATTCAGGTGATTGGTGGCGGTCTTGCGGGGACTGAGGCTGCTTGGCAAATTGCCCAAGCAGGTATTCCCGTCGTGCTTCACGAAATGCGTCCCCAACGCACCAGTCCCGCACACCACACCGAATCCTTAGCAGAACTGGTCTGTAGTAACTCCTTTGGGGCAATGGCCAGCGATCGCGCGTCAGGACTGCTCCACCACGAACTCCGTCAGTTGGGTTCTGTTGTCATTCAAAAAGCGGACGAACATGCAGTTCCGGCTGGGGGTGCATTGGCCGTCGATCGCGCTGTGTTCAGCGATAACCTGACTCAGACACTTTCTCAACATCCCCTGATCCAACTGCGTAGAGGTGAAGTCTTAAGTCTTCCCACCGATGGAGTAGCTGTCTTAGCAACGGGGCCGTTGACCAGTCCAGCCCTGTCCGAAGATTTGAATCGCTTGACGGGCATGGAATATTTGAGCTTTTTTGATGCGGCTAGCCCCATTGTGGTGGGAGAGTCCATCAATCGAGAGATTGCCTTTCTAGCCTCCCGCTACGATCGCGGCGAGGCTGCCTATTTGAACTGCCCGATGGACAAAGCTCAATACCTTGCCTTTTGGGAAGCACTTTGCAAGGCCGAACAAGCCGAACTCAAAGAGTTTGAGCGAGAAACCGCCAAGTTTTTTGAAGGCTGTTTGCCCATTGAAGAAATGGCCCGTCGGGGGGAAGATACCCTGCGCTATGGTCCGTTGAAGCCCGTTGGAATTTTTGATGCAAGGCTAGGGGACTTTAAGGATCCGGCCAACCGTGAAAAACGCCCTTACGCAGTCGTTCAACTCCGTCAAGAAGACCGTGCAGGCCAACTCTGGAACATGGTGGGCTTTCAAACCAACCTGCGCTGGGGCGAACAAAAGCGCGTATTTCAAATGATTCCTGGGTTAGAACAGGCGGAATTTGTGCGCATGGGTGTGATGCATCGGAATACATTTCTGAATGCGCCTCAACTTCTGAAACCCACTCTCCAGTTCAAAAACAAACCCACCCTTCTGGCGGCTGGACAACTGACGGGCACAGAAGGCTACACCGCTGCGACAATCGGCGGATGGTTGGCAGGGACCAATGCCGCTCGTCTCGCGCGAGGGTTATCCCCAGTCAGTCTTCCGTTAACGACGATGGGTGGCTCCCTTTTTGACTTCATCAGTTCCGCATCGCCAAAGCACTTTCAGCCCATGCCCCCCAAACTTTGGCATTTTGCCCGACCTAGGAAAACGCATTCGCGACAAACGAGAGCGCTATGGCGCTTACAGCGATCGCGCTTTATCGGATTTGTCCGCCTGGATCGCAACCATAAAGCAAGACATCCCATCTTGGGCGGCTTAAAGACAAAAAGGGATGACATGCCAACACACGTCATCCCTTTTTCAATTCGATCGCAATGAATTTAGGTGGACCGACGGCGTCCAGGCGCTTGATAGTACACCGCAGACCCTGTATTAGGGACGAAGTGACAAGCCTTACAAGACCGGATAAAACTCTTCAAAATAGAGTCATCGGATTTGCGATAGTAGCCACCCAGAATAGGCTTAATAGCTTCTGTGGCGTCTTTTAAGTAGTAGTGGGGCATGTTCAAGAAAATGTGATGCGCCACATGGGTACCAATGTCGTGATGGATGGAATTGATAAACCCATAATCCCGATCGATGGTTGAGAGCGCACCCTTCAAGAAGTACCAATCATCACCGCGATACCAAGGAATATCATCTTCGGTGTGGTGTAGAAAGGTGACCAAGTCCAACCACATCACAAAAATGACATAGGGCACTAGGTAAAATTTCACCAAAAACAGCCAGCCAAATTTGACCGTCAATGCAGCCAAGAACCCAACCATCAAAATCCAAAGTGCGGTACTGGTCAACACATCCCATTTCTCAGACGGACGAAACAGGGGACTCTTGGGCGAAAAGTGAGATCCGCCTTCGCGATCGGGCGATCGTCGAAACAGATAAATAGGATAAGCCAGCAATGGGACATAGAAGCGAAAGAGCTTCTCATACCAAGGCATCTGGTTGTATTTGGATTCTGTGACGGGGTACCAGCTTTCATCGGTGTCGATGTTGCCCGTGTTACCGTGATGGGTCCGATGGCTGATCCGCCAACCGTGAAAGGGAACGAGAATAGGCGTGTGGGAAAGATGGCCGATTAGATTATTGAGCCACTTCAACTTAGAGAACGATCCGTGACCGCAATCGTGGCCGACCACAAATAAGGCCCAGAACATTGTGCCCTGAGCCATCCAGAAAATGGGATAAAAGAACCACGAATCCACATAAGCTGCGATCGCGTAGAGACCCGCGATAATTGAAATATCTAGAAAAAAATAAAACAAAGACCGACCGACAGAAGGCTCAAAACAATGGGCCGGAATGGCGTTTTTGAGATCTTGGAGGGTAAAAGGTAACTCCCCTAGACGGTTGGATGAAGCTGAAGGACCTAATGGATCGAGAACAGGATTTGCTTGCACGAAGTTTCCGATTTGACATGACAACAGGACCCGCACTTCCCCCCAGACGGGCCACACTTCGCCATTCATTATCGAATTTTTAAGCTGCCAGCATTCCCAAAAGATTGGGGTTGAGTTAACGCTGCTGCGCGAAAAAGATCGAGTGAGACAGCTAAAGGTGTGAAATGCAGGTAAGAAACGTCAACCATTGTAACCTTTTATGAACTTATTTTATACAATAAGGTTGAAGGGATTTGCCCAGGAGCGGTTTATCGTTTGAGGCGGCAGGATGGATCTGATTGAAAGCGTCAAAATGGCCACGGCCACCTTAACTGCAAATCGCCTGCGAAGTGCGCTGACCATGTTGGGTATGATTATTGGCAATGCTTCCGTAGTTGCCATGATTGGGATAGGTGAGGGCGCGCAGCGGTTTGCTTCTGACCAATTTCAGTCCTTAGGACCCAATGTCTTGTTTGTGGTACCAGGTAATGACAAAGGGAACAGTCGCTCCTTTTATGTGCCCAGAACCCTGGTATTGAAAGATGCTGTAGCGATCGCAGAGCAAGTTCCCTCAGTTGAAATGGTGGCTCCACAGATCCAGAACCAAGTTCCGGTGGTGTATGGCAGACAGAAAAAACATCTCTTGTGATTGGGAGCAATGAATTATTCCCCATCGTGCGGGACTACAATATTGCGCGAGGTCGGTTTATCACGGAGCAAGAGATAAAGCGGGGAACCCCTGTGGCAGTCTTGGGGTCTGACTTAGCCACCAACTTATTTGGGTCTGTCGATCCTTTAGGGCAACGCGTTCGGGTTAAAGACCTATCCTTTCAGATTATTGGCATTATGAAGCCCAAGGGGTCGTTTTTGGGGAGCAACCAAGACGATCTGATGTTAGTTCCCCTTTCTACGGTGTCGGGACGTTTGACGGGACGGACTTCACCTTTTGGGATTGAGCTGACCTTTATTTCTATTTCAGCCAAAGATCGAGATCAAATGTCGGCGGCCAAAACGCAAATTACTAACCTGCTTCGGTTACGTCACAAAATTGTCACCGATGATGATTTTGTGGTGCGCTCTCAAGATGAAGCCCTGAGTATTATTGGGGCTGTAACGGGGGCATTAACCATTATGTTGGTGCGATCGCTGGAATTTCCCTGCTAGTGGGTGGGATTGGCATTATGAATATCATGCTGGTTTCGGTCACGGAGCGGACTCAGGAAATTGGGTTGCGGAAGGCGATCGGTGCCACCCAAGGCGATATTATGGTGCAGTTTTTGATTGAATCCATTATTTTGTCAGCGGTAGGAGGCAGTATTGGGATTTTTATTGGGGCCGGAACGGTCATTATGGTTGGGGTCTTTTTCGCCGCTGATTACCAGTGTTTCAATTCCTGCCATTCTGTTGGCGGTCACAGTCTCTGGAGGAATTGGCGTCTTTTTTGGCGTTGTGCCAGCCCAACGAGCAGCGCGTTTAGATCCGATCGTGGCATTGCGTAGTTCATAACATCAAAGATTATTTGCTTTATCCCGAAGGAATAGAGTCCATTTCAGATTCTGGCGTTAGAACAAGCCCCCGATACACTTGTTCGATTGGAAAACTCAAATTAATGCTTTTTAATTCTATAAGATCCCCTTCTTGGTAATTAATAATGATCCAATTATCCGCATCATTCTTGTGATACAAGTCCATCTCAATCTTGGTAGAGCTAACTAATAAATAATCTTGCAAAATTGGGTTGTTTCGATACATTCTAAACTTTCCCCCTCGGTCATAAGCCTCAGTGCTACTTGATAAAACTTCAACGATTAAACATGGATAGACAAAATAATTAGCAGTACTTTTATCGCGTTCGTCACAAGTTACACTAGCATCTGGATAGGTATAGTTATTGCTGTTAACAATACTAATCTTGATGTCAGAATTGCCAGTAATACAACTGCTATCATCTAAATGAGCATCGAACATGGCGGTAAATTTAATGGCAATGCGACCATGATTCACACTGCCGCCGCTCATTGCATAGACTTCACCGTCAATATATTCATGCTTTTCTAGCTGCTTATCTTCCCATGCGAAATATTCTTCAGGTGTAAACCGTGGTAAATTCTCTTTCGCTGCAATCATAATTAGTGACATCCTCCGCAACAATTAGAGTTCAAATTGTTTTTGATAGATTACTCTCTTTGATTTTAGCAATTTATACAAACATCCTTAGGAATTTGATAGAGTGAATTTGGCTTGCCACTCGATCGGCTCTAAAAAAGTCATACAACATTATTCATTATTGTTACCACTCAACCAAATTTTAATCATATTGAAACTAAAACTATCAAATTCGTAGAAATTGGGAGCCTTTATAAGAATATGTCTACTACCCTGCCCCTTAATCAACCTTCTCCATCCCATCGCGCTGCTGTCATTATTCGCCTAGAAGGTGTGAGCAAAATTTACGGCATGGGTGAGACGACCGTTCATGCGCTGAAGGATGTCAACCTTACGGTGAATGCAGGGGAGTACTGTGCCATTATGGGAGCCTCTGGGTCGGGCAAATCCACGATGATGAATGTGATTGGCTGCTTGGATCGCCCCAGTTCTGGTCATTATTACCTGGACAGCGAGGCAGTGGATCGAATGGACGATGGACAACTTGCCCATATCCGCAATCGTAAAATTGGGTTTGTGTTTCAACAATTCCATCTCTTGACCCAAGTTAGTGCCATCGAAAATGTCATGCTACCGATGGTCTACGCCAACATCCCCCCTGTCGAACGCAAAGAACGAGCGATCGCAGCCTTGGAGCGCGTAGGTTTAGGAGATCGCATCCAGAACCGACCCAACCAGCTTTCTGGGGGCCAACAACAGCGGGTGGCTATTGCAAGGGCGATCGTAAATCATCCGGTCCTGTTGTTGGCGGATGAACCTACAGGTGCGTTGGATTCTAAGACCACCCATGAAATTTTGGATATTTTTGGGGAATTAAATGCTGCTGGAATGACGGTGGTGATGGTGACGCATGAGTCGGATGTAGCGCGAAGTACACGACGGGTAGTATGGTTCCGCGATGGACAAGTTGTTCACGAGAATCTGAAACCAGAAGAACTGATGCAGGCCACTTTTTGAAATCCCAACCGGGCTCCGGCTCCACACTCTAACTACGATGACTCATTCCAACACCTTGACTCTATTCCTGCCCGATCGCCAGCAGATGCAATCGCTAGGTATATGTTTGGGACAAATCCTTACGCCAGGTTCCATTCTGATGTTGGAGGGAGACTTAGGGAGTGGCAAAACCACACTGGTACAAAGTATTGGAGAAGGGTTAGGTATTACCGATACGATCGCGAGTCCTACCTTCGCACTCATTCACGAATACCCAGAAGGTCGAATTCCCCTCTATCACCTCGATCTCTATCGTCTGGAGCCGTTAGAAGTCAACGAACTTCATCTAGAAACCTACTGGGAAGGCATCGAAGTCCCTCCTGGCATTGTGGCGATCGAATGGCCCGATCGTCTCCTAGATTGGCCAGACAACTATTTGCACCTTCTGCTCACCTACGTTGATGAAGGCCGAGAGATTACTTTCACACCCTATGGGCAGATAAATTGGGCTTCAATTTGCAATAATCTTCAATTATCTGGTTTGGTGTGTTGAGTATTCTGCTAGGCTCAGAAACATATCAATGCAGGTTCTAGTCAGAATGACGGACTGGCTGCATAATGATTGAGCCAACGTGGATCGCAAAAGGAGCATTGAATTGTAATGCGTGTATTACTGCTCTATCCAAAGTTTCCAAAGAGTTTTTGGTCTTTTGAGAAGGCTTTGGAACTGGTGGGGCGTAAAGCAATGCTTCCACCCCTAGGGTTGGCTACAGTGGCTGCTATTTTGCCCCAAACCTGGGAATTTAAGCTGGCGGACCATAATGTTCGTTCCATTACTGAAGCAGAGTGGGAATGGGCGGATCTGGTAATTCTCTCTGCCATGATCGTTCAGAAAGAAGATTTTCTGGCCCAAATTCAAGAGGCCAAACGACGTGGAAAAAGGGTGGCGGTGGGTGGTCCCTATGCCACCGCATTACCCCATGAAGCCGCAACCTGTGGGGCAGATTTTCTAATTTTGGATGAGGGTGAGATTACCCTGCCGATGTTTGTGGAAGCCGTGGAGCGGGGCGATCGCGCAGGCACCTTCCGCGCGGACGGTCAAAACCGGATGTAACGACCACCCCTATCCCTCGTTTCGATCTCTTAGAATTTAATGCCTACGACAGCCTCTCAGTGCAATTCTCACGGGGATGTCCGTTTCAGTGTGAGTTTTGCGACATCATTGTGCTCTATGGCCGCAAACCCCGCACCAAAAGTCCAGAGCAGCTTTTAGCCGAACTCCAACGCTTGTACGATCTGGGTTGGCGGCGCAGTATTTTTATGGTGGATGATAATTTCATTGGCAATAAGCGCAACGTCAAATTATTGCTGAAGGCGCTCAAGCCCTGGATGGCAGAGCACAATTATCCATTCCGGTTCAATACAGAGGCGTCGATCGATATTGCCAGCGACCAAGAATTGATGGATCTGATGGTGGAGTGCAATTTCAATGCGGTGTTCTTAGGCATTGAAACTCCCGATGAAGCCAGTTTGGCGCTCACTCAAAAGTTTCAAAACAACCGAGATTCCATGACGAATTCCGTGGAAACCATTGTAAAGTCTGGTCTGCGGGTGATGGCGGGTTTCATTATTGGGTTTGACGGCGAAAAAGCTGGGGCTGGCGATCGCATCGTCCGGTTTGTGGAGCAAACCACCATTCCAACGGCAATGTTCAGTATGTTGCAGGCACTACCAGACACGGCGCTCGAACATCGACTCCGAAAGGAAGAGCGCTTGTTAGATCGAGATTCTGGAATGAACCAAACGACTTTGATGAACTTCATTCCCACACGGCCTTTGGAGGATATTGCGCGGGAGTACGTGAATGCGTTCTGGACGTTATACGATCCGTCGCGTTACCTCGATCGCACGTATCGACATTTTCTGAAGTTGGGGGCTCCGAAATGTCGCAGTCGGGTGCGCGAGGTGAGTTGGGTGAATGTGAAGGCGTTGTTGACGCTCTGTTGGCGGCAAGGAATTGTGCGAAAGACTCGGTGGCAGTTTTGGGCCAATCTAATTGGGATTTTGCGCCACAATCCTAAGGTGTGGGAGCCGTATTTAGGGATCTGCGCGCTAGGCGAACATTTCTTGGAGTATCGCCAGATTGTGAAGGACCAGATTGAGGTCCAGTTGCAGGCATATCTCAAAGAATCATCCCGCGATCGGGTTCGGGAATTGGATGTGGCTTAGGGTTTATGCAAATCCAGCGGTTGAAACCACAGCTAAAAGAACAAAACCTGCGCTTGTTGAAGTGCGGCCTTTGTTCTTGGGGGCGCGGTTTCAACCACCAGCAGATCAAGCCGTACCCGTAAACACAATGTCAGGAAATTTAGCTTTAGCCTCATCCAAAGGTCTTTTACGTCCTTCTTCTTGCCAGTAATTGATAATCTCAGTGGCTCGGTTCAGAAGCGCAACGCGATCGCCCTCCGAAATCCAGGCTTTCTTTTCTAATTCCGCATGTAAATCTTCCCAAGCATCATTACGAGGCCAGAAAAAATAGGAGGTTAGGGGGCTGGTGCCAGTTCCTACAACTTGATCCACCGCCAAAGCGACGTCCTTATCAAGCCAGAGAACTTTCAGAATAAACTTGGACAATTACACCTCCAGATAATGCTGTCGTGTAGATAATATTTTACAATCCACGATCATAGCTTACTCTGCTGTGTCCCGATCCAATCAATAGTAAATCGTATCAGATGACTCCACAACCTCAACCCTCCACCCCTATAGCCATTGCAATCTTTGATATTGATGGTGTTGTACGGGATGTCGCGGGATCCTATCGACGGGCGATCGCAGATACGGTAGAGCATTTCACCCAGAATCAATATCGGCCAACCCCTGATGACATAGACACCCTCAAAACCGAAGGCTGCTGGAATAACGATTGGGAAGCCTCCAGAGAACTAATTCAGCGGTTTTTTCAAACCCAAGGTCAAGCCATACATCCGCCCGTTGAGTTTCAAACCCTCATTGATTTTTTCAATCTAAATATCGCGGGGAGAACTTTTCTGGCTACATCCAAAACGAACCCCTCTTGATGGATGGTCCTTACTTAGAGGGTTTAACCCAAGGGGGAGTGAGTTGGGGATTTTTTAGCGGCGCAACCCGAGGATCTGCAGGGTATGTTTTAGAACAGCGCTTAGGACTAGAGCAGCCTATATTAGTGGCAATGGAAGATGCCCCCGGCAAGCCAGACCCTACAGGTCTCTTTCAAACGCTAGAAAAACTTTCAGCCCGCCATCAGCTAGATTGGAACCTGTCTGTTGGGTTAGACCTGCCAATTATCTACGTGGGAGATACCGTCGCAGATATGCAGACTATCCTAGAAGCCCAACGAATTTACCCCCAACAACAGTGGCGTGCGATCGGCGTTCTCCCGCCTCACGTACAAAATCGGCAAGCGTACGCGCAAATACTCCGCGATCGCGGCGCGCTCAAAGTTCTAGAAAATGTTCGAGCCTTAACTGCTGAATTTATTATTCGCGAACTAGGTACCTAGCATTGTGGTTAAAAACGTATTTTCCCGTCAATCTCAAGGAGAAGATTTTGATTACTTCTTCCATGCGCCTGGGACCTCTCCTGGAACGCTGCGGATTAATGACGATGCTGCACCGCCCAAACTGGTTTTAATTGATTACAATGCCGCCGAAGCCCAACGCACCCAACTCGAGAAACCCGAAGACTGCATTCCCTACCTAGACTCAGAATCCGTCTCCTGGGTGGACCTTCAGGGTTTTGGAGATGAAGGAGTTATGCATCGCATTGGCAATGTCTTTCAACTGCATCCCTTGGTTTTGGAGGACGTGATTAACGTCCCGCAACGCCCCAAGGTTGAAGAGTATGACGGTCAGCTTGTCATCATTGCCCAAATGGTCGTGCTCAAGACTTCCACCGCGGGGTTTTGGAGCGAGCAAGTCAGCTTAGTGCTAGGTCAGTTTTATCTCTTGACCGTCCAAGAAGAACCCGAACATGATTGTTTTGAGCAAGTCCGTTTTCGGATTCGCTCTAACAAAGGCAGTATTCGGCAACGGGGTGCAGACTATTTAGCCTATGCCTTACTGGATGCCATCATTGATGGATTTTTCCCCGTCCTAGAAGACTACGGCGAACGCATTGAACTTCTAGAAACGGAAGTCATTTCTAAGCCCACCCCACAAACCCTAGAAAAAATTCATCAAGTACGGAGAGAACTGTTACGGCTGCGTCGGGCTATTTGGCCGCAGCGGGAATCCATTAATACTTTGATCCGCGATGCCAGCCCTCTCATCAGTCATGATGTCCAAATTTACCTGCGCGACTGCTACGACCATGTGATTCAAGTCTTAGACATGGTAGAAACTTACCGCGAGCTGGCCTCCAGCTTGATGGACGTGTACCTGTCCTCCGTCAGTAACCGCATGAATGAAATCATGAAAGTCCTCACCGTCATTTCAACCATCTTTATTCCCATCACGTTTATTGTGGGGGTTTATGGGATGAACTTTAAGGTGATGCCAGAACTAGAATGGCATTGGGGTTATTTAGCAGTCTGGATTTTAATGCTATCTATTGTGGCGGGGTTAGTTTATTTTTTCTGGCGGAGGGGTTGGTTTCGGACCGATTCTTAAAATTATGAAGTTACTATTTGTTTCCACATCAGTTGCAGCGCTGGGAAGTGGGCTTGGGGGAGGTGTCGAACTCAGCTTACAAAACATTGCCAATGAAATGCTGCGGCGCGGACATCAACTACAAATTGTCGCACCTGAAGGCTCCAAACTGAACTCAGCAATCCCAATTATCCAAATTCCTGGCACACTGCAAACTACTGCCGTCGATCGCGCCCGTACTGCCCCGATTGTCTTACCAGACGACTCAGTCTTAGCCAACATGTGGGACTACGCCCATCAAGTACAAGCCAACTATGACCTGATTGTCAACTTTGCCTACGACTGGCTACCGTTTTATTTAACACCCTTCTTTACCACCCCGATCGCCCACCGTGTCAGTATGAGTTCTCTGTCTGATGCAATGGATCGGATGATTGGCTGTATTGCTGAAAAGTTTCCAAACAGCGTTGCGTTCCTGACCCACTCCCAAGCCAAAACCTTTTCTTTTAATCAGGGGGGAAATCTACCGATAACTTGTTTGAGTAGCGCAATTGACCTATCTCTTTATCAATTCTCCAGCCAACCGCAACCTTGGTTGGCCTGGTTGGGGCGGATTGCTCCTGAGAAAGGATTAGAGGATGCTGTCGCCGCAGCTCAAATCTTGAATGTTCCTCTAAAGATCGTCGGCAAAATGCAGGAGCAGAGTTACTGGGAACAGATTTGCAAGGACTACCCAGATGCACCTGTGGACTATTTGGGTTTTTTGTCTACCCAGGAATTGCAAAAGCTCCTCGGCCAGAGTCGGGCGATGCTGATGACACCGCGTTGGATAGAGGCTTTTGGTGTGGTAGTGATTGAAGCACTGGCCTGTGGGACGCCTGTTATTTCTTATCGCTGTGGCGGTCCGGCAGAAGTCATAGAGGATGGTAAAACAGGCTTTTTTGGTCGAACAGAATAGTATCGATGGCCTTGTAACAGCGATCGCACGCCTCGATGAAATCGATCGCAGGATTTGCCGTCAGGTTGCTGAAAACCATTATTCCCTGGCAGCTTTAGGCGATCGCATCGAACAGTGGTTCCACAATATTTTAGGCGATCGCAATGTAGGCAAGGGTGGGGGCTATGGGGGCAATCGTCAGGCTCATTGAAGCTGAATTTCAAAACATTAAGTCGGCAAAGGTTTTAGCAGAGACTGGAAATTCGCCCAGAGCTTTCCACTGATGGATAAATCCGTCGGCCTCGACCAGCGAGATATTTCCATGTCGAATATTCAGTACCACCACATCAGCCGTAGAAACAAATTTTACCTTGCAAGCTTTAGCAACCTTTTGCGCTCGTTTATCATCCATAACGAGGCCGTAGCCCTCAGCTTGAGACAGTACGATGGAACTTGCTTCCCCTCGTCCCAAACCTCTGGCATAGAGTTTTTCGACTTCGAGCAGGTGCTGCGGATTGTGCAGGGGAATTTCTTGGAGCAGTCCGTTCGCTAAGATTTCGTTTAGCTTTTCTCGCGGTCGTTGTATTTCTGCTCGGACGAAGTCAGTGCAGGCAAGGGGTTTGCCAAAGATCGCTAGCAAATCGAAGCGATCGAGTTTGAGCAAGGAAATCAACGGGGAAGCCTCAACTAGGATGAGGGGTACTGTTGCGAGATTGTCCAATGCAATCTATTCCTCCATGCCTGCTATGACCACTGGCATGAGATCTTCGTAGGGAATGTCGGCGAGATTGCAGATTTCGCGAAATCGACCTGTCGAGATTTTGTTGCGGCGGAGTGCCTCAATACCTAGAAGAATAAGTTGACGAACGAGATAAGGTTGTTCTTCTTCGCCATTTCCTTCTTCTGTATCTTGGTTCAACAGTTTGAGGGCGCGCAACAGTTGCATCCCTTGTTCTTTTTGACTCAGGAGCAGTTCCAGCCGATTTTTACGGATGGCGTCGATGTCTTTGAGGCGAATGGCAGCAACGTCGTAACTCACTTGATATTCATGAGCCAAGAGTGCTACATCGTGGGCGCTGATTCTGTGGGCAACGAGATCGGGACGAATTTCATGATGAACGGCTTCGTCTGCTGCTGCATCCCAAATCCAAGTAGATGCCTGAGCGGGACTACCTTTTTGCATTCGCTCTAGGGTTTCGTAGACGCCTGCTGCTGGAATTAGGAATTCACTGGCGAAGGCGTTGGCTCGTTTTTCGATGAGGTCGTTGCGGTTGGCAGTGGAGGTGGGTTCTGCAATGTTGCGATCGCGGTCGATCAAAGCATGGGCG
>JAAURS010000281.1 GCA_012032135.1 Acaryochloridaceae cyanobacterium RU_4_10 | reverse complement strand
AGTTCGCCATAGAGAGTTTCAGAAAACGCGACGACTCCGGCTTTGGAAGTATTGTAAGCCGCCATCATCGGGGCGTTGAGTGCGACGGCAATCGACGCGATGTTGATGACATGCCCTCCGGGAGCGGTTTCCCAAAGCCAGGGGAGACAAGCGTGGCAACCGTTGACGACCCCTAGTAAATTCACTTCTAGGATATGGCGAAAGTTTTCGAGGGAATATTCGCTAATTTGCCGGCCCCGCAAATTCCGGCATTGTTGACCAAGATTTCCAGGTGCCCGAATTGCTTCTGAATAAACTGGGCTAGGCGCTTGATACTTTCTGAGTCGGCTACATCAAGGGGATGATAGCTTACCGTTAAACCTTCGGCCTCAAGTTTTTCTACGGCAGCTTCACCCTTGACGGTATCGCGACTGCTCAGAATAACATGAATTCCCTGTCGGGCTAGTTGACGGCTGGTTTCTAACCCCAGACCTCGATTGGCACCCGTCACTAAAGCAATTTGATCTGACATAGGTATTTATCCATCGATCGGGGAATGTTTACAAGTATATTTTCCCATACCTCAAAATTTACAGAAAAAGCCCTTGGGCGACTTTCTGGTGGGTTGTATATCATCACCGCCCAAAAAGGGGATGTGAAAGGGGCAATGCTAGCGTCTTGGGTCGCACAAGCCAGTCTTGAACCCCTAGGGTTTACCGTCGCGGTTGCAAAGGACAGAGCCATTGAGTCCTTGATGCAAGTGGGCGATCGCTTTGTTTTGAACGCCCTAGAAGAAGGGAAACACCTTCCCTTAATGAAACACTTCCTCAAGCGGTTTCCCCCCGGTGCGGATCGATTTGCGGGAGTTAACACCCAAACCGCTTCTAATGGTAGCCCCATTTTGACGGATGCCCTTGCCTATATGGAATGCGAAGTGGTCAGTCGCATGGAATGTAGCGATCACTGGTTGGTTTACAGCCAAGTCACGGCAGGACGGGTTTCTAATCCAGAAGGGATGACTGCCGTCCACCATCGTAAAGTTGGGACTTATTATTAAACTTCAGCACAGAGGCTAACATCTATGACCAGCCTACTTCAACTGACTGACAACCTGCTCTATCCAGACAGCGATGGTAAACCCTTGGCAGAAAACACTGAACAATATCGCTGGATCGCCATCATCAAAGAAAACCTAGAAATCCTCTTTGCCAATAACCCAAACGTTTTTATCGCCGCCGATCTCCTGTGGTACCCCATTCAAGTTGAAATACCCCCAGCTCCAAGACAAGCACCCGACGTCATGGTTATATTCGGCAGACCCAAAGGTCGGCGCGGATCTTACATACAATGGCGCGAACACAACATCTCCCCTCAAGTTGCTTTTGAAATCCTCTCCCCCAGCAACAAAACCCGACGCGGCGAGGATGAAATGGAAGAAAAATTTGACTTTTATCAGCAGTATGGCGTTGAAGAATATTACATCTACGACCCAGATACCCTCGCCCTAGGGGGGTGGCTTCGACAAGGACCCCTCTTAACCCCGATTCCAGACTTATCCCGATGGGTTAGTCCCCGCTTAGGAATCCAGTTTGAATGGCAACCCCAACAAGAACTGGTATTGCGCCACCCCGACGGCCAGCACTTTCTCAGCTCAGTAGAATTAGCCGAACGAGCCAAGCTTACAGAGCAACAGTTAGTCCAGACAGAGCAACAATTAGTCCAGACAGAGCAACGGTTAATTCAAGAACAGCAAAAGCGACAGCAACTGGCCAGCCAGCTCTCCAGTCTAAGTCCAGAGCAACTCCAAGCCTTAGGCATTGACCCAGAAATGTTAGCGTGACTGACCCACGATCGCCACAGCCCCAATTACACTAGATGAAACTCCTAGTGGGTTTGTGCGTCTAATGTCCGAATGTGTGGGGCTAAAATGGTGACGGTTTCTCTCAACAATCTTGAAGATAATATTCAAACCCGCAAAGCCGATCATTTAAGGATTTGCTTGGATGATACGGTCCAGTGCAAAACCATCACCAGTGGACTAGAACGCTATCACTTTAAGCATTGTTGCTTGCCGGAATTAGACTATGACGAAATCGATCTGCAAACGAAATTTCTAGGCCATCTCCTCGGCGCACCCCTCCTGATCTCTTCCATGACCGGAGGAACTGAATTAGCAAAACTCATCAACATCCGTCTAGCTAAAGTTGCCCAACACTTTAACCTGGCAATGGGCGTCGGCTCCCAGCGCATTGCCCTAGAAAACCAGACCTCAGCAACACCTTTGCCGTGCGATCGCACGCCCCCGATATCTTCCTAATGGCTAACCTGGGAGCCGTCCAGCTTAACTATGGCTGTGGTGCAGACGAATGCTTGCGGCTCGTGGAAAATCTTGAAGCCAATGCTTTGATCTTGCACATCAACCCCCTTCAGGAATGCGTCCAGAGTCATGGCGATCGCAATTTCCGAGGTCTATTTCCTAAAATCGCCGAATTATGTCAGCGCTTACCTGTACCCGTCATTGCCAAAGAAGTTGGAAACGGTATTTCTGGAAAGATGGCACTCCGGTTGATCGAAGCAGGGGTAGCAGCCATTGATGTAGCGGGTGCGGGCGGGACCTCTTGGGCCAAAGTAGAAGGAGAACGCGCGACAGATGCACAACAAAGACGTTTGGGACAAACCTTTGCAGAATGGGGTCTTTCAACCGCTGATTGTATCCAAGACATTCGCACCCTAGATACAAAGGTCCCTTTAATTGCATCTGGAGGATTGCGTACGGGATTGGATGCAGCTAAGGCGATCGCGCTGGGGGCAGATCTGGCAGGGATGGCCTACCCCTTTTTGAAAGCTGCCCATGAATCTGAAGAAGACCTGTATGAGTTAGTGGAGATTTTGCTGGCAGAACTAAAGACCGTTTTGCTCTGTACCGGAACAGCCTCAGTTGCAGACTTGAATCATTCTCAGTTTGTGAACGCCATATTCTACTGATTTTTCGAGAACATATTAAGCAAACGGAAACCGATCGATAGGGGAAAACCCTAGCGAGGAAAGGGGATTGCTAGCATAACAAGTAAACAAGTAATTTTAGAAAGTGGCAATAGTTTTTTGTCAGAGAAAATACTGAACTTTCTCAAAAATTTCTATCTTTATAGGTTCGACTTTGGGAGAATTACGGAAAAGCATCCCCAAGCCGTCACTTTGATGCTGTTGGTTATGCCCCTGAAATGGCTATCGCACCTTGAATTCAACAACACTCAATGGGTGAAGTGGATGAAT
This sequence comes from Acaryochloridaceae cyanobacterium RU_4_10, assembly GCA_012032135.1. Classification (GTDB taxonomy): domain Bacteria; phylum Cyanobacteriota; class Cyanobacteriia; order Thermosynechococcales; family Thermosynechococcaceae; genus JAAURS01. The sequence continues at coordinate 3,092 of JAAURS010000281.1, read as the reverse complement.
GGACTTTTAGCAACGGAGATTGTTTTTTCTGCAAAAGGATTCCCCCAGCTAACACTAGAGTCTTTTGAGGTTTGGCTCAATAAGCATTCCAGGGAAGTTCTTGAGTTGGAATACCTATTGAGCCGTTTGGGCTTACTTGACTAAGTGAGCTTCTAAGAACCAGAGCTGCTTGTCGATCGCCCGCGAAATTTCCGTATACAGGTCAGACGTATCCGCATCGCCTAAATCGGCAGTTTTTGAGATCGCTTCCCGCACATGCTTGGCATACATCCCATACCGATCGGCTAGGGCTGTAACGTGATCCTCACCACTCACTGCATCCAAAGGATACTCTGGCAAAATGGATTCAGCCGCCGCAATCCGAGCCGTACCAAGAGCAGTACCACCTAAAGTCGTGATTCGCTCGGCTACTAAATCTACAAAAGCTTCAACTCTGTAGACATCGCATCAAATAGTTCGTGAAGTTGCAAGAAATCCATACCCTTAACGTTCCAGTGGGCCTGTTTAGCTTGGGTTTTCAGGTCCAGCGTAGCAGCCAAAGTTTGATTGAGTAGCGCTGCAAGCTGCGATCGCACATCTGCTGCCAGATCGTTGCGCGTGGGGTAAAAACGGGCCGTCGATTTGACCGATAGGGTTGTTGTCATAACGAGATCCTCCTGAAAGGCAAGCAAGGTTGTCATAAAACCCATGGGTATCATCCTCCCTCAACGCGCAACTTGCCACAACAATATCTAAATTGGGTTGGCGATGATGCGTAGAGGACGACATTGAAGGTCAATAAATAAATCATACTCGTAATGACTTCGTTTTGCAACAACGCACAAAGATCCCCCTTTCGGTCTGGATGTTCCACTGAACCAGGGACTTATCGAGATGCAACCATGCTGGGTAATGGATCTGCGAGAGATTTATCTTGGGTCGCCTTCGTTTGCTCGGCCTTCAGCGCAGCTAGCTGGGCATGAAGTTGATCTCTGACTTCATAGCGATAGTTGAAAAAGTGTTCTCCCGCCCCAAGGGTCACGAAATAATCGAACAGGAGGCGAGGTTTGCGGAGTGCGATCGCTGCAAGGTACGTCCAAAACAGAAACCGAGTTGGGCGAAGGACCCCCTGTCGCCAGCAAATCCCTAAAAACAAACGGATCTCCGTCCAAGTAATGGGCCTGTTGGTTGTGCCGCGCCACCCTTTCATCTTCATAAAGTGGTGAAAGGTTCGCCGCAAATAAGGCATCGGTTCGTAGATGTGCCAAAAGGTATCGATATATTCATCTGTAATCTCTTCCACGGGGCGCGTGGGGATAAAGTTCATGATGGCCCCCTGATGGAAGGTTCCCATCCCGCCATCCCACAATCGACCTTCTTGTTGAAGGCGGGTCCAGAGTGCGGTGTTTTGGAGCGCGTGCAGAATGCTGAACTGCCCTTGAGGAATTCCCGTTTCTTCAATAAACGCTCGGATCCGCTGGCCTGCTCCCGGACGTTCGTTATCAAACCCCATGATGAACCCAGACATAATTTGGAGTCCGGCATTCGTAACTTTGTTGCAAGACTCTAACAGAGAACTTCGCGTATTTTGCAGCTTGTGAATGCCCACTAAGCTGTCGGTGTCAGGGGTTTCAATGCCCATAAAGACCATCGTGAATCCAGCTTTCACCATGAGGTCCATCAATTCCTCATCCTCCGCTAGATTGAGAGAGGCTTCCGTCAGCAAAATAAAGGGATATTTCCGCGCTTCCATCCAGGGAATTAGCTGTCGCAAAAAGAGTTTTGCATTGCGTGTATTGCCAATAAAGTTGTCGTCCACTACAAATACATAGCGGTGCCAGCCCATTTGATATAGTACTTCCAGCTCGGCCAGCATCTGCTCGGGCGTTTTGGTGCGGGGTTTGCGGCCATAGAGGTTAATAATGTCGCAGAACTCACACTGGAACGGACATCCCCTTGAGAACTGAACGGTGATGGCCATGTACGCACTTAAATCCAACAGATCGAATCGAGGAATGGGGGTTTGGGTGACATCTGGCTTTTCCGCAGATCTGAAAACTCCCCGCTCTTCGCCGCTGGCCAAGGCGTCCAAAAACATTGGGATTGTATGTTCGCCCTCATCCAGAATGAGATAATGCGCTCCTGCTTCTAGGGCAAACTCTGGGACAGAAGTAGGGAAAGGACCACCAACCGCTACTTTTTTACCGAGGTCAATTCCCTTTTGAATTAAGGCGCTAAAATCTTCTTTTTGGATGATCATGGCGGAAATAATAACCAAGTCACACCATTGCCAATCCTGTTCCGTTTCAGCACGGACATTGCGATCTGCAAATCGAATCTCCCAGTCCAACGGCAACATTGCTGCCACGGTAATGAGGCCCAAGGGTGGATTGGTAGAACGCAGTCCTGCAAGATGTAAGGTTTCGCGATAAGACCAGAAAGAGTTGGGCAAAAAAGGCCAGATTAATAGTGCTTTCATAAATGCTCCAGGTAAAGTTCAGCGCAAGAGCCGTAACCCTGAAATATTTCAATATGGAGAGTTTAAGATGGCAAAATGGAACGATACAACTTTTCAAAACCGTTGTATTTGAAGGGGATTGAATACTAGTGACAAATCTCAAAACTTAATGATTTTAGTCATTGAGCCAGAGATAGATTTTCAAAATGGATCGCGGTAAAGCTTCAGAGGTTAAATTTGGCTCTTATGTCAACTTATAACACTCTCTTAGGAGTTCAGATAAGCATAAGACTAAGAAATATTAAGAGATTGAACGAGCTGAAGATGCAGCGACTTCAGGGGGGATGTCTGGGGCTAATGGGTTCAAGAACTCAAGATTAGCGTTCATTGTCGAGAGTTTTGGCAAAATTTCAGCAATAAAAATCTCAGACGCTTTAGAGCGGTAACGATTGGGATTCAAAATGAGAGACAGGGTTCGTTTGACGACCACATTTTCCACCATTACTCGCTTCAGCACACCTAGCTTTAACTCTTTCTCGATCGCAGACACTGAAATAAAGGCTGCACCCAGTCCAGACTGCACTGCATTTTTGATGGCTTCAATGGAATTCAATTCCATCTCAATTTTCAACAGGCGCGGATCTATATTGCTGCG
>JAAURS010000280.1 GCA_012032135.1 Acaryochloridaceae cyanobacterium RU_4_10 | reverse complement strand
TGGTTTCGGGCGGTCGAATTCAAAATTCTTTTGGGAAAACGGGTACTTTTTGGAGCGCTGCCTATAACTAACTCGCGAAGACTAATGGATGAATTTGGGCGGTTCGGAAAATTGCCTGGTTGTTCATTTTCGGAATGACTCCAAAAAATGTTTGAGAAAAAACGGGTACTTTTTGGGACCGAACCTATAACTAGTTCAGGAGGACGACTGAATGATAATGAAACTGTCTATAAGGCTTGACTTGGGGGCCAGCCTAACCAAAAGTGCTTATCAGTGGGTGATGGGAAGTCATGCTTCCGCGCCTCAATATAAGACCTTTTGTAGCGCGGTCCAGCGGATTACCTCAACTGAGTATGAGCGGGGGCAATATGCCGACAACAATACATCGCTCTTATCGATTGGCGATGAATATTGGTCCGCAGGTGAGAATGCGCGTGACCCCGTAACGAATGTGAATCTTCGTCAGCCAAAGTGCCGTAATGCGATCGCCAAAATCTTAGCGGTTGTGGGCCAGGTCATTGCTGAGAATGTACCCGTGGATTCGCAGTCGGAGTTGCATATTGACTTGGGTGTGCTGTTGCCGCTCAATGAAATGGGTGTGCCATTGAGTTGTCCAGCCGTTTAAGAGACGTGCTTTATGGGTTTGGGCATAACGGTAAGCAACTGGGTTGTACGTTGTGCGAAGGTGTTCATATTTCGCCGGAAGGCTATGGAATTAGTCGAATGGCGACACGATTCCCGTCCGTGGTGCTCATGTTTGGGCATCGGGACGTTACATTGGCGCATGTAACGGACCAGTCGATCTCGATTGCCGATAGTCGGGTGTTGACGGGCTGGGGAATGCTACGACTCGTCAAGCGAATCTCTTATACCTTCGTTGATGAATTGTGGGCAGCAGCGGCAATTTGCGCGGCGGGAGAAGCGTTGTTGGATAAACCGTTGTTGAAGGTGGTTCCACCATGCGATTTAGAGCGAGTTAAAGCTGAGATTCCTGAAGTTCGTGCCCTGGTGTGGGCGCAGATATGGGATGAGCTGTCTGGGACTTCGCTTCAGTTGGCAGACCAAGTGTTCGCGGCGGGGGGGAATGCCGCCTTTTGGCGGCCCGAACTCAAAAAAGCGTTGGGACGACGGCTGTCGATGGGTGGCGAATTACTCAACGAAATGAAAGCGCAGTTTCCAGAACTGGAACGGTCACCGTTGTTATACCGATTGGCTGATTGCTGGGGCTTTTTGGGGACTATAGCGCCTGAGTTGCAGAGTGTTCCGAGTCAGTTGACGGTTGTTTCTGGAGGGATTAAAAATGAACGACACGCTTGATTTCACGATTTCTAAATCATTCCTGGGTACCTCAGCTCAAGGAATAACGCTGCATTGGATGAAATATGCCTATGGCAACCGGATAGATACCGCAATCACCAATGCAGCACAACTGCTCTATTATCCGCAGGTCTTAATCGCGTCCCTACAGTTCGATGAAATTAGTCTAGAGGTAGCGCGTTCTCGGCTTATTTTTCAGGACCGAATGGCGTTGAGCAAAGGTACCCCATCGGCGGATACGGCTATCCCTAAGCGTGTCGATTTTAATTTCAGTCTGGCTTTGAGTCGGGATGCGCGAAAAGGGAAAACCTTCGTTTGGCTCAATGAAGTTTACGCAGACAAATCTGTGGATGCGGTTCTTGACGCAGTTTGTATGGTGTATTATCCAGCCGCTCTAGCTTCTAACCCATGTAATTCCGAGCTTGCGCTCAAAGAAGCTGAGCGATCGCGTCTGAGGTTCGACAGCATTATGACTGAAGCGGTTCTCTATGCCAGTCACACAGAAAGGTTTTTTGAGAATGGCGCTGATACTGAAAAACCCGTTTTCAATCAATCTGCCCATGTTGCCCCTCTGCCGCCTTCATCTGCGGTTGCTTTGTCTCGACCAGTTGAGGCGATGGATGAACAGGATGACGATTTTGAACCCCCTATCTACGACCTAGAAGATTTTGGTAACTAAGGAGACTTTCATGAATAAATCAGAACTGATCGCTCATCTCAAACAAGGCACTGACATTATTGACAAAATCTTGGATGCTGCCCAATTGCCCGCCGACCTTCAAGAATTCATGCCAGAGCAAATCGTAGTTCTAGAAGCGATCGCTCAATTGGTTGAGACCAAACAAGCCAAAACTTACAAGTTGGCTGGCGAAATCTATCGCAAACCGCTGCGAGAAAACCAACTCGAAGAAATTGCATTCCGCCATGCGATCGCCCACGACCGCATGGCGGAAATCCTCACCGCGATGAAGCTCAAGCCCGAAACCCTGACGGATGAGCAATTGACGCTGTTCGATACAGTGTGTCAGCAGCTCCACGCAGGGATGGATTTCGATATGGCAGTTCAATCCGTGGCCCCGCCAAAACAGACCAAGGGAAAGAAAGCTAGTGCTCAAGCATTGCCTGAGTTTGCGCCCCAGTCTGAGTCAGGGAGTGCGATCGCGCTAACCAATAATGGTTCTATGCCTGGGTTACTCGCTCAAATTACCCCAGTTGTCAACCAAGAGCAGCGGGCAAATATCGATCAGGTTGTCGATGTACTTGCGCCTCACGCCACACCGAATATTGTCGAGATTGCTGCACAAGAAGCGGCAAGGCAGTGTGAGGGGATTGAAGCCTACACCCGCCATTCCCTCGCTAATAAAATCGTATCTTCCCCAAAGATGAACGTTGACCCAAACGAGGCGGTTGTACGCTTTCACGAGATTATTGCCGAAAATGAAGCAAAAAGGCGCAGGCCGCAACAAAAAAGACTCTGATTCTTAGCGTAAGCAAGGCGAGGAAGTTTTTGTAATTCACGTCTTGGTGCAATAGTTTATTAGGCGCAATTATGACCAGTAATCAACCATTTCGGTAGAAGAGTTCGCCGTCGCCATTAAGAACCATCCTTCGTTCAACGAGAGACTAGATGAGGCGCTAGAAAAGATTCTGGATGAGTTGATCCCATTATTTCCCGAATCAATCGCTCAATCTGCTATTGCTGTACAGAGTGAGGTTATGGCCATTGCACGTCAACGACTCAAAGAAAAACTTGATGAAGTTGACCCCCAGAAACTAGGGCAAGCCGTTGCTCAAGCAATTCTTAAAAATGGTAGACCTGGAGCGCTCCTAAAACTTGAGCTAGAGCAAGATTGCTTGCTCACCAAGACCCTCATCATGGATGCGGTTAGAGAGCAGGTTTCTTCTGAAACTGCACTGATTCGCAACCTTCTAGAAGCTGGAAATGCCCAGCGACGGGCACAAAAGCGGATTGCTCAAATCGAGATTGACGAGATGAACTCTAAGCGCCGCCATGCTTGGATGAAAGTTCAACTTGAATGGATGAAGGTCACTCAATTGAGTGTCGCGACTCCACTCGTGATGATGGGAGCGCTGGTTGGGGCGATCGCATTCGCAAACTATGTCCCGGCGATCGCTTGCCACAAGGGAGATGCAATCTGTCATCTTAGGGTACGCCCTGGTGTTTTTTGGAGAAAATAATTGAACTACGTTAATGAACCGCTTTTTGTTACTGAGTTAGTCCAGTTCGGGGAGAATCTTAACTGTTTTGTGCTTTTGGATTTCAAGAACGAAACCCAGCAGTATTACAACCAAACCCCTGATGGAGATATTTCTGTTGAAGTCATTCCATTGATGATTGATGGAACGAACGTATTTGACCCAAGCCATAATTCTGTATGGAAAGTAAGTGTAAGTCGAGATTCAAAGACTGCAACGTTTGGCCCTGGACATATCATTCATGACGACGGGCCTTTTAAGTATCGACTTAAGTCAATGAAAAGGCGAGGACTGGGGACTTACATTCTCTCTAAGCTTATCGAAATGAGCCAGGTTTCGATTGGGGAGTATGGATCTGACATTACAATGGGGAAGCCTTTTGGGGACAACGATCATCTGAAGCGCTGGTATAAAAGTTTCGGCCTTAGGGAAGGAACCCCCCATTATCACAAAGGCACCATCAATGATTTAAAGGTAAAGATCGCTGATAAACCATTGAAAGTCTTGTATTCATCAGTAAAATGTCGAGACACATGCGGGTTTAGAAAAAACTTAGACAATGCCGAAGCACTGATAACAGACCAAAAGAGGAAAATTGAAGAATTCAGGCAAATTTCTAAACTCAGAGGAAAAGGTAATGATAGGTTGCTTCTTGGCTGCATTGTTGCCTTCCTTCTATCTATTGCTATTCCCAGAATTGCCTTTTTGGGATTTCTCCTAATTATTGTGTATCAAGTTTTTGTCGCATGGCAAGTCAATAATCTGCGCAAACACTTCTAGCAAAGGAATGCGAGGCTAAAATTTAGGCGATCGCACTTGCATGAGCTGTTAGCAGCGTAAAGTACAGGTATAGCGCTATTGATTGGGACATGACATGGACGATAGCACTCAAGACCCTTGCTGTGCTGGGTAAAATTCAGGATTAATATACTTCCCAAAGTTGTGAAGTTAGCATCAAGTAGTGTAGCCCACTTACTACCAAATAAAGTATAATAGTAACAACATTGTGACCGCTGCAATAGCCAATACGATCGCCCTCCGAAGCATTGCTGTAGTTCGGCGTTTGCTTAAGCCCACTCCTGCTGTGCCAGAGCCAAATCCTACTCTGGAATCTGGAGTTGATGCTGATACTATTGCGATCGCACAAGCGAATGAAGAAAGCTTAGAACAAAATGTTGCACAAAGGAGCAAAAAAATGCCATTTGAAGAACTGCTAGCCAACAAACATTACCGCGCTGGAATCCTCTGCGGGACTGTAATACTTTTTATCAGTCTGTTGTCTGGATTCTCCGCTCCGCCTGTAATATTAGTTGGCGTGGTTGGCAGCTTGCTGGTAGCTGGTGCTTCGATGCTTTTTACGAAAAGAAGCAACTGAACTAACCCACGCACTCTCAAGCCTTGCTCCCGATGGCGTAGCTGAAGACTAGCCGATCGCCCCTGCAACCGCATAGCGAAGAGCGATCGCGCTTTCGGGAGTTGAGCGAGAGGGGAGCGCTTATCAAGAGCTAACGCGATCGCATCAGAGATTAATAATTTGGCCAAGAAAAGAGCAAAAACTTACAGTCATAAAAAAGAGATATTTTACTACCTAGGATTGACCCATGATAGACCAAGCATTTCGATTGTGTGTAGGATTTTTGGCATTGTCCATGCTCATAAACTATCATCATGAACTAGTGAACAGCAATGGCTTTAAAAGATTTTTTAGTAACTCTATCGGGTTTTTTGCAAAGTTCTTAATGTTTGGACTATCAGCTTCTTTTGTTGAAAAAGGACTGAAATACCTGTGGTCTAACCATGAGACAAAAGACTATTTAATTGCAGGGACGATCGCATTTGTTTTTGCCTGGGTTCTGAAAGAAAAAGTTAGCTCGATTGTGGATGCGATCGGTTGGAATTTCTACGTTAGCAGTCCAAACATTGCACCCATCAATGTTACAAACCTTGGGGTGGTTGGACTGCAAATTAAACGGGTATTCCCAGATCTTGTGCGGACTGAAAGAGACCTGCGTGTAACCGCTTATCACGAAGCAGGTCACGCTCTAATATACTCTCTCCTTAGAGAGCAAGATATTGATTTCCTAAAAGCCTCAATCAAAATGCATAGTGGGGGTCCTGGTTCCACTGGTTCGGTTTCCTTTTGTCTGGATAAGCAAACTATAAACCAAACAGAGGACTATCTTCTATTCAGGATGTTGGTTTGTTTGGCTGGGGCTGAAGGCGAAGCGATCGGACTGGGAATAAGACAAGAAGGCTGTAAAGATGATGTACAGAAATGGCTCTCAATTGCCAATACTTATTTGAACTGTGGTTTTGGAGATATGCCTGCTTATGCTTTTCCAGAAACTGAACAAGAGATACTTACCAACCACCATGTTCAGAATCAGTTGATGAAAGAGCAAAGGAAATTACTGCGATATTTCTTTGAAATTAATATTGAGCGCCTTAATGATTTAGCTGAATTGTTGCTTGAAAAGGAAGAATTGGATAAGGATCGGCTGCTTCCAATTTTAAAGAATGTTATAATTCCTCCTGATATAAAGATACGATCGGTTGCTTCAGCTTTTTGCTAGCGATTGCGGTGCGGAAGTTTTGTGGAAGAAAGGCGATCGCCAGCACAGAAAGCTGAATGGTTTGAAAAACAATAAAAAAATTAAAGGGAACAAATGACCGAAAATCACTGGGATACAGGCTCTGGATGTGTCACCCCAAAGCCCATACGATCGCCCACTTTTGCAAAGACTATAGCTGAGCGATTCAGCCAGCGGGGGTTGTGCTGGGGGATGGCGGAAGGAATGCGGACTCAGGTGAGAAGCGATCGCTACTCTGACAGTTTTAATTGGCCTCTGCCTAGCTTTTCCAGCAA
>JAAURS010000279.1 GCA_012032135.1 Acaryochloridaceae cyanobacterium RU_4_10 | reverse complement strand
GTTTTTAGACTTTCTGAGTCGATTCATACTACTTTTACGCTTTCTTTCTCTTCACAACTAATCCTATTTCCCTCAATTTGGCAAAATTTTTAACTTCTGATATTTATCATGAATAATGCAGGCTAGATGCCGTGACGTGTAAGTTTCCTTGAATCTCTACAAGACTAATCACTCAACTCTGCAAAAAAGTTGCCGAGGTGAAATCATTGAAGAGAAATTTTGAAATTGGCTACTAATCGTATCAACTTTTATACGGTAAGGGCTCTACTATTTCTAATTAAGTTTAATGAAAAAGGTTAGCACTGTCCATTTAACCTGATACCCTGGCGCAGGTGTTGTTTAATCGACCTTTCGCAGGCTCAAACAAAATACTTCGGTAGTAATCAACAGTTTTGCAAATGGCATCATAGTGATCGATAAACCGATAATTTCCAAAAATTTGCTCAAAGCGATGGGTATCCATAATTTTTCTAGCAGCACCATCTGGATAATCGTTACGAAAGACGATTTCACCGCGAAAACCAATAGCTTTGGCAATCATCACGGCAGATTCCCGAATTGAATACCCCTGACCTTGTGCGAGATTTAGAGGCTCTTGTAGTTCCAGATTGCGATCGATTCCCAAACAGAGAAGGTTAGCGACATCCTCTACATAAATCCATTCGCGTATCGGCGTACCGCTGCCCCAAATTTCAAAGGTCGAATGTTGTTCTTTTTCTGCATTCAACATTCGGATAATCATTCCATTGAGCGCATGAACCATCGCTGGATTAGTGCGATCGCCCGGACCAAATGCATTTGGAATAAAGAAATGACGTGTTTCAACGCCAAACTGTACTTTGTAACAAGTCGCTAGGGTATAGATAAATCGCTTGGCATTGCCATAAGAATAAACGCTTGGATGCACGTCGCCCTTCAACCAGTCCGATTCAGTGTAAACTTCTGCCTGCCCTGGATAACAGCAGTTGGAAAGCGGATTGACGATCGAGCTTTCTGGACACACTTCTTGAACTGCACGGTATAGGTTTAGCGCCATTCGCGTATTATCGGCAAAAATGACAGCATGTCGTTCGGCTACATAGGGTAAACCACCCACATGAGCCACAAAATTAAAGATTATTTCCGGTTGATATCGCTTGAGATAGTCTTTGGTTGAATCGTAGCAATGTAAGTCTAAACCGTTTCTTCTTGAAAGAGCGACCACATCATGATTAGCGGAAGTAAGCGCCTTCACAAGGCTTTTTCCGATAAAACCATGTCCTCCTAGAACGAGAATCTTGTGAGCCATGAGAGTGCTTTCTCAATTGAGATTAGAAGGGGTTATTTGGACCTGGGAGACACTTCGGAGTGTAGACTGAACCAGCATCAACCCGACCGATGATGGCAGATGCAGCACCGCAGAGAATCACCACGATTTGGGCAACATCTTTAGCTTGAAAAGTATGTGCGTCAATTTTCTCGCCCAATATAGGCGCGATCGCCGCAACCGCCGTAAATATCACGCCCCAAAAGGTTTTACTTGCGAAAATACTTTTAAGAACAGGCTGTCCTATGTTTGCCTGAGCATTAACGATCGAAGCTGGGTTTTCTATTGGTATTGACAGAGGAGAAGATTGCATTATTCTGTTACCCGATCTCATTAAGCCTAACTGTATAGCGCCTAAGGAGTAGGAGTGGTGACCATATACTTAAATGACTGTGATCTTGGTAGCCAGTTCAGATGATGTATGTCATGGGTGGAAAGCTTAGCTACCATATCCGTCCAATCCACAGTGATTGTCTAGCTTCTCATCCAGCCCACCTCGAATGCCCCATTCTGCACGGGCTACGTTCCAGCCCACAGCCATCGCTAATTCAATAGTGAGCAGATTATTACGAGTTGGCGGTTCTCTTTTGGCACTCACAGACTCAATTCGCTCCAGTGCCCTGAGATATTCCATTACTTCGACTAAGCCTAATGTCTTGCCCTGATAGAAAAGCCAGCCTGGAGCATAGCCTTTCTCTTTGCGTTTGCTCTCCAGTTGACGCAGTTGATATCTGAAGCCGTAAATACTTTTGGACTAGGGTTGCCTGATTGCATCGCAATGTTCTCAACTCTGACTCAAATTGTAAGACCTGATTCAAAAACAAGGGTAATTATTTGGATGGGACCAGCAACTCTCTCGCTATAGAGTTTATTGTTTTACCATCGGCTTGACCCGCTAGTTGTTGGGTTGCGATACCCATCACCTTACCCATATCGGCCATAGAAGAAGCTCCTACATCTGCGATGATTTTGCTTAATACTTCTCTTAAGGCATCTGCACTAAGCTGTTTTGGTAAATACTTTTCAATGATTTCAATCTCTTCCTCCTCTGTCAGAGCAAGATCTGCACGATTTTGTTTCTGGTAGATCTCTAGAGAATCTTTACGTTGTTTTACCAGCTTTTGCAAGATTTTTATTTCTTCTTCGGAACTTATTTCTCCACCCGCTCCTTCTGACGTTTTAGCCATAATAATTTCAGCTTTAACAGCCCGTAAACTACGCAAGGCTTTTTCATCTTTTGAGCGCATGGCTACTTTTAAGTCAGCCATAATCGTTTGTTCGAGGCTCATAGAATTCTCTCTTGGTGGGTCATTTTCTTCAATTCTAGTGCACTTGATAGGGAATTCATTTGAATGGAAACCCTTGCTATCGAACCTTGATGAATTTGTCGTATTCGCCATCCGCATTCTCAGCACACTGACATACCTGCCTACAGCAACCAGCACGATCGCATCCCCACCGCCGAGCAGTTTTCAGCGCGTACTCTGGGTGCGGAGCTTTCGTTTTTCCGACCCTTGCTGAGGTTTGGCTTTATCTGGGGGCAGTATGGGTGCTTTGGCTTGGGCGATCGCCAGGAAACTTAAAAACCAGTTCAAAATGCAACTAAACATAGTTGCATTTTGAATGAGAACAGTTCATACTAAGTTCATGTTTTTCGGGCCTATATGTCTCGCAAAGATAAGTGAATTCAGCGCTTCCTGTCTCGCCCTAAAGATTTCTCTTAGGATGAACTGGTAGTTCTGTTGTCTGCTTTTGAATTTGAAGAAGTTGGCACAGGTGAGACAGGTGGCTCAAGACGGCGGTTTGCGAATGCTGCTGGAGTTGCGATCACGCTGCATGAGCCTCACCCTCAAAATATTTTGAAGACGTACCAGATAGAGCAGATTATTGAGGTTCTCAGGCAAGAGGGGATTTTATGAAGGACATGATGGAATACAAGGGCTATTTTGGATCAGTACATTTCAGTGATGAAGATGAACTGTTCTACGGAAAAGCAGAGTTTATTCGGAGCTTAATTAGCTATGAGGGACATGATGTATCGTCTCTAAAGACGAGTTTCCATGAAGCTGTTGATGATTATCTTGAGCTTTGCGATCGGAGAGCGTCCGAGCCTGAAAGGGCTTTTAAGGGTTCATTTAACGTTCGTACTGGAACTGACCTTCACCGTCGCGCGGCACTTAGCGCTCAACAACGAGGTATGAATCTTAACAGATTAGTCACGGAAGCACTGGAGCAGTATTTACAACAATCCTCAACCTCTTCGCGCCAATAATCAATCATTCTGATGACCACCCTCCAATTCCCACCCCAAGCCACCGCATTAGCCCACGCTCTCACCCTTCAGCCCGAACTTTGGCAACGACCGCAAATCGAAGGCGTGACAATTGATGGCCCCGACTCACGGGATCTCGATGATGCGATTTGGATTGAACCCAAATCCACCGGAGCCATCCTTTCGGTGCATATTGCCGATGTATCCGAGCTGGTGCAGGTGGGTTCAATTCTGGACAATGTAGCGATCGCTTGAACCACCACGCAATACTATAAGACAGGCAACGCGCCCATGCTGCCGAGAGCATTATCGGAAGATAAGCTGAGCCTTTGGGAGTACCAGGACAGGCCCACGCTGACGGTGAAAGTGACGCTCAACTGTAATGCCCAAATCGAACAGACAGAAATTCTAGAAACTTGGCTCAGAAGCCGCCGCAAATTTAGCTACTCCGAAGCGGAAACCTAGCAAAAAGATCCGCACTCTCCCTTTAGTGCGCTCCTACAGACTGCCTACTTGTGGGCAGAGCAACTGTATCGCGATCGCCTCAACGCTGGAGCCATCGGTGGCACCCTCACAGCCCAAGGTGATTGGCTTACTGAAGAGGGTAGCCTCATCCAAGGCAAGCACTACAGCAGCCACCTATTGATCCAAGAATTCATGATTCTGGCTAACCGAGCCGTCGCCCAGTGGTTAGCCGAGCGAGATATCCCAGCGCTGTACCGGAATCATACTGCCCGTGCGATCGCCCCCGACCGCGAAACGATGTACAAAGAAATGCTGCTGTTGCGGTCAGCGCAGGATGCGCGCCAGCGCATGTCAAGCTGGCTCAATCGAGCAGACTATGGGCCTGCATTAGTGGGGCATTTTGCCCTGACCCTTCCGGCTTACTGCCACTTCACCTCACCTATTCGACGTTTAGCAGACCTGATCAACCATCGGATTGTGAAGGCGAAGTTATGGGGTAAAGACAGCCCACACACCAAAACCGAGTTAGAGCAGTTGGGCCAGCATATTGCTCAGGTGAACCGTGAACTAGAGGAGAAGACAGCAGACTATTTCAAGGCTGAACATCAGAAGGTTTATCAAGCTCAAGTGCAAGATAGTGATGAGCTGCAAAGAGCCACAGAGAAAGAGTTCAGTAAGCTGCTGAAGGATGCCCTAGAAAAGCAGGAGATGGAAGTGCTCATACCTGAACTGAAGACAAGACTGGCGGCTCGGGTATTGCAACTGCTAGACCTGTATTTGTTGATGTTTGAGAATGAGGATAAAGCGTTACAGAAAGAGGCTTTTGAGTACATTCAAGAGAATGTACACGATGCGGCCACTATCGTTTCAATGGCAGTAGCCCAACAAGAGGATTGGGAGAGCTTCGATTATCTGGAATTGCAGCAGATCCTCACTGGTCCATTCTAGACCTGGCTAGAGGTCAAGACTAAGGATAAAACCTTAACCACGACTCACCCAGCCGAACACCAGCGCAAACAACCAGCGAGACATCTCGCCTGTGTGAACTGGATTGAAGCCTATCTCAACGATGCGCTCGTGCCACCAGAACATCGGGTACAACCAGAGCCGAAAGCCGAGCCTCAACAGCAAACGAAAGCTCAACAGCGGGGTACAGCGAACAGGAACGGGACAGGTGCGTCAACTGAAGCCGATCCTGCGCTGAAGCATCCAATCCTGACAAAGACTCTGAAGGATGGACAGCCGTTCGTGAGCTATTTATTAAAGGTCTCTCAGGGATTACGATTGCCGAATCCAGATTTTGAGTTTCAGTAAGAAGAGGAGGGCTATTTTGTCTGCTCGTGTCGTCTAGAAGTACTGACCCAGCAGTTTGTGGGCGAAGCGACGGCAACGAAAAAGCAGAGGGCAAAGCACTTAGCGGCGCGGGTGGTGCTGGAGCAATTGCAGGCGATTGCTCAGTAAAAATGGAGCGAGTGGTATGTGGGGGCACGGAAGGAACAGCAGATCGCTTAGTGATGGCCTTTCAACGCCCTCCCGAACGCTTTTCAGCCGATTGCCCTCCACAACTCCTTCCTGCTGAATCTTTTTGCCAGGAGTAATCGCAATCTCCTGATGAGCCTGAGTAAGAACCGCCGTAGGTATCAGGAGAGCTGCTGCTGTTATTCACTCCAGTCGAAGACCTGCCGTTTTGGATATCTTGCTGTGCGCGACCCCAATCAAATCCAGGAGAGGAAGACTGAGGTATTTTCTTGGGAACTGCTTTATGTGAGTTTGCTTTCCGAAACTCCCACGGCATCATAGGACTAGCCTGTGCCCACAGCCCGAGCCGCCGCGATTTGGCTTGGGCTTCTTCTGAAAGGAGGCGATCGCGCAGCTCGGGACAACCAGAGAGATATTCTCGATAAACTGCCGCTTGGCCTTCTTGTACCATGACAGTATTGATTGAAAGTCCTTCCTTAAAGATCTTGCCAACGCTGCGATCGTACCGATCTGTATCGGTGACTTGCAAGAAAATAGGTTGACCGACTGGCAAAAGCTGTTTTAGTCGAATAGAGGCTGCTTGTCCAAACGGAACTTGGGCCATTTCTGGTGCATCGATACATGCAAAACGTGCTGTCAGTGTCCGTTCAGAAGTTTTGACTCGAATCGTATCGCCGTCACAGCATCAGGTTCATGTCGCGTCTTACTCATCTTGACCCCCTAAACCTCTATAGGATTTAGCTTCTGCCTTTGAGGCAGTACAATACAGCAATTTTGGCCATGCGATCGCTCTTCTCCCAAAACGACTATTACTTTTCTGGACCGAGATACTCGGCCTTCCCCGCACGTAAGTTAGGTCACTTCGCAGTCGTGCGAGTCAGCGAACATCGTTGA
>JAAURS010000278.1 GCA_012032135.1 Acaryochloridaceae cyanobacterium RU_4_10 | reverse complement strand
ATTTTAGCTCTTGGCAACATCAGAGGGATTGATATTCTCTTGTAGATTTACAAAAACCGTAGTTTTGTAATGACGTTTGCATTCCGTTGTTAGCATGACAGCGGAACCCTTTGAGTAGAAGAGATAAACCCTCTGATAGCAAAAGTTTTAGCTCACTGATCTATTTAAGTGAGAACAAGTTATGTCACCTCTAAACGTTATGGCTGCCTTAGAACAGTTTCAAGGTCAGATTGGAAATATTGAGAACACCGTATATAAGCTGATACAGGCAAAGAACATGATGTCTAGCGAACTCACTCACACGACCCCCACAAAACATCTCAACAGTCAATTGCAGCAAACCCCATTGCTATTATTGGCATTGCCTCTGTTCTGCCCCAGGCGAGTACGCTCCAGCAATACTGGGAAAATATTTTGAACGAAGTGGACTGTATCACTGAAGTCCCTTCTTCTCATTGGGATGTAGAAGCCTATTATGACCCAGATCCGAGAGCGCAGGACAAAACCTACTGCAAGCGGGGTGGGTTTATGCCAGAAATTGATTTTAACCCAATAGAGTTTGGGTTACCCCCCAATTTATTGGAAGTCACTGACTCTTCTCAATTATTGTCCCTCGTAGTAGCTAAGCAGGCAATGGAAGATGCGGGGTATGGGGAGTCTCGTGATTTCGATCGGCAGCTAGCAGGCATTATTTTGGGGGTGGCGGTGGGTCGTCAGTTGGCAACGCCTTTGACGGCCCGATTGCAATATCCGATTTGGGAAAGAGTGCTTAAAAATAGTGGGTTGTCCGATCGCGAAACGCAAACCATTATTGAGAAGATAAAGCTCGCCTATGTAGACTGGCATGACAATGCTTTCCCTGGTTTGCTGGGGAATGTTGTGGCCGGACGAATTGCCAATCGATTGGATCTAGGTGGTACAAATTGTACGGTGGATGCAGCCTGTGCAAGCTCCTTAGCCGCCTTTAAGATGGCCGTTAGCGAATTACTCGAACATCGCTCTAATTTGATGCTCACGGGTGGTGTCGATACGGATAACAGCATTTTCACCTATCTCTGCTTTAGCAAAACACCTGCTCTCTCGCCCAAGCAGCAATCTAGACCCTTTGACAGTGATTCCGATGGCATTCTATTGGGAGAAGGAATCGGGATGGTGGTGCTGAAGCGACTGGCCGATGCCGAGCGAGATGGGGATAGAATCTATGCTGTCATCAAAGGGATTGGGACCTCAAGTGATGGTCGATTTAAGAGTATTTATGCTCCTCGTTTTGAAGGGCAGGTCAATGCATTGGAACGGGCTTACCAGGATGCGGGGATTGACCCTGCTAGTGTGGGGTTAATTGAAGCCCACGGGACGGGGACGCAGGCCGGAGATCCTACTGAATTTAGGGCTCTGAATCAGGTTTTTTGTTCCAGTCATGCTAGACCGAATTCGATCGCACTCGGCAGTGTCAAGTCTCAAATCGGACATACCAAGGCTGCTGCGGGTGCTGCGAGCCTGATTAAAGTTGCGCTGGCACTCCACCACAAGATATTGCCACCGACGATTAATATCACCAAACCTAACGCCAAGCTGGATCTTGAAAACTCGCCTCTCTATCTCAATACAAAGCCCCGACCTTGGATTCGTCCTACTGGAGCTGAACCGCTACGGGCTGGGGTGAGTGCGTTTGGGTTTGGGGGCACTAACTTCCATGTTGTTTTGGAAGAGTATGTCAGTCATAATCCCGATCCGAATCCCGCGCAAATAGGATCTCCTTATCGTTTGCAGAACGTTTCGGAGTTGATTCTGCTCTGTGCGCCAACACCCGATCGCCTCTTGGCAGATTGCAAGGAGCTTTTGAAAAAGCTGCATTCTGATGCAGGCGAAGGGTATTATCCAGATTTAATAGAGCGTTGCAAGGCAATTGAAATTCCCAATGATTTTGCGCGTTTGGGATTTATTGCTGAGTCCTTGGCAGAGACCTGCCACAAACTCAAAATTGCGATCGATTGGATCGAAAAACAATCGCAACTCTCAGAGTGGGAGCACCCGAAGGGTATTTACTATCGTTCGACGGGCTTAGAATTGCAGGGGAAGGTTGTAGCGCTGTTTTCAGGACAGGGCGCGCAATACCTGGATATGGGAAAGGCGTTGACGATGAACTTTCCAGAATTGAGGAAAATTTATGGCCATATGGATAGTCTATTTCTTCAAGACGGGGTGAAATCACTGTCTGAGGTGGTTTATCCGCCCTCCGTTTTTGAAGAGGAACCTCTCCAAGCTCAGATTGAAGCCTTGCGGCAAACAGAATACGCTCAACCTGCAATTGGTGCGTTGAGTGCGGGTTTGTTTGAAATTATGCAGAAAGCAGGGTTTAAGCCTGATTATGTGGCTGGACATAGTTTTGGGGAGCTAACAGCACTGTGGGCCGCGAAAGTCTTGAGCAATGAAGATTACTTTGCTTTGGTCAAAGCTAGAGGCCAAGCAATGGCGACTTCTAACGCGCCCAATGTTGAATTAGGAGCAATGTTGGCGGTCAAAGCGGAGGTCGCCCAAATTGAGTCAGCGATCCGAGATTTTCCGCAAGTTTCTATTGCAAATCTCAACTCCTCGCAACAAGCGGTTTTGGCAGGGTCTCGCTCAGCCATTCTCAGTCTTCAGGAACGGTTGCAAAGTCAAGATATTTTGGCAACTTTACTTCCAGTTTCAGCGGCCTTTCATACCCCACTAGTAGCCCACGCTCAGAAACCCTTTGCGAAAGCAGTGGATGCGATCGCGTTTCACCCGCCGCAGGTCCCTGTTTATACCAACGTGACCGGGAAAACTATCCCGATCGACCTGCTGAGATTCAGAAAATTTTGAAAGGGCATCTGCTCAATCAGGTGCTGTTTAAGGATGAGATTGAAAACATCTACGCGGCAGGTGGAACGTGCTTTGTTGAATTTGGTCCCAAGGCGGTTCTGACAAACTTAGTGAAGGAGATTTTGGCAGACAAACCGCATGTGGCCGTGGCCCTGAACGCTAGCGCTCAACAAGATAGCGATCGCCAGTTTAGAGAAGCCGTCGTGCAATTACGGGTCAAGGGTCTAGTCTTAGGGAATTTAGATCCCTATGCTGCGCCCCATACCATTTCAGCCGTCACAAAGAATACCTCCACAAGCGTGCAACTTAGGGCATTCAATTATGTTAGCGAGAAGAGTAAAGCTCGGTTTGAAGATGCTTTACGGCACGAACATCCAGACAAACTTGCGCTGCACGAACCCAAAAAAGTAGCTACCGTAGCAGACTCGGTTCCACCATTGCCTCAATTATTACCTCAGATGAGTTTGGATCGTCCGCCGCCCAATCCTCCTGCGATCGAGTCACCTACCCAGATTTCTGTTCTCGCCCCAAATCAGCCCATCCCTGAAATGGAAACACATCTCATGTCTGACAATTCTTTAAACTACCATCGTTTGTTTGATAGTGTGGAGTATAGCCTTACGCAAATCAACCAGCATCAAAGCGAAACGTTACAGGTTCACGCCCAATACCTGGACCATCAGATGGAATATGCCAAAATCTTTTTCCAGTTGATGCAACAGCAAAGCACATTATTGGCAGACAATGCTAGTAAGTCAGAATTGCCATCTGACGCTCAAACTGTCGTAGTACAAAGCCTGGACCGTAACTTATCTCGTTTCCACGATCACCAACGCGATACCTTGCGGGTTCACGAGCAAACGTTGCGCCATCAATCAGAATACTCCCGAAATTTATTCCAACTGACACACCAACAGTACGAGTATGTGTTGGGGCAAGAGCGCCCGTCACTGTCTGAACCCACCGCAAAGTATCAAAACTACATCGATTTAAGAACGACTTCCGAGCCTAAGATTTCCCATCCTTTCCCAGCGGTAACGGTCTCAGAACATCCTCCCTCTGAATCTCCTCCAGTCTCTTTTCCAAGCAACGGCAACGGACACAAAAAATCCGCTGGAGTTGAAAATCTGGACCAAATCTTGCTTGCCATTGTCAGCGAGAAGACGGGCTATCCAACTGAAATGCTGGAGCTTGACATGGATATGGAGGCCGATCTAGGGATTGATTCCATCAGGCGGGTAGAAATTTTGGGTGCCCTGCAAGAGCGTTTTCCCACTTCATCCCAGCCGGAAGCTGAAGATATAGCTGAACTCCGAACCCTAGGGCAAATTGCTGGTTTCATGCAAACGCATCTCTCGCCAACGTCAGAACCCGCACAAGTTTTCCAAGCAGCCAATCATACCGAGGTAGTGAAGGTTCTAAGTCTCTCTGAAACAGCTAAATCAGTTAACGGTAACGGGTCTCGGAATGGAGGAGCTACAGCCACGGCGATCGCACCTCCGCCACCGCAAGTGGAAATTGCGCCTCAACCACAGAAAGTACCCATTCCAGACCCACCGATCGAGTCCAAAGAAATCGACTCTACCCGCTTGGGTGAGACCCTACTCGCCATTGTCAGCGATAAAACGGGGTATCCCACCGAGATGTTGGAACTGGAAATGGATATGGAAGCCGATCTAGGGATTGATTCCATCCGTCGAGTAGAAATTTTGGGTGCGTTCCAAGAACGATTCCCGGATCTACCCCAACCCGACCCTGAGGACCTAACGGAGGTTAGAACCCTAGGGCAAATTGTTGACTTCTTAGGCCAGCAGTTCGCCGAAAAAAAACGGCAAAAAACGGCAAACCCAAACCTGCTAGTCAGTCAGCCCTGCTAGACGGCCCGATTCGTCGGGGTGCAGTTCAGCTCAAAAATTTGAGCGCTCCTGCCAGGTTGGATTTTACGTTGCCCAGTCCTTGGACTTGCTTGGTCACGGATGATGGTTCTGAATGCACGGCCCATTTAGTTCAAACCCTTAGCGTTCAGGGTTGGCGGGTCGTCGTTTTAAGGTTTCCCCAGTCCATCGTTCCAGACCGCGCACACCTAGAAGACGGAATTGCTTCCGTTGAGTTAAAGGACATGAGTGAAGCACACCTGCAAGACCAACTGGCTGCGATCGCAACTACCTATGGTTCTATTGGTGCGTTCATTCATTTGCATCCCCATATTACTGACTCAGAAGGAGATAAGGCACTTGTGAAACAGGTCTTTCTACTAGCAAAACATCTAAAACCCTCTCTCAATCAATTTAATGGGGAGGGTCGCAGTTTTTTCCTAACGACCGCTCGATTAGATGGAACCTTTGGATTCAGCCAACAAAATACTTTTAGCCCGATTAGTGCGGGGTTGTTTGGGTTGACCAAGAGTCTCAATCACGAGTGGTCTAAGGTGTTTTGTCGCGCGATCGACCTTGCGCCTGAATGGGAAGCTGAGCGATCGGTTCGGGCTATTTTGGCTGAGATGCACGATCCTGATTTGGACATTCTGGAAGTGGCTTATGGGCATGAAGGACGCACTACTTTGGTGAGTCATTGAGAAGATCGGACAGACCTGGAGGGCTTATGAATTCAACCTCTCAAATTGATTCATCCACTGTATTTGTGGTGAGTGGTGGTGCCAGAGGGATTACAGCTCAGTGCGCGATCCGCCTAGCCCGGGAATACAGGTGCCGCTGGATTCTCTTGGGACGATCGCCGCTCGTGGAGCCAGAGCCAGACTGGGCTGAAGGTTATGCGCAAGAAGCCGATCTAAAAAAACAAATTATGCGATCGCTAGCAGTACAAGGTGAGAAACCTACACCCTTAGCCGTGCAGAAGTTGTATAAAAAGATCTCGGCCAGTCGAGAAATTCGGCAAACCTTACAAGCACTAGAGGAGGCAGGTAGTCAAGCTGAATACTTAAATGCAGACATCACAGATATAAAAACCCTCCAGCCGCAGTTAGTTGCGGCATCAGAACGCCTCGGTCCCGTCAAAGGGATTATTCATGGGGCTGGAAACCTTGCGGATAAGCTGATTGAGAAGAAGACCCCAGAGGATTTTGAAACGGTTTATGCCGCTAAAGTGACGGGGTTGGAAAATCTACTCACCTGCATTCCACCCAAACAGCTGGACTATCTGGTGTTGTTTTCTTCGGTCGCTGGGTTTTATGGTAATGCCGGACAAACAGATTATGCGATCGCCAATGAAATCCTCAATAAATCTGCTCATTTAATCAAACAACAGTATCCAGACTGCCATGTAGTTTCTATTAATTGGGGACCGTGGGATAGCGGGATGGTAACGCCGGAATTAAAGAAAATCTTTGCTCAGCGACAGATTGAGGTCATCCCCATTGAAGTAGGAGCCCAGTTACTGATTGAAGAATTACAAGAGCGTCATCGAGACGCGGTTCAGGTTGTTATGGAAAGTCCTTTAATGCCCTTTACTCAAAGGAAAATTGGAGAATTGGTCGGTCAACCCGCTTGAATAATACTAAATCTACTTGTCATGGCTACACATACAGATCCCCCTAACCCCCCTAGCTCTTTCAGAGCGGCTACG
>JAAURS010000277.1 GCA_012032135.1 Acaryochloridaceae cyanobacterium RU_4_10 | reverse complement strand
CGACGAACCGACGACGGGGTTATCGTTTTATGATGTGCACAAGCTCTTGGATGTGATCCAGCGTCTGGTCGATAAGGGCAATTCTGTCCTAGTAATCGAACATAATCTGGATGTCATTCGTTGTTCGGATTGGACGATCGATTTGGGTCCAGAAGGAGCGATCGCGGAGGTGAGATTGTGGCCTGTGGAACACCAGAAGCGGTAGCGGAAGTCGCGGAATCTTATACGGGACAATATTTGAAGCAAGTACTAGCAAAACATCCTGCTGGCAAATGACAATTTAGGGTAGCGCTTCCCTCTCTATGAATTATCTTGCCCACCTTTTTTTGGCCGACGATACCCCAGAGTCTTTACTGGGCAATCTCCTGGGTGATTTTATGAAGGGTCAGAGTATAGAGTCTTATAGTGATGCTATCCGTCAGGGAATTAGGCGTCACCAACAAGTTGATAGTTTTACGGATGACCATCCTATCTTTCGTCAAAGTAAGCGCCGCATCCATCCAGAGAGAAGACGGTTTGCTGGAGTTTTAGTGGATATTTTTTACGATCATTTTCTAGCGATTCACTGGATGCAATACTCTTCTATCCCACTGCCTCAATTTACGCAGCATGTCTATGGCGTATTGAATCGACACCAAGCTATTTTGCCGGAACGTTTGCGAAAGGCAGTTCCGGCAATCATTAGCCAAGATTGGCTCTGCTCCTACCAAACTCTGAGTGGGATTGATTATGCTCTCCAGAGAATGTCCCTACGGATTAAAAGAGCTAATCTTCTCAATGAGGGCATTCAAGATTTAAATACTCATTACAGCCAATTAGAACGCGACTTTAAAGCGTTCTTGCCGGAGTTGATCCAGTATGTTGCAACTCTGTAGTCTAAAATTAGAAAATACGATCGCAGTCTCAAGACAGACCGATGCGATCGCATTTGCAGAAATTGATTCTGTTTACTACCGATCGCTTGTTGCTGGAATTTTGAGGTGAACTAAGGCTTTTTGCAATACGCTTGGCTTCACGCTCAACCAAACTTGATTGCGATCGTCTTCGGTGTACCCGATCACAACTGCTCCTATCGGTGAACCAATGTCTGGATACATTTCTGAGGTCATGTCTCCACTATCCACGCAATCAACGATCTGAATAATGCCCCGCACTGTATCATCACCAAGGTCTACGAAGATTCCAAAGGGTGCGTGATGTTCGACTTTGCCATGAATCAATGAACCCAACTGGTATTTTGATTTAACTTGATTCCAGAACTGATTGCTCATTTCATTACCTCGGTTTTAGGACTCTAGGATACTGATTGAGGATAGGAAATAGATCGTGAGGAATGGATAATTCGATTTGTTCTCCACCTTGATACAGTCTTTCGAGGGGCTTGAAAAATTGATCGTAGATGTCTAAATCAATTGTAACTTCTAGGATTCCGTCTTTGTAATATCGATGGTATTCTTCAGCTAGTCTCCTGCTATTGGGCGCTGCAAAATAACATTTGCCGTCAGCAGTTGGAGGTTGGTAGGGAAAATCAATAGGATCGAATCCTTGCTCTACAAGCTTCTGTCCCTTCCCCTTTTGGGTTGCTTTGTAAATTGTGATGGTTTGTTTTATGTTCAAGTGAAAGGAGGGCTATTACTGAGAAAAAAGGGCTTTGTCGTCTTAACCCTCATCATCAAACAGATTATCTCAAAGTTGCTGCTACAGTTTATCTATCGCAAGGGTTTGCCAAAACATTAGCAAAGATCGCCTCTTCACTCCATCTAGCCCCAGAAATACGATCGCAGCCTCAAACCAAACCGATGCGATCGCATTGGTAGAATTTGATTTGAATTTGAGTTTCTTGATGCAAGAAATGGAGCAATTAAGGATTGTGCGTTTGTTTGTTAGCCAAGCTTAAAGATTTCTGAATACGTTTGAGCCTTTGCTGGCGAATTTCTTCATCAAATTTGGCAATCACTTCATCAAATTGCAATCCGACTTCCTCCATTTCCAGACGGGCACGTCGCAGGTTACCTAAAAGGTGCCGATCGACGGACGGATTTGGCATCAATGGTTGGTCTGTCATCGTAACTCCCACTCAGTCCTGATTTCCTGAATACTTTGCTCTAGTGCTGGCAGTCTGGCTTCGGTATTGTCTATGGTCTGTTTCACTAGCTCTAGCATATCCTCTGAAACGTGAGGCTGAATATTCAAAATCCGAATTTGTAGACTTGAGAATTGGGAGAATCGTTCAGTCGCTTGTTCTGCAACGCTTTGCAAGTCATTAAGATAAACAATGGTCCTTTCTGTCTCACCAAATGTGTGAAACAAGAAAAACTCGGCAGCTCTGGCATTGTCGATAACATCCGCTAATCGTCGCTTTAATCTCCAAATTGTCTCAGAGATGCTGGGTGGGAGTTTTGCCATAATTGCTATGCCGAAAGCAATTGCTACTTTTGACAAGAGATTACCATCAAACTCGAACGCTTTATTCAAATGAGCCGTAAAGACGATCGCCTACTCCAACACAAGCAAACATGATCGCAGCCTCAAGCCAAACGGATGCGATCGCCTTTGTAGAAATTGTTTTGAAATGGAGTTTCCTAATGTCACCCCAATCTACTACAACGACTAAGTTCAATGGTGTGAATAGCACCTTGTCCTAAAGGCAAGCCAGGTCAGAGCAATCGCGTGAGGCGGTGGGTGAGTCACAAGGCTTGGCAAATTTTGCCAAAATTTGTCATGATATTCTTAGGAAATAGTTCAATTCTTGTTTTATGAGCACTGTTAACATCTCATTGCCTGAAGCACTCAAGGTTTATGTTGACGAACAGGTTGCTAAGGGCAGCTACGGTACCGTAAGTGAATTTTTTCGCGAGTTGATTCGTCAGGACCAAAAACGTAGAGCTAAAGAAGATTTGGAAGCTCGTTTGCTAGAAGGATTAGAATCTGGGGCTTCAACGCCGATGTCTAATCAAGATTGGGAGCAGATTCGTCTGGCTGTACAAGGCAAGATTGCCCAACAACAAAATTTGACCGATGGCTAAGGTCAATAAACGTCCGATTGTTATTCAGGACTTGATTGAACAGGCTACCTACCTTGCAAAAGATAGTCTAGATGCGTCTGACCGTTTTTTGAGAGCAGCGGAAGAGACGTTTCAATTTTTAGGGAATATGCCCGCGATTGGAAAGTTGAGCGGTTTTACTCACGCTCAGTTGGTTGAGGTTCGACAATATGCAATTAAAGGCTTTAGGAGCATTTTGGTGTTTTACCGCATAACGGATGACAGCATAGATATTTTACGGGTATTGCATGGAGCGAGAGATTTGGAAGTGCTTTTAGAAGAGGACGATGTATAGATCTTGATTCTGCGATTGTCCTTCCAATCAAAACACGATCGCCTCTCCACTCCATCCAGCCCCAGACAAACGATCGCAGCCTCAAGCCAAACGGATGCGATCGCTTTTTGTAGACATTGACTTGAAATTGAGTTCTTTGGGGTCAAACCAACCTGAAATAACGACTAAGCTGAGCGGTAACAGGTAATATCTAAGAATCATTAAATTTTCATCCACCGCTCAACAACTCGTTATCTTGCTGGCTGCAACACCAGTCAGTTTAAACTCTAGCGTTTCCTTCGAGAATGTCCCCGGACATAGGTTCCATCCCTGCGGAAGTAGCCTTTGACATAAATGGATCCGTAACTTGAAGTCGGAATAGAGTAACTACGAATTGGAGGAAAATAACTACCAACTACACTGTCTGTACTTGAATTTGGCCGCTCACTCGTAGCTCGATCTCCACAACGATTACCTGCTGCATCTAGTTCCCACGGATAATTACATTTCCCAGAAGCACTTTCAGAACTTAATGAAACAACTGGACTAGAAAGACGCTGGTTCTGTGGGGCAAGGTTTTCTTCATTAGCGAATATAGTGGTATCGCTTCTTAATGCAGAATTAAGTGATTCTTGGGAGAGAGACTCTGATTTATTCTCCTGTTGCGGTCGCGGTTCAGTTTCAACCTTGGGCAACTCTAAAGCGTTTACTTCAGTGTGCTGATTTGCTCCCTGATTATTTAAACCTTGTTGATGAAAGAGATCGTTAACAGGCACATTAGCCTGAATGCGGGAAACATCAAAGTCAGTCTCTGGCTTCTGCTGGATTACATGACTTGCCACGTCTTTATCCACAGGCGGCATAACAGAGATTTGAGAAGACATCGATTGAGACTTCTCAGATTCATCAGGACAATTTCTAGCTATTGAACTAGACGAAAAATCTTGAATACCTTTGGACAGCAGTGGAGAAACAGGAGAAATCCTAGGTAGATTACGTAAAGATAAAGGTGTCTTGCGGCTTAAACCAGATTCTCTTTGGGTGTTGGAAGTTTGGAGAGGTTGTGTTTCCACAAGACTTGTGGACTGTTGCGCTGTATTAGGACACCCCTTTACCAAAACAGAAATTAACAATCCAACTCCAAATAGCTTCCAAGTTTGCATAATTATATTGCTATCTTTAGGAAATCCTTCCACTAAGACATAAAGAGGAACTCTCAGACCACTCTGTGGTTAGAATATATACTGAAAAGACAGAATGTAGTCATCGGTTCATAGCCCTAATTTGGCATATGGAACCAATACTTGTCCATCTGTATTGTAGATTTGTTTATATAGCCAGGTTTAACCCACCTATATAGGTTATGTAGCCGGATAGGCGTCCACCCATAACGCCCCATGCAGCCCGCCAACCCAGGCAAGTTTCCGATAATGCTTGAGAAGCCGTTGCCCAGCCGCAGGATGTTGTCCGTAAGTATTGAAATTGAAATGCAGGTACACCCCAGCAACGGTAATATCTTTGCGGATTTAGGTCTACCCAACCCAGATGAGCTATTGCTTAAAGCACAGCTTGCCGAGCAAATTGGTACGCTGATTTCAGCCCGTCAACTGACCCAATCTGAAGCAGCAGAGCTTTTAGGTATCGATCAACCAAAAGTTTCAGCATTGATGCGCGGAAAATTATCAGGCTTCTCTACAGAACGCCTGTTTAGATTTCTAAATGCATTGGGCAGCAATGTCGAAATTCGCATTGTTGCAAACTCACAGCCTAATGTTCAAGCTCAAACTCATGTTGTCGCTCTATAGATCAACGCTAGAGACGATTTTTCCAGTATCCAGGTTTGCGGCTACAGTGCATAACCGCCAGAATGAGAATGTAGTCTTGTTCAATAATGTAGAGAATGCCGTATGGAAACTTCCGTGTCATGCATTTTCGGACATCCTCATCGATCGCAGCATAACGCTCAGGAGATTCTCGAATTCGAGAAACTGCATCCTCAACCGCATTGATAAATCCTTGCGCTACCTTAGCTCGTTGCGCTGCATCATAATATTGAACCGCCTCAGCATATTCTGTGAGAGTGTCTGGGTGAAACACATACTTACATTACTCAAGCAATCGCCTCACCTCAGCTAAAGCTTCATCTCCAGGAATCGGCGTTACCGTACCATTCCACACCTCATCTCTGCGTCTTTTGGCTTCACTGACCCAAGTTGCCTGAAGCGTTGAGTCTGTGTCAAACTCCAAACTCTCCACTAGCTTTTCCGCCAGGATAGCCCTTGATGCGCTGGGTAGAGACAGAATTTCGGTTGTCAATTGCTCAATCGATCGCATGGTCCCTCACAGAACACTGAATCCTGCCCATATTTTAGCCTAGACCCACATTGAGGCGATGTTGCCCTCATCCTGAGATGGGTAAACATAGATTGTTATACTAGACCTTACAATCCACGCTAGATCTAGAGTTTGAAGCCCCCATGCAGCCCACCGACCCAGGCAAATTTACAGATAAGGCTTGGGAAGCCATTGTTAAATCGCAAGAAGTTGCCCGTAAATATCGCAACCAGCAACTCGAAGTCGAACACCTCGCGATCGCCTTGTTTGAAGAAGACGAAACCGTCAACCTCATCCTGGAACGCGCTGGAGCCGACCCCGCCGCACTCCTCAAGCGCCTCACTGATTACGTGCGGCGACAACCCAGCGTCATGGCTGACACCACCAATATTTACCTAGGGCGCGGACTAGACCAGATGCTAGATAAAGCCGACGCCGTCCGCGAAGAACGGGGCGATCGCTTTATTTCCGTGGATCATTTTTTGCTGGCCTTTGCCGAAGACAAACGGGTTGGCAAAAACTTGTTGCGGAGCGTCGGACTGGATGGGGGACTGATTGAAGAAACCATCCAGAAAACGCGCGGCACCCAAAAGGTCGTAGATCAAGACTCCGAATCCCGCTACAACGCCCTAGAAAAATACGGGCGCGACCTCACCGCTCAAGCCCAAGAAGGCAAACTAGACCCCGTCATTGGCCGCGATGAAGAAATTCGACGGGTGATTCAGGTGCTCTCCCGCCGCACCAAAAATAATCCCGTTTTGATTGGAGAGCCAGGGGTGGGTAAAAGCTGCGATCGCAG
>JAAURS010000276.1 GCA_012032135.1 Acaryochloridaceae cyanobacterium RU_4_10 | reverse complement strand
AAAAGCCCCCACCGATGATGCAGTGTTCAGAAACTCAGGGATGCGTACAATCAAGTTCGTAATGAATATGAGGCTTTTACAGGTCGCGAACACAATGAAGTGGTGGAATTAGGTGGCCTCCACGTCATTGGGACAGAGCGGCATGAGTCACGTCGGGTGGATAACCAGTTGCGGGGGCGTGCGGCACGTCAGGGCGACCCTGGCAGTACGCGATTTTTCCTGAGCTTGGACGATAATTTACTCCGCATTTTTGGTGGGGAACGGGTTGCGGGATTGATGAATGCGTTCCGCGTTGAGGAAGATATGCCGATCGAATCCGGCATTTTAACCCGCAGTCTGGAGAATGCCCAACGGAAAGTTGAAACGTACTATTACGACATCCGCAAACAGGTCTTTGAATATGACGAGGTTATGAACAACCAACGGCGAGCCATTTACGCCGAGCGCCGTCGGGTTTTGGAAGGGCAAGACCTGAAAAATCGGGTGATTGAGTATGCCGAGCAGACAATGGATGATATTGTCCAAGCTTACGTCAATCCTGAACTGCCCTCGGAAGAATGGAATCTGACGGATATGGTGGCAAAGTCTAAGGAGTTTGTGTATCTCTTAGAGGACCTCCAACCGGAGCATTTTGAAGATTTGGCCGTGCCGGAAATGCAAATGTTTTTGCACGAGCAGGTACGGACGGCTTATGAAAAGAAAGAAGCTGAAATTGAGCAGTTGCGGCCCGATTTAATGCGGGATGCGGAACGATTCTTTATTTTGCAGCAAATTGATACCCTCTGGCGCGAACATTTACAGCAAATGGAAGCCTTGCGAGAATCGGTGGGTCTACGGGGTTACGGTCAGCAAGACCCGCTGGTGGAGTACAAGAAAGAAGGGTTTGAGATGTTTTTGGAAATGATGACGGCCATTCGTCGGAATGTGGTCTATTCGTTATTCCAGTTCCAACCCCAAATGCAAGAGTCCGTTGAGGAAACGGTTTAGGCAAGTAGGCAGCCCATGACAACACAGTTGAAACAAACGCTCTATCACACTGACTTTGTTGCATGGGCCGAACAAACTGTTGAGCTGTTGCGATCGCGTCAGTTAGATCGATTGGATTTTGAAAACTTAATTGAAGAGGTTGAGGACTTGGGCAAGAGCCAACGTCAGGCACTCTATAGCAACCTCAGAGTGTTAGTGATGCATCTGTTGAAGTGGCAGTTTCAGCCCGAGAAGCGCACAAATTCATGGCGTTATACCCTAAGAGAGCATCGCCAGCGCATTGAAGAAATCCTAGAAGATAGTCCTAGTCTCAGAAACTATGCTTTGGAAATCTTTGAGCCTTGTTATGTCAAGGCAAGACTATTAGCCGCTGATGAAACCGATCTGCCCATCTCAACCTTTCCTGAGACTTGTCCCTACACCGTTGCCGAGATTCTAAACTCAGATTTTTTACCTTGAAGTTCTTTTCGGCGTCGGTCTGTACCAACGAGCGAGGGTTTCAGGAGCAATCCCTAAGGAGTACAGCAAAATAAGAGACCAGTTCCTAAGGGTACAGCGCACAATCCCTTCTTTTTCCCAGCGTCGGGCAGAGGCTCTGACGGTCTTGCCCAGGATGTGGATGGAATAGCCCTGCTGTTTAAGTCGCTGCATTAAAGCGACGTCTTCCATGAGGGGGATATCTGGATAGCCTTGGATTTGCTCGAATACATTTTTACGAATAAAAATAGCCTGATCTCCATAGGGAATGCGGGTCAGGCGCGATCGCCAAGAGGCTACTTTACCAATTAGTTTGAGGGACCATCGCGGAGACGCGATCGCCAAGTCAAATGCTCCACCCGCGCAAGAATTTTGTGTGCAGGCGTGCAGGATTTCCTGAAGGGCGCGATCGGGTAAATCTGTATCGGCGTGAAGAAAGAGCAATATTGTTCCTTGGGCGATTTTTGCTCCGGCATTCATTTGCGTTCCTCTTCCTTGAGGAGACTGAATGCCTTTAAGCATATGAGGATATTGGAAGGGTAAGTGTTTCAAGGTGCTTTCTTCGGGATCGCCATCGACCACGATCATCTCAAGGTTTATGTTCCCTGCAAGGTTCGCTAGGTTCGCGAGACAGGTCTGAATCCGTTTGGCTTCGTAGAGGACGGGAATGATGATGGAAAGATCGGGGTCTGGCTTTCGAGTTGGGTCCAGCGCACTCTGACAGGGCGCAATGCATTGCGCCCCTACGAGAGGTTGGAAAAAGACATGGGTGCGATCGCGAAGATAGGAAAGGCTTTGGCTTGACGGTGACTCGAGCAAATGGCGATTGTGGAATGCCCATAAGTCTTCTAGGGTATCGATATCAAACCAGGTGGGCAGGATGTGAACGGTATGGGCCTTCTGCTTGAGGGTCTCAAGGGTGAGCGGGTAAACCTGGTCTGTGCTCCAAGGCATGTCTTGAAACACTTCTGGACAAAAGGTTTTGGGCGTAAAACCAAGGGTATAGTAGCCGCCATCTTCGCTGGGGCCAATAACCACCCGCTCTTGTTGCAGCGCTGCTAAAGCTTCTAAGAGATAATCATTGGGTAAATCTGGACTATCGCTCCCCACGATCGACACTTGCTGATATCCCAACTCAAAACTGGTGCGAAAGGCATGGGCCATGCGATCTCCTAGATTCTCTCCCTGTTGAGGTATATAAGTCCGATGAGAACCCAACCAAGACTGGAGCACGGACAAGCCATCCATAGGGGCAAAGAAGATTAAGCGATCGATATCCAAAGCATCTACGGTAGTCAGGATATCTTCTACGAAATATTGGTAGAGTTGGACCGCTTCCGCATCTCCAATGAATTTGCCCAAGCGAGTTTTGACTTGTCCAAGGTAGGGCGCTTTGATAAAAACTAAAATACAGGGATTTATAGGAATCACCATCAATCAATTAAAGTCGATAACCTAACACCATCCCCGCCAGCAATATAAAGCCAATCCAAACATTTTCGCGGAAGAGTTGGCCGTAAATCTTACTAGGGAGTTGAGCCGATCGCCGCAGTATCCAAATTTCTCGGATCCAAAACAAAGCTGCAACAACCAACGCAATCCAATAACCCCAATGTAAATTTAACGTATTGCCTAAAATTGCCAAGACAGTAACCGTACCAACCAGAAAAAATGCGATCGCCCATTCCACGTACTTTCCAAAAAAAAGGGCGCTGGAATTTACCCCCAGCCGTTTATCGTCGGGGCGATCGGGCATGGCATAGATGGTGTCAAATCCGAGGGTCCACAACACCGTTGCCGCCCACAATAACCAAGCCCCAAGTCCTAACGTTCCTGTAACGGCGCTCCAGCTAATTAAGACTGCAAACCCCCAAGCAATGGACAACACGAGTTGCGGAACGGGGAAAACTCGTTTGGCCCCTGGATACAACACAATGACGGGAACTGCTGCAACGCACAGCCAAAAACTTAAGGGAGTGAGGTAGAGCGAGAGACCAAAGGCACAAGCAAAGGCGACGGCAGCTACAACGACACCCACTTGAAGGGTGAGGGTTCTGGCGGCGAGGGGACGGGTGCGGGTGCGTTCCACTTGGGGGTCAATGTTGCGATCCCACAGATCGTTGACCACGCAGCCTGCGGCACTGGTGGCGATCGTTCCGGCGATGACGATCGCAATCAACGGGGCGGGCGGATTGCCTTTACTGGCCAACACGATCGCCCATAGCGCGGGAATCATCAGGATTAAGCGACCTTCAGGTTTGTGCCAGCGGAGAAGGTGGACAATTTCTGTCCAAGTCGAAGTGGATTTGTAATCTGGCTGAGATGATGTCATCGTTAGAGGGCAGTAACACTTTCTAATCATGCCAAAGGATGGTGTTATGTGGATTGATGTTGAGGCCATTGTGGATGGCTACCGTCAGGGATATTTCCTGATGGCCGAAGATAATGAGTCAGATTTGGCTTGGTATAACAGCCGGGAACGTACGTTGATTCCGCTGGACGATCGCTTTCACGTGCCGCGATCGCTCCGACGCCATATCAACCAAAACCGTTTTAGCGTTGCGATTAACCAAGAGTTTGAGGCGGTGGTGGAGGGCTGTGCGAATCGGGAATCAACTTGGATTTCTGATGAATTGAAGGAAATTTACTGGGCGCTCCACAAGGCGGGCTGGGCGCATAGTTTTGAGACTTGGCAGGAGGGTCAACTAGCGGGCGGTATTTTAGGGCTCAGTATCGGTGGAATGTTTATTGGCGAGTCTATGTTTTATGCCATTCCTGAGGGGTCTAAGGTGGCGATGGTGAAGTTAGTGGAACATCTGCGATCGCGGGGGTTTCTGATGTTTGACGCGCAGCTTATGAATCCGCATTTGGAACGGTTTGGGGCTTATACGTTGTCTGGACGGGACTATCAAAAACTATTGATTCAAGCCCGAAGGCAGTCTTGTTTGTTCGCGTAATCCAAGTTGCGATCGCACTAGTCCAAATTGGGGTCAATTCCCAACGCCCGAAGTTGCTCTGCCAGTTGTTCCGTCCGCCGCCGTTCTTGCTCAAGCTGAGCTTGGGCTTGGTCAGCACGTTGATGTTCTTGTTCGGCACGTTGGTGCTCTTGTTGTGCTTTTTCTGCACCTGTGGGGATTACATTCCCGTCGCGATCGCACCAGCGTAACCATTCATCTTCTTTCCCTTCAAACGTCCCTCGCCAAAGGGTGACACCCAAACCAACTTGATCGATCCAAGTCGCGTTCATTGCGGAGTAAAACCGACCGCGCAATTCATAAACTTGTAAGGGCGTCTGACTGAGTTGTCCGCTAGGGTCATAGACGATGTAATATTTGACCGCCATATTTGCGTAGTCAATTAATTTACTGCCAAGCTCGTTTCCATCTCGATTGGAGACGATTTCTATAACCACATCAGGAGGTTTGCCAAATTCCCAAACAAAATAAGAACGATGTTTCTTTTCCCAAAAATTATCCGCAATCTGCACGCCTAAACTCAAAAAAACATCTGGAACCAATGGGGGACGATGAGTTGAATAAAATACACCTACATTAGCCGCAACCAGAAAAACATCTGTATCTTGAGGGTGAAAGGGGAGACTGTAAAGCGGCTCGGTCAATAACCGTTGCTGTTTTTCAGAGGGCAAATTATCCACAGGAGTGTCGTCTTCTGTGATCAGTTGGCTGATGTCAATATCGAAGTCGGAGGCGATGGACTCTGACATAAGCTTCAAAGGGAATGAAGGTTTCTTAACAATAACATTTCTGTTGTTTGGCACGGATTCAAGGCGATCGATCGTCCATTTGAGTTCAACCATCCGTCTGCCCTGTGATGTGCCAGCCCATCGAATCCCATAGGGACCTCGTGATACCGAGATGTTTTTGTGGCACATTGAATATGATGCATAAGCGGTATTGTCAATATCGGGGGATTGTGAAGATCGTTTCAGGTCTTCCACATCTAGCTTGTGCCAACCCAAACCGCTTCGATCGCTCCCACTCTTTATAAGAACCCTTTCTGCCACTTTGAGGCCACAAATAATGAACAGCAACGGACTGCCCCCCAAACAAGGTTTGTACGATCCGCAGTTTGAGCATGATGCCTGCGGTGTAGGGTTTATCGTACACATGAAAGGGCAAAAGTCCCACGAGATCGTCGAGCAAGCGCTCACCATATTAGTGAACCTGGACCATCGCGGGGCCTGTGGTTGCGAAACCAATACGGGAGATGGTGCGGGCATTCTGATGCAGGTGCCTCATAAGTTTTTGAAAAAAGTGGCCGCCACTGAAAACATCGAACTGCCAGAGGCGGGACAATACGGCGTTGGCATGGTCTATTGCTCTCCAGACCCCGCCGCGCGCGCCCAGGGACAACAGGCGTTTGAAACCGTCGTGGCTCAAGAAGGGCTGAAAGTGTTGGGTTGGCGGGACGTGCCCACCCACAACGCACCCATCGGCAATACCGCAAAAGCCAGCGAACCGTTCATGCGGCAAGTGTTCATTGCAAGATCGCCCAATCTCAAAGACGACCTAGACTTTGAGCGGAAACTCTACATCATCCGCAAACTGTCCCACAACGCCATTCGAGCGACCCAGATCGATCCCTACTGGTACCCCTCTAGCATCTCCTGCCGGACGATGGTGTACAAAGGAATGCTCATGCCGCTTCAGGTGGGTGAGTATTACCCCGACCTCCACGATCCCGATATGGAGAGCGCCCTAGCCTTAGTCCACTCCCGCTTCAGCACCAACACCTTTCCAAGCTGGGAACGATCGCACCCGTACCGCTACATCGCCCACAATGGTGAAATCAACACCATGCGCGGCAACATCAACTGGACGATCGCGCGGCAGTCGATGTTTGAGTCAGATCTGTTCGGCGATGACATGCAAAAGATCAAGCCCGTCATCAACATTGACGGCAGCGACTCGACAATTTTTGACAATGCCTTGGAACTGTTGACCCTGGCGGGCGATCGCTGCCCCATGCGGTCATGATGA
>JAAURS010000275.1 GCA_012032135.1 Acaryochloridaceae cyanobacterium RU_4_10 | reverse complement strand
GGTGGTAGGTGAATGGCTGTCGGGTTGGGAATTTTGTAGAACTTAAAAAGACTAAGCTTGGCGATCGCACCAACGTCGCGCACCTGTCTTACTTGGGCGATACCACTGCCGGACAAAACGTTAACATTGGTGCTGGAACCATCACGGCAAATTATGATGGCGTCAATAAACATAAAACCGTCATTGGCGATCGCACAAAAACTGGCGCGAACAGCGTCTTAGTTGCACCTTTAACCTTGGGTGCAGACATTAACATCGCAGCAGGATCGGCGGTGACAGAAGACGTGGGTGATGATGCATTGGTCATTGGTCGGGTGCGTCAAGTGGTCAAACCGGGCTGGCGCTTGAAAAAAGTAGGAGAATAATTTCCAACCCACTCTAGCGGTTCAAAGTCTGGCGATAGAGTTCTGTCCAGCTCAGAACATCATCCCAGCCTTTGTCGCTGGGAGTCATGATTTTGACCGTATCAAATGTCACGGTTGCGATCGATACGATAAACCGCAGCATGGCCGTTCGTTTTTGGTCGAGCGGGATATCCTTGTAAATTAAACTCAAGTGGGGGTCAAGGGTATACTCCATCGGTGTTTGCAAGCGATCGTGAATGTCTTTGGAAAGCTGAATCAGACGATCGCTAGGGGCAAAGACAATAAACCCAGTTTTTAGAAACTCCTTAGTATAGTTAAGCCCCGTAACCTGTAGCGTGAAGGGACTTAAGGATGATGTGGCTGTTGTCACAATGTTTTCCAATCCCTCTTCAGGACCATAGACTCCACTGTAGACGGTGACATGGGGTTCAAAGATCGGTGCGTTGTACTCAGCAGCAAAATCTTGAATGACCTTCGAGATCCATCTGCGATCGCTGGGAGCGGGCGTTAACCAAACTGCAAATTTTGAAGGGATTGGTTCAGTCATAACGCCTCTCCGTTGATTGCCATAACATCCACTACTGTCCCCTAATACTATAAAGAGTTGGCAAACAAAAGCTCACACCGTACAGGATGTGAGCTTTAATATAGTCTGCAATCCCCCCGATCCCGTCTAATTTTCAGTCACCTAAATAGATACCCAAACCACGAGCCGTTCTGACCAACGTTCCATCTGGGTCCACAGTTCCGTACTGAGAGATCGCTTCTGTGATGGGAACGCTTACCACTTGACGTTTCTGCCAAGTCACAAGGTGGTCATACTTGCCTTGAGCAATCAGATCCACTGCTGCCACACCAAAGGCTGAGGCAATCAAACGATCGAGCGGTGAAGGCATCCCTCCTCGCTGAATGTGACCCAATACTGTTACCCGTGTCTCAGCAATATTGCGGTTGCAGATTTGATCGGCAATGTCTTGCCCAACTCCACCCAAACGACATTGGCCTAGAGCATTAATGCTCGTAACGGCTTCCCCATCCTGGGTTCGAGCAGCCTCAGCAGTTACAATCAGGGCGTAGTTTTTCCCCCGTCGTTGCCAGCCTTGGAGCTTGTTACAGATTTTTTCCATAGAATAGGGAATTTCTGGAATCAGAATGATATCTGCACCACCTGCAATCCCAGCACTAATGGCAATATGACCCGCATCCCGGCCCATTACCTCCAAAATCATCACTCGGCTATGACTGGCAGCCGTAAACTGAAGCCGATCGAGGGCTTCAGTGGCGATATTGACAGCAGTATCAAAGCCAATGGAGCGCTCCGTGATCCCCACATCGTTGTCAATTGTCTTGGGAATGCCAACTAAATTCCAGCCTCCTTGTTGCGCCAACTGTCGCAGAATGGCCATACTGCCATCGCCACCGATGCCGATGATGGCATCCAATCCCAGTTGGTGATACCCCTGAATGATGTCCTCAGAGCGATCGCGCAATGTCCCATCCGACATTGGAAAGGCAAACGGATTTCCGGTATTCGTAGTGCCGAGCATTGTGCCCCCCACCGTCAACCAAGAATTCACCGTCTTTGGATCCAGCGGCCATACATTGGCCGGATTGGCCATCAACCCTAAAGTTGCCTGCCGAATCCCTAAGACCTCCCAGCCATAGGTTCCAACGGCTCGTTGAACCACAGCCCGTATAACTGGATTGAGTCCCGCACAATCTCCACCGCTGGTTAAGATTCCAATTCGCTTATGTCCGCCCATCGTTAAACTACTCAATCCTGCGCTTTCCAGATAAGCAGTAAGATACTCTGAAAAGAGTACGCTACGCGCAGAAAGACATTTGAATTTAACTTTAGGTTATGGAACATCTATAAATTCAGACCCTAGATCAAAGACATCCAGGATGGGATGTAATTATCTGATTGTTCCATGATTTGTTGTAGCTCTTCATGTTCCATTGCTTGGAGGGCCATAGATAATGCCACATGAACCAGATTGAGCCGTTGTTGTGCCTCTGGGCTGAGTTCTGCCGCAGCTTCTTCCGCACAGGCCAAGATGGTTGCGGTCATGCTGAGATTGTCAACGGTTACGGCTAATGCTTCGGCCAACAAACTGGTTAACATACTCTTTACCTTTCGCTTGTCCGATTGAACTTCTCCTTTATCATCAAATAGAAAAATTAAAATCAAAATGGCGTTATTACTGAACTTGTCTGGATGCTCTCTACCTGTATGTCAGCATTTACGCGGATAAAACTTCTTAATACAACTATACAAACGCGATCGTTACGAAGTTTTCTGAAGCGTTCAACACTCTAGACTGTAAGGTGGCGTTAGCTTTTGCATTCATGCGTACCATTGCCGAAATTAATGACAAAATCCAAAACGGTTCCGTTGTGGCGTGGACCGTCGAACAGTTAAAGGCGAGAGTTGCGGAAGTGGGAATTTCCCAGGCAGCCCAAGAGGTTGATGTCATTGCAACCGGAACCTTTGAGCCAATGGAGTCTTCTGGGGCAATTTTGAACTTGGGCCATACGGATCCACCCATTAAGATTCGTCAATGTTGGCTGGATGGGGTATTGGCCTATTCCGGCTTTGGGGCGGTGGATTTATACCTAGGGGCGTCGCAGTCTGCGGAACCTGCTGGAATGTCTGAAATGGCCGATAGTGAAGAGATTCGCGAACGGGGTGGCGGTCATGTCATTGAGGATTTGGTTGCGGGAAACCCCGTCCAATTACGGGCAACGGGGCAAGGGACAGATTGCTATCCCCGTGCGACCTTGGATACGGTCATTACCAAGGACACCATCAATCAGTTTTATTTGTTTAACCCCCGCAACTTGTATCAAAACTTTATTGTGGGCGTCAATGGGGGCGATCGCCCGCTCTACACTTACTTGGGTCCGTTACAACCGCACTTGGGCAATGCGGTTTACTCCAATCCAGGTGCATTATCTCCCCTGTTGAACGACCCGCATTTGAGATTGATTGGGGTGGGCACTCGGATCTTACTGGGGGGCGGGATTGGCTATGTCACCTGGGAAGGCACGCAACATTTTCCATTGCAGAAGCGTTTGGCCAATGAAACCCCCATCGGTCCTGCCGCTACGCTGGCCCTGATTGGCAATGCAAAGCAAATGAACCCCAAGTGGGTGCGGGGTTGTTATTTTAAGCAGTACGGCCCTTCCTTGATGCTGGCAGTAGGTGTACCGCTACCCGTATTAGATGAGGAGGTCGTGCGTCTTTGTGCGGTGAAAGACGATGAAGTGGTTGCCCCAATTGTCGATTTTTCAATTCCCCGCCGCGTTCGGCCCACGTTTGGTCTGGTGACCTACGCCCAACTGAAATCTGGCAAGGTCAAAATTGAGAATAAAATGGTTCGAGTTGCACCCTTAACCAGTATTGCCTTGGGCCGTCAGGTTGCTCTAGAACTGAAGGAATGGATTGAGGCGGGCAAATTTTTGCTCACAGAACCTGTCGTGGAGATTCCAGGCGATCGCGCGTTTATTCCGCAAGAGGTCTGGGGTTCCCAGATGACGTTAAACTAATTCTCGACTCCGTACGTTCTGCTCTACGATCGCAATCCATGCAATTCATCCATCAGACCTTTGAGATTCAGACCCAAGAAAATTTTCAAATTGTTGACCTAACCCCTAGAATTCAAACTTGGATTCAAACGGAAGCAATTCAACAGGGACAAATAACGTTAGTTGGCCAACATACCACTACCGCCCTGATTATCAACGAAGCAGAAGAACGGCTCTGGAAAGATATTCAGATTTTTTTAGAGAAACTTGCCCCCTCCGGCAATCGCTATTTCCACAACGATCTGCATTTACGCGACGTTCCTGAAAACGAACCCATTAATGCCCACTCTCATCTGATGGCAATGTTGCTAGATACCAGCATGGTTTTGCCAATTATCGGCGGTAAATTAGGTCTGGGAACCTATCAATCCGTCTTGATGCTGGAGCTAGATGGACCGCGATCGCGCAAAGTCCTTGGTCAAATCCTTGGGGCTTAAGGTGAATTTTTTATCAATTCTGGCTGCGATCGTTCAAAGTCCTCCTGGCATCCTGGTCTCAGCAGCCGTGCTTGATTTTTTACTGGGAGATCCTTGGGGCTGGCCCCATCCCGTCAGGGTGATGGGATGTGCCATCAATCTCTACTGCAAGTGGATCTGGCGCTGGCTCAAGCATCCTTTTGCTTTGCGGGTTGCTGGAATTGTTTTGGCACTCGGCCTAGTCTTAGGGAGTGCTGTCTTGGTTTGGGCCGGAATCAGAGGGGCTTACTTATTATGGAAACCCTTAGGATGGGTAGTAGAAGTTACACTTTTGGCCAGTTGCTTTGCAGGCCGCAGTCTCAGAGATGCGGCTGAAGATGTGCTCGCTCCACTTCAGGAAGAAAATACTGAACTATCCAGAACAAAACTGAGTCAATATGTAGGCCGAGATACGGAAGACCTGACAAAATCAGAAATTTTACGAGCGGTTCTAGAAACGGTCGCTGAGAATACTACGGATGGTGTGATGGCTCCGTTATTTTATGCAATCCTGGGTCTTGCACTTCCTACAATCGGACCTGCTCCTTTTGCGATCGCCTACAAAGCTACTAGCACCCTTGACTCAATGGTGGGCTATCGGGATGAGCCGTACGTGCATATCGGTTGGTTCAGCGCCCATTTGGATGATGTTTTAACCTGGCTACCCTGTCGGCTCAATGTAATGACTTTAGGGATGATTTCCGGCAAACTGCCTAAGGTTTGGAAACTCTGCCAACACGATGCGGTGAAAGATCCAAGCCCAAACTCCGGTTGGAGTGAATGTGCCTATGCAGCAATTTTGGACGTTCAACTGGGTGGACTGAACACCTATCGGGGAGTGCTCAAGCTCAAACCATTTTTGGGCAAACCGCAACGGACGATTACCCCAGAACTGATCCACTACGCCCTGCGACTGATGCGAAATAGTTTTATCCTGTGGGTTGCGATCGCACTTGCGATTTGGATAATAGGTACGGAATTTTAAGGGCGCAAGCGAATATCTGCACGACGGCTCATGCGTTGGGTATATTCGCTCACGGTCG
The DNA here is from genome assembly GCA_012032135.1 of Acaryochloridaceae cyanobacterium RU_4_10. GTDB lineage: Bacteria > Cyanobacteriota > Cyanobacteriia > Thermosynechococcales > Thermosynechococcaceae > JAAURS01. The sequence goes on along the minus strand of JAAURS010000275.1, from coordinate 1,142 downwards.
GGTTAGAAAGTTCGGGACGAAGGGTTCCCGTCGAACGCTGCCAGTCTGATGGCGTGGCAGGTTTAGATATGAGCCGATCGTTAGCGGTTTTAGAGACCAACAACCACATCTTGCCATGTTGGGAGCAAAAAAACTCCTCGATCCATTGGGTGGGATCGACATAGGCACCTTGCCTCGATATCATGTCTGCTTTCTTCTTCGAGATTTGCAAATTCTGCTTAATCTCACTGACCCCAGTATAAAAAAGATGATGCTTTGTATTTCCCAATCGCCAAAGACGGCATTGACAAGAAGGACACAGAAAATTGTGTATTTTGCTACGATTACTTCGTTTTCCTGGCATGTTCGATCCCTAACCAAAGGTCAATCCTAACGGAGTTCAGATTTTTTAAGGTTCCTGTCCCAAAAAATCAAATCGTCCCGTAATGCTACAGACAGAATATGAGGAAATTGTGAGGCGATCGCAAAAAATGTGCCGACCTCAAATTTTTATAGTTGCTATAGTTTAGAATTTTCTTTTTAGCCTAGCAGGGATGCCATGAGATGGGAAGAATTTTAGACCTTTTCTGGGTGTCGATACGCCTATCCCTTTGTATGCAAAGAGATTAGAGTTTCGCTTGCGGACATAAAGAGATCGAATCAGATATTAGTTTGAGATAAATACTTTTAAATTTCTGGTACAACTCAGTCAAGGTTGATATCGATTGCAAGCTCCTACCAGAAAGAGATAGCGCGAAGTGAGATTGGGTTTTACATGCCCGAGAAAATGGTTATTTGGATTAGTGTCAGTGACTATTAGTCTCTTAGACGATCTATGCTAGGCTTATACTTCTAAGGAAAATTCCTCAGATTTTTTGATTCCTTGTGGTTTGTGATACACATTTGATTGGGATAGCGTGTGCTATAGTTCAACCAAGTGTTTCCCAAGCTCAATGATTAGAGTGATTGATTCCAATATTAGTAGCGCTAATATTTTTGATCCAGTTAACGCCCTGTATCCATAATTGTAATAATTATCTAAACTCTCCAAATTGCCTGCTGAAGCTGAATTGAGACGACACCTTAGAGTGCACTCCTTCAGCTTCTATTTACAGGATGAATCTGGCTGCCTCTTGTTGCCCTAGCTTCTTCATGATGAATTT
>JAAURS010000274.1 GCA_012032135.1 Acaryochloridaceae cyanobacterium RU_4_10 | reverse complement strand
AGATGTTGCATGGGAGCGGGTTGAATTTGGGCGCGATCGCACCAGAGCATTTCATTCACCTGCTCCACCCCCAGTCCTAGGGTTTGTCCGTTATTGTGGACAATAATCGTATTGACCTGACCCTTTCTCAGGCTTTGAGTATAGAGCGGCTCAAAGCCTAAGCAATGACCTAAATCGGCCAGCCACAAAACCTCACCCCGCCAGTTACAAACTCCCAACATAGAAGGAGAGATATCTGGAATCGGGACAATTTGGCTACAGGCTCAAATTTGCAATTTCAACCAATTGCTGTGTGGGTAGCATTGCCAGAGTTCCCCCTGGCAGTTGAAAACACAAAAACTGACGGAGATCTTGTTGTGACTGGACAGCAGGAGTAACCATAGCGTTTAGCCTTTTGTCAGAAGCTTGACAGTGCGGACCAATTCATCAGGCACAACGGGCTTTGTCAAATAAGCGGATGCACCCTGTTTCATGCCCCAAAACTTATCCATTTCACTATCTTTAGTCGAGCACATCACAATCGGAATACCTGTAGTTTCCGGCTTATCCTTCAGGTCTCGGCAAAATTCAAAACCGCTTTCTCCGGGTAACACAACATCTAAAACAATCAGATCTGGTTTGCGCTGGCCGAGCTTGACCTTAGCGTCCTCGCTGCTGGTCGCCTCTACCGTCTCAAACCCAGCGGCTCTCAACGTGCCACCAATAATGGCAGCTTCCGTCATGGTATCTTCAACAATCAAAACAGTGGTCATTGGAACGATCTCCTAGGGGCAAAGGGGGGATTACAGAACAAGTGAGGGGGAAAGATAATGAAAGGAGCGGGGGTTTGAGCTTTGTATTGCCTTAGTATTCCCAAAAATATCCTTTTAAGACGCCGTATGTAGAGACATACGATCTGCATTCGGCTGGGTAGAATTGTCATCGGCAAAGCCCTCTCCCAACAGCCGTTGTACGACTTGTTGAACCTTCTCTGCTTCCGGTGGCTTGCCCAGAAAATCAGTACTTCCAGCAACCTTGGCACGCAGACGATCGATCACGCCATCGTGGCCCGTCAACATCACAATCGGGATATCTTTAAAAGCTGCACTCTTACGGAAGAAAGAACAAAGCTCATAACCATTGGTATTGGGCATGATCAGATCCAAAAATATCAGCTTTGGCTTTTTTTGGATGAGTATACTAATACTTTGTAAAGGATCGATGATACTTAACACCTCATAGCCTAAGGGGCTCAGAATGGCCTCTAGCTCCTTACCAATCACCGGACTATCATCAATACAAGCAATCAAACCTTTACTGACTGGAGCCGCAACCGCTTTGGACGGCTGCGTGGCGGACTGCGGTATTCTAGCCCGTTGAGTGGGAAAGACCAAATCGGGAACTTCTTGTAACCCAATCACGGAGTCATAAATTAAAGGCAACAAGGAATGTACCACTTGTACCATGGGCCTTTGCATGGCCAAAGACACATCCCAAAACGTATTCTGACCGTTGAGTAACTTGGTCAAAATTTGATGGGTTGCGGGAGACACTTTCTGCTGCAAAGCCGCTGGATTTTGAATGATGGGGGCTCGGTTTGGGGAAAGATCTAGGGAAGTATCCTTGACTTTATCTGAAATAGCACCGCGCCACTGATTGCAAAATTGACTGGCCTGATTTAAGACATGATCCACATCTAACCATAAAAACTGTTGGGGCAAGTCTTTTTGAGTTTGCCACTCACACTGAAGTTTATTGTGGTCGATCGCATGAAATGCGGCTTCTTGAACGTAATTATTGACAATTGCTTTTGCTTGGGCAAGGCTCATAATCCCAGATTGAACCGCATCGTCCAGCACTTGAACTTCCCAATACCCATTGGAATTCTGTTCCGTCATTCGATCTGAGATTTTGCGAGCCCATTCTTCATTCAACATTGCAGGGCAATGTTGTTTTAATGCTCTCAACCATCTTCTAATGCGGTGCTTTTTGCCTGTGGCCCAGACAATACGACCCATATAAAAGTAAATGTCCCAACTTTGCGCTGAACCCGTTAGAACTTGAACGACAAATTTGCCAGAGCCCTGTATGAGTTGAATGCGCTTCAAGTCCTGACAAAACCTTGTCATTACTGTAAGTTCAGCGTCCACTTTTGATTCATCCTTTCTAATCTAAGCCAGTTGTTAGATCTAAGATTCCCAAATTTACACAAGAGTCGATCTCGGATTATTTAAACAGACGTCATGAACTCATATACTCGTGGCTATTTTCGCATGAGACAAGGCTTTCATCCCCGATTTTATGAAGGTCTCGGGTCTTGTTAAGGATTTTAAAGTGCGGATCTTGCAACTTTGCCAGACTTAGTAATATGATTAACGATTGTGTCTAATAGCTAAACATCATGCCTAAGTTAAAAACGCGACGGTCTGCTGCAAAGCGATTTAAGCGCAGTGGGAGTGGCAAATTCATGCGTCGCAAGGCATTCAAAAATCACATTCTGGAACACAAGACCACGAATCGTAAGACTCGGTTGTCTCAGAAGGCCGTGGTAGATGAGCGCGATGCTGAAAATGTGCGGCTTATGATGCCCTACGCATAATCAATCAACTGGAAATAAGGACGAAGACATGACACGGGTCAAACGCGGTAATGTTGCTCGCAAACGCCGCAACAAAGTTCTCAAGCTGGCAAAGGGGTTCAGGGGGTCTCACTCTCGCCTTTTCCGCACGGCTAATCAACAGGTTATGAAGGCTTTGCGGAACGCTTATCGCGATCGCCGCAAACGCAAGCGGGATTTTCGCCGTCTTTGGATTGCCCGTATTAACGCGGCCTCTCGCCAACATGGCATGAGCTACAGCCAACTCATTGGAAATCTCAAAAAAGCCGACGTACAACTCAATCGCAAAATGTTGGCTCAATTGGCCGTCATGCACCCAGAAGGGTTTGCCTCGGTTGTAGAATTGGCGAATCAAGCCGCTCAAGGCTAATCCCAGTTATCCTTTTAATTGTGAATTAAAGATTCAAAAGTCAATGTTTGTACTTTTAAAGGTGTGTGGCGTGTTCTAACGCCACGCACCTTTATAGTTTGAAGGTCAATCTATATTTTGCGATCGCGAACCGAAAGCCCTAAGATAAAACCAAACAACTAATCTAAAAAGTCATTCCCTCGATACAAATAAGCCTCAAACTTTGATTTCTCGAACACTGTGCCTTCAGATTTTCAAATGTCAACCCAAGACCCCTCTTCAGCTCCCGATTCTAAGCCAGTACTAGAGGCTGAAACCGATCCTGTTGTCCCCCAAAACAAAACTGCACAGAAACCCAATTCAAAGGCTCGAGCGGCTTTTGCCTCTGCCCAGAATTTCTTGCTAACGCTGTCGCCAGACCGTGCAAAACAATTATTTTGGCTGGTAATCTTGGGTGCAGCGGGAGTGACGGGTGCGATCGCATTTCAATGGCTGACAAACTTACCCCCCACTCCCAACTGCGGGAAATTATTCAGGGCCACCCTATCAGACTCAGGACAGCTTTATTGTGCGGATCGAGCCGCTCGCAAAGGCGATGAAGCCTCTCTCTCCGATGCATTGGAGCTTGCAGGTTCCATCTCCGAACAAAACCCAGTCTTCGAACAATCCCGTCAGTTATCCGATCGTTGGTCGCGGTCTTTATTACTGGTAGCCCGTCAAAAAGTAGAAGCCGGCGATCTCAAAAAGGGTGTCGCCTTAGCCCAAATGGTTCCCAAAACGAGTGTGGTCCATCCTGATGCTCAAGCCATGATTCAAGATTGGCAAGGCAACTGGAAAGACGGCGAAGCCATTTTTCAAAAAGCAAGAGATGCCATTCAAAATCAAGACTGGGGCAAAGCCACCGAAGAAGTTCGCAATCTAGTGCAGTTAAACAGCGATTATTGGCAAAATAGAGCCGATAAAATTGTCAAAGAAATTTCCATTGAGCAAGAAGCCTTCTCTAAAATTAACAGCGCCCAAGAATTTGCCAATTCAGGCGCGCCCGAGGACATGGCTCAAGCCATTCAACTGGTCAGTCAAATCGATCCAAAACGATTGGCCCGCAAACGGGTTACCGAAAAAATTGATGAGTGGAGCCAGAAGCTCGTCGATCGAGCGAAAGCCGCTCAGGCCAATGGCGATTATCAAAGTGCGATTGAAGCTGCCCAAAAGGTACCTCCCACTTCAAAAGTAGCCAAGGAAGCATCCGCCTATCTCCAAATCAGTCGGGCTGAAACATTGCCCAAGGATGGAACATTGTGGTCTGCGCTTCAAGCCTATGCCCTCTCCACCCAAATCGATCCCAGTACAACCGTCTCCGAACAAAACCGCGATCGACAGCAAAAATGGGAAGGTCAGGTCCAAAACTGGGGACAACTGGCTGTTGCAAAATGGTTCGCCGGACTCGATCGGATGTCAGGGTACCATGCTGCCATTGACCAAGCCAATCTCGTGACGCCCAATCAACCGCGCAGAGTTGAAGCTCAGACCCTCATTGCATTCTGGAACAAACAAATCAACACATTCCCCGACCGTCAGTTTATTGCCCGTGCCAAACAGATGGCTGTAGATGACACCATTGCAAGCCTTCAATCTGCTGTTGAGGAAGCTAGTAAAGTGCTCTCTGGACAACCCTTGCGAGAGACCGCACAGGCATTAATCGTTCAATGGTCAGATACGGTAGAAAAAATTCAAGATCGACCCATTTTGGATGAAGCCTTAGCATTGGCCAAAAAGGTGACTTGAATGCTGCTATTCAGTTTGCTGGGAGAATAAAGTCAGATCGAGCCCTATATCGCGATGCTCAAACTGCCATTGGAGGCTGGGTAGCCCAGATTCAAGCCGTAGAAGATCGCCCAATCCTAAGCGAGGCAGAAGCACTTGCTAATGAAGGGCGTTTATCTGAGGCAATTTCTAGAGCCTCCAATATTGGCCCCAGCCGAGCCCTTTACGAAGAAGCACAATCGCGGATTGCAAGCTGGGCAGACCAACGACGCCAAATTGAAAATGCCAATCGTCCCGCACCTTCTACGGACAGCGAGCGTCCTACGGACAATGAACCTCCAGAACCAGAACCTGCGCCGCTTTCCGAGCAAACTGGCACACCTCCCGAGGAGACTCCTTCCCCCGAGCCTCCAGCCAACACAACTGAATCACCACCCGTTGATGCACCCACCGAAACGCAAGCAGACCCTAGTGAGTTTCCTGCCAACCCTTAAATGCCATAGGGCATAGATTAGGTGGCCCTGACAACATGCTAGGATCGACGATTGACTGGGGTGTGATTTTCTACCCTCGGCGTCATCATCTGCTCTCCAGCGCCACCTAAAACATGCGTTTTTCTAAAATCTTGATCGCCAATCGGGGTGAAATTGCCCTTAGAATTCTGCGAACCTGTCAAGAATTGGGGATTGCTACGGTTGCGGTTCATTCCACCGTGGACCAAAGCGCCCTCCATGTTCAGTTGGCGGATGAAGCAGTGTGTATCGGTGAGCCTCCCAGCAGCAAAAGTTATCTCAGCATTCCCAATATTATTTCTGCTGCTTTAACCCGCAATGCAACCGCCATTCATCCGGGATACGGCTTTTTGTCTGAGAATGCAAAGTTTGCTGAAATTTGTGCGGACCATCAAATTCATTTTATTGGCCCTTCCCCTGAATCTATGCGCTTGATGGGAGACAAATCCACAGCCAAGCGCACCATGCAAGAAGCAGGTGTCCCCACTGTACCGGGCAGTGATGGGTTGGTTGCGGATGAGGCAATGGCCCAAGAACTCTCCCGGAAATAGGCTTTCCTCTGATGATTAAAGCCACCGCAGGGGGTGGGGGCAGAGGGATGCGATTTGTCCACGACCCCAATGATTTGGGCAAATTATTTATGGCAGCCCAAGGTGAGGCGGAAGCTGCCTTTGGCAATGGTGGGGTTTATTTAGAAAAATTTATTGAAAACCCCGTCACATTGAGTTTCAAGTCCTGGCAGACGATTATGGCAATGTGGTGCATCTGGGCGAACGGGATTGTTCGATTCAGCGCCGCCACCAAAAGCTCTTAGAAGAGGCCCCCAGTGCGGTTCTAACGCCTGAACTGCGCCAAAAAATGGGAGATGCTGCGGTCAGAGCCGCAGCGTCTATTGGTTATGTAGGGGTTGGAACGGTTGAATTTTTGCTGGACGCGTCCGGCGACTTTTATTTTATGGAGATGAATACCCGCATCCAAGTGGAGCACCCCGTGACTGAAATGATTACGGGACTGGACTTGATTGCGGAACAATTGCGAGTTGCCCAAGGAGAGAAATTGTCGTTTGAGCAGAAAGACATTCAATTAAGAGGACATGCGATCGAATGCCGCATCAATGCAGAAGACCCAGAACATAATTTCCGCCCAAATCCCGGACGAATTAGTGCCTATTTACCCCCTGGCGGTCCAGGGGTACGCATTGATTCCCACGTTTATACGGACTATGAAATTCCGCCTTACTATGATTCCTTGATTGGCAAGTTGATTGTGTGGGGACCAGACCGTCCCACGGCGATCGCCCGAATGCAGCGTGCCCTCCAGGAATGTGCCATCACTGGTGTTGCTACCACCATTGGTTTTCACCAAAAAATTCTGGCAATCCCCAATTCAAGTCT
>JAAURS010000273.1 GCA_012032135.1 Acaryochloridaceae cyanobacterium RU_4_10 | reverse complement strand
GAAACACCATTTTAGATTTATCTGGTCGTCTATTGGCTGGGCGCAGTTGTTTTCAATTGCGAGAGGCTAGTACGGCCAAATTCTTCGGGAGCATATTGCAGATGGACCTCTGCCCCCGGCCATTGAAAGGTTCCTGGCGTGACGGAACGGACGAGGTAGTGAACGGTATAGACTCCTGCTTCCAGACGATCGCCATAGGCCACAATCTTATCCTTATAAATAGTTTGATAATCGATTTGCCAAGGATCACCTTTTGCTTGGAAGTAGGGCGTTGAGGTTTGGAAAGTCGTATCGACTGCCTCTAATCCGGCAGGAAGCGGATCGGTAATGACGACGTGGTTAACGGGGCGATCGGCAATGACTTCTAAGCCAATGTCAAAGACTTCGCCGACGTTGAGGGATAGGGGTTGAGTGGGTGAGGTTAGGCCCATGCGTTGCAATACCTTGTTTTGATTGGCAGGTTGGACGATGCGGGTAATCCGCAAACCGTTGAACCGACCAGGTTGGTTGCCTTGGGGTTGATAGCGGTAGGCGGTGAGGTAGTGGAGAGTGCCTTTGTCTGTCTTTTTGAGCAGGAGATCGTGTTTTCCACGGGGAAGTTCGGTCATGGGGACGCTTTGGGTAATGCTGGGCTTTTGGTAGCCTGCAAAGGTTTGAGAAACAAGGGTTTTGTTGGAGAGCTGGGCGATCGCATCAAACTGAGGTGGCGTGGGCTGTTGTTTGCTGTAGGCTACCAAGGCAGCGAATGCTTGAGCATTGTCGTAGGTGCTGCCCCAAGTTCCCTTCCGTCGTAGGGTTAGGAGTCCTTGCAATGCTCGATCTTGAAGATCGGTCGGACTCTTCCGTTCGACGAGCAAGCGGAGGGCTTCCGATTGAGCTGCGGTCTTAGAACTCATCCACCGCCAGGTTTGGGGGAGGTTGAGGGTAGCTGTTCGCCCCGTTTGGTAGAGGGAGGCTTGCAGTTGCTGGCTGAGGGTGGCAGCTTCGGCATTCCAGTCTGGGAGTTGTGAGAGGAGACGCGCTAGTTTGAGCTGGGTGACTGGATCGAACTGAGTCCGCAGGGCGTAGATATCGGAGACAAAAGTATTGCGGCGATCGCCAAATTCAGCCAGCGCCAAAAGGGAATCTAGGCGGATTTGGGCTTTGCAGAGATCTTCCTTACACTGGTCTGATTGACTGGGATTGGCCAGAAGCTTGTTGAGATATCCTTTGACCGTACTGACCATCTCTGGCTTAACAGGAAGTCCAGCAGCTTGGGCTTGAGCTAGACTCTGGGCTGCGTAGGGCGAGACAAAGGGATCTGAAGTTTCTTGATTAGGCCAAGCGGCAAAACCGCCATCGGGTTTCTGAAGTTTTTGCAGTCGCGTCAGGGCCAAGTTTGCTTGCTCGGTGGGGTTGAAATCCTTGAAAGCTTGGCCGTACTGCTGGGAAAGGGTTTTGAGGTGGGCTGCGATCGCCAGTTGGCTGGCAGCGGGTTCTAAGAAGGGCAACTGTTCTTCCTGGAGGACTTGCTTGGCTGGGGCCGTGAGTTCGGGAATGAGGGTGCTGGCGAGAGAAATCTCCAGTCCTCCAGCTTTTGGCTCGACTTTTTCGCCAATATTGAGGGGGATTTTGACTTGAGTCGTAGTGGTTCCAGACTCAACAACCTGTTCGGTGGCAGCGTAGGGTTTGACTTCTAGGGGGACTGCAAAGGCATCCGTTTCGCTTCCCAGTTTTGTCGCAAATTGGATCTGCGCATTTCCAGGTTGGGCCGCAAGGATGGGCAATCGATAGGCTTGCGTGGTCTTGGATGCAGGGGTTTGGATTTTAGCCTCGGACTCGAACTGCGCCGCGCCGTTAAGGGTTCCTTGAATGTCCAAGTCTCCCGTTTGTCCGGTCGTGTTGGTGACGGATAGCCCTGCCTCAAAGCGATCTCCGGGTCTGGCAAATTGGGGGAGAACGGGGTTGGAAATCAGGGGCTTGGTGGTGATGAAGGTGGCATCGCTGTTACCGAAGCGGAGATTCCCATCGGTGGCGACGGCCATCACTCGCCAGGTCGTGAGGTCGTCAGGGAGTTTGAAGGTGACGCTAGCCTGTCCGCGATCGTCGGTCAGCACGGAACCGTTGTAGTAGGCCAAGGCTCTAAAGTCCGTGCGGATGCGGGTACTGCCTGCCCCTGCCGCAAAACCACCGCCAAAGCCCCAACCTTTTTGCAAAGGGGACACGAGCGGTTCGAGGACGACATCGCCGCGATTGTCACCGAAGCGGGTGGAAATATCCTGCTTGGCATAGACGGTCTCTACTAAATTGGGAGCGCGGTAGCCCGTAAGCTGCAACACCGACTCATTGGCGACAATGACCGCAAACTGTCCTTTGACAGGCGCGTCTTTCGCGTCTTTCAGCGTCAGGTTTACGGTTTGTTCTGCCTGAGGTGTGACGGAAGGCTGGGTGGGGGCGATCGCCACGGACAAGGTTTTTTCTTTCAGATCCAGGTCGAAGGGTGCAAACCCGACACGGGCGAGATCTTTAAGATTGCCGGGTTCTACTGCCTTAGATAGGGGTTCACCCCGACGCACCAGCACTGCTTCCACCGCTGCATTGGGAAGCATCTCAGCGGTAATGGGGAATTGGACTTGAGGGGCACCGCCTTTGACGGTGGTGATGCGTTGATAGAGGACTTTGTGGCGCACGACGGAAAGATACAGTTCTGCCTCGGGATAGGGGGACTGAATTAAGACCGTAGCGGTATCGCCTGGTTGGTAGTGTTCTTTGTCGAGCCGGAGTTCTAGGCGGTTATTGGTATAGCGACTGCCCCAAAAGACGGGCTCTGCGCCAGTGGCCCAAATGCGTTGGTCAGTGGCGGTTTTATCATCTTTGGCATTTGCGAAATTGGCGCGGATGCGGTAGGAGCCAGAATCTTTTCGGGGTTAGTTGGACGGTTTGCGGGGGAGGCCGCAGACGCCAGTTCGACTTTGTCAACGGTCGTGTATTCCACTTGATCTTTGGCGGTTCGGCTGCCCTCAACGACCTGGGTAACGCTGCTGTACTTCATTTGCTGTAATTCGACGCGCACTCGATTTCCAGCGATCGCCTTTCCCTGCGGATCTGTAACGATAACTTCGATGGGAAAGGGTTTTCCAGCATCGGCAACGAAATTGTTTTGGAGACCGATGAGGCGATCGCTCGGTAAGGCGGTAAAAGTTTCGGAATCGGCGACAGAAAGATTGGAAACATCCTTCACCTCCGCATCCACGCGATAGGTCATGGGAAAGGGCAGATCGTCTGCGACTTTAATTGCTTGCGTTCCTTGACCTTGTGGGGTTAGGGCGGCGTTATTTTGCAAGACGTCCGTTGTGACCGTCGGTTGCTCCTCCGGCCAGAACCACTGCGGCCCGAAGGTGAATTTATCCCAGCCTTTTGGGGTAAAGGTGGTAGGTTGGCGGGTGACGTAGTAACCTAAGTTCCCGCCAGATACGGGCGGACCAAACAGATAGTTGCTTTGGGCCGTGGCCGTGATAGTTTGGTTGGGCGTTGCAAAGGGTTGATTCAGGGAGAGATCGACTTTAAAATTCGGCGGCTTAAATTCCGCGACTCGGAAGTCTCCGGTAATTTCAACGCCATTGGCAGCTTTGGCTTGAATCTTGTAGTAACCCAAGGGTTGCGTTGCAGCCAGATCTGTCTTCACCGAAAAAGTTCCAAACTCGTTAGTAGTCTGACTGCCCAGATCGGTTTTGTGGCCATTGGGATCTTCTAGGGTGACTTGGTAGGGCACCTTTTTATCCTGCTGCAAGATACCTTGCTTGAGGTAGTAAGCAGCACCTGTAAACCAGGCCGTTTCCCCCGGTTGGTAGAGTTTGCGATCCGAGAAAATAATTCCCCGCGACTCAGGCTTAGCCCCATTCCAGCCTGGATCGATGCCGCGATCGTAGCCGCTGTAGTCTAAGACCCGCACAAACGCCCAGTCCTTTTGTTCGCGGGCAACGACGAGCAGATTGGGCGGTTCGGCAAAGCCCTCTTTCCCTTTCATGCATTGCTGCAATGCTTCTTGCCCCAAGGTCAGCGTCCCCGTTTGATCGGTAGTGCCTGTAGCACAGGGGCGATCGCTCTGGACGGCCTTACCGACCAAGGACGGATACACTTCCACCGTTGCTGCCTTTGCAGCAGATCCATCAGACAGATGGTGAACCCGCACCAATCCCGATTGTGGAAACCATTGAGCAAACACACCGAGATTGGTGAGTTGGACCAGCCCGTAGTAGGTCGGCTCCCGCCATTTTTCTTTATCCAGATCCTTGTATTGATTGGCTCGTGCCTTGATACCGTAGGCCAGCATTCCCGTTTCGCCGCCCAATTTTTCACGCAAGGGAACTGCAAGTTCTTGGGCTTTGTTCTTAGTGGGATTGGGGATTTTGTAACGCGTCCAATCCTTAGGTGCGGGGAGCAAATCGGGGCCGTCATCCCGGGGATTGGCACTATCGTTGTAGATCAAATCCCTTGGCTGCACGACGCGATAGGAGGCTTGGTAGGCAGCATCCGGTAGATTCACCGCCGAAAGATTTAGCTGCAAATCCGTCCCAGCGGGAAAAATATTTAAGTTTGCAGGTGCCCAAAGGTCGGGAGCAACATCACCGGATTGGTAGGTAACCGTAACGGGTTGGCCGAGGGTTTGATCGAATTTATCCTTCAGGTCTGCTCCAAGGGTGAGAGTATAGGTCGTGTTCGGTTCAAAGGCCCAAGGATTGAGACTGACGGTGCGATCTCCGTCATAAACTCTCACCAGGGGCGCATCCTTGGGGGGCGGTGGCGAGGCTGTAATGTTGGCTTTAACGGAATCGGCAATCAACCCATTATTGAATTGCAATTGGGGAGCACCTCGGACAAATCTCCCATAGGCTCCGCTGGAGTCGGGTTGACCTTCAAAGGTGAGGCGTTGATAGGCCAAGGGGCCGTAGGTTTTGAGTTCGCTTTTGAAGGGTGCGTCGCTGGCGAGGTTTCCGTGGGCCGATCGCAATCCGGTCGCAATTTCTAGCCGATATGGGGTGGCTGACGCTAAAGGAGTTTGGGGAGTCAGCACGTAGACCCAATCGCGCTCGGCTGGGTTGAAGTGTTCGTTGGGAGATGCCGTTTCTTCATCCGTTTTAGCTGTGTCTGCGTCTTTGAGAACGGTCTGTAAAGCAACGCGCGGCTGTCCATCCGCAATCAAGGTGGCCTGTTGCCCCAAGGAGGTTAGGTCGAGTTCGGTATTGGAGGTGATTTCAAGTTTGGGTTTGAGATCGATGGGTTCGGGTTCTGAGGCGTTGGGGTCAGTTTTGCCAGGTAGATTGGTCAGCTTAATGGGCGCGGTATTAAACGTCCAAGCTAAATCTTGCGCGAGTTTGTGCTGTTTGAGGTCGGCGAGTCCGGCTTTGAGATTGACCTTAACTCTGGTTGATTGGGGAAGGGCTTGCTCGGCTTGAAAGCCTACCATCGAGGGGTGAGGAACCGGAATTGGCCGGGGAGTGCGGGGGTGAGTTCGAAGTGCTGGAGTAGCGTTTGCTGGCGATCGCTTTCAAGCTGTTCTAAGGGAATCAGCGGTTCTTTGAAGCGAATGCGGATTTGGGCGAGGGGTTCTGTTTGGCCTAAGGGACTGATTTGCTCGATCCAGTCTGGCAGTTTAGGATTGGGGAGTGCCGCAACCGCAGGCAGCGGCGAAGTCTTTGTCCCAATGTTGAGTTGGTTGCAGGCGGCGATCGCGACCACCATCACCAACCCTAGGACCAAAAATCGCCACGCCTTCAAGACACGACGGAAAACGCTCATAACCCACTCCATCACCGATTATCGCGAACATTAGCTTTAATCTGCTAGTTCTGTCATAGCGATTCAGTGGAAAGATTGGCCACAATCCCTATATTTCTTAATGTTTCAGGAGTATGAGTTATACCCAATCTACTTGTCATAGCTACACATACAGATCCCGTTCAAACAATGGGCATCCGTCCATACCCAGGCACTTTGGGACGTTCTAAGCGATCGCTATATCCTCTATGGAGAATGGCTCTATGCAAAACCTCAAGGGATGACAACAAGATTACAAGGTAGACTGAAAGAGACTTCAGATATCCTGAATAAAGGTAGAATTTAAGGCTCCAAACCATGAGATCGCAAGTTGGCCAATGGGGCAACTCGTTAGCAATTCGGATTCCCAAGTATGTTGTTGAATCGCTTGACCTAAAGCCGAACGATGCTATGGACTGTACGGTGGAAAACGGACAGTTAATTTTAGTCCCTATACCCATTCAAGCCTTGCCAGAACTGAGTTTAGAGAAACTATTAGGAGAGGTCACTGAAGCGCCTGAGTCAGAAGTGAACTGGGGTAAGCTGATGGGAGACGAGGTTTAGTAATGCTATGGTTATCCAAACGGTCCTTGTCGCACCCCTTATTACACCAGAAGCATTTCAACCTTTTGGCCAAGTCATCTTTCCCCAGAGAGACGATACAGCTTACGGTCCAGACGATGCTCAACTCAATTTAGGGCAGGGTATCCCCCGGTTTTACATCATGCGTCTTTACAACAAAGGCCGAACCTTCACCCGCATTACTCGCCATCAACGCTGCACTCAATGTCTGGGATCTCTTGAAGGAAAAGATTGGTTAATGGCAGTA
>JAAURS010000272.1 GCA_012032135.1 Acaryochloridaceae cyanobacterium RU_4_10 | reverse complement strand
GCTTGATGATTTGGGATTGCCTCCTAAAATCTCAAGTTAAACCCAACTAAATATCAAAGGAGACTTTGAAATGGCTAACATTTTAATTTCTGATTTGCAGCCTGCGGGCTCAGGCTTGTTTTCAGATTCTGAAAGTTTTATCACTTCAATGAGAGACTTATCAGAAAATGAACTCAAAATGACTCTTGGCGGAAAGCATGGCAAGAGCAAGAGTAGCAAGAGTAAGAGTAGCAAGAGTAAGAGCAGTAAGAGCAGGAGCAGCTGCGGTTGTGGCTACGGCTGCTAAGCTCGAAATAATCTTAAAAGGGGTCAACTCAATAGACCCCTTACAATAGAACAAATATAGTTTTTCTATCTAAGGATTTTTAAAAGTGGCTAATATTTCAATTTCTAATTTGCAGCCTTCTGGCTTGGATTTACTCGCAGACTCTGAAACTCTCATCGATTCAATGAAAGATTTGTCGGAAAATGAGCTTAAGATGACTTTTGGTGGGAAGAAGTCCAAGAGTAAGAAGAGCAAGTCCAGCAGTAGTTCTTCTTGCTATTGTCCCTGTCCGCCCCATGGTGGCGGTGGCGGACAATAACATCCTTTTGCGTTGCGGTTCAGGTATAGAAGAATAATGCACCTAAAAATTTAGGTGCATTTTCTTTATAAGAGTGGTTAGGCTTATTTATTGGAAAAATCTATTGTTTAGAGTGCAATAAACAAATGGTATTTTTATTAAGTTCAAACAATGTATTCGATTATCTGCTTGAGAAAAAACTTTGCAAGCCTGAAGATCGATCACTCATTCAGATTACAGCCAAAGAGTATAAGAATTTTAATTTATTGGTCAGTTTTGGGGCCGATCGCCATTTTCTTGTCAAGCAAGAGCGTCACGACACAGAAGGAAAAAGTCGGAAACAATTGTGGCATGAGTGGCAGATTAGTGAATTCTGGAAAACTTTTCCAGAACTTCATCCTATCCTTTCGCTTACTTCTGAAATCGTTTTTTTCGATCCAGATTGCTCGATCGTTGTCTTGAAATACTTTGCAGATTACTGCGATCTCGACCAATTTTATTCCAATCGTCGAGATTGGGATTTCCCTGTCACTGTTGCTGCTTCCTTAGGCACAACTTTAGCAACGATTCATCAGAGTACTTTTGAGCGTCAAACTTACAAAGACTTTTTGACTCAATCCATCGAAAATCCTCGATCGCCTAGATTCTTGCAAGGGTTAGAACGAATCGGTCCTGGCGTTTTTAGCAGGATTTCTAAGGATGGGCTTGATTTTTGGCGGCTATACCAACGTTACGACAGTCTTCATCAAGCGATGGTTGAAGTATGCCAAACCTTTGAACCCTGTTGCCTGACCCATAATGACGTAAGATTCTGGAATATTTTGCTCAATCTGGACTGGGAAAATCTTGCTAACGAGTCTGAAGCGTCTGCTTCCAGGATTAGGCTGATCGATTGGGAATTTTGCGGTTGGGGAGACCCTGCCTGTGACTTAGGCATGATGCTTGCCAGCTATCTCCGAATTTGGCTGCGTAGCCTTACGATCGGGAATGCGATCGCAGTTGAAACGGCATTACGGATTGCTGGAACCCCCCTTGAGCGTTTGCAGCCCTCAATGGTTGCTTTCATACAAGCCTATTTTGTCCAATTTCCAGAAATCTTAGTGTGTCGGCCTAATTTTTTCAACCGAGTGATGCAATTTACCGGACTAATTTTAATTAAAAGAATTCAAGGAAGACTCGAACATTTAGGTTCTTTTGACAACGCCAGTATTTGCACAATGCAAGTTGCTAAGTCATTATTGTGCGCTCCAGAAACATCTGTTCTAAATCTTTTTGGTACAACTGTCTCTGAACTTACGATGGGTCGTCCTGTCTCTGTCTGAATCAGAAAAATTTCGAGTTGTTGTGGATTAATTTGAGGGATTAAACTCGTCATGCAAGGATTGGATTTATGGCACAATCAACCTCTAGATACTGGTAAAACTCAACTGCAAAGTGTTCTAGAAGACATTGCCCGTCACATCCAGATTCAACCAAACTTTTGGATGGGGCATTCTCTGTATCCACCCTTAGAACTTCGCGCTGAAGTCTTCAATGGTTTGCGACTCCTCCCCCTCGATTTACAGGATCAATATTTGAGATTGCGGCTGGGAAGCTATATCTATAACTTTTACGGCACCAGTCGCGAAAAAAACCGAATTGAGCCAAACGTCGATTCGGAGCAGGGGACGCATCGGGAGAGTTCAGCACAAAACATGGCTCAAGGTGTTCATTCCTCTTTTTATAAGAATTTGCATCGTAATAACTCAGGGCAAGGTTATTTTGACTCTGGATGGTTTGTCTTAAGAGAAACATCCGATGGTCTTTTGGCCGTTCAAAAAGATGGATTGACACTCCACGTGAGCCGAGATCGCCACCTCCGCCCAATGGAACAATCTGTGACCATTGGCGAAACAGTTGCGGTTCATTTACCGCGTAACTGCATTGAAAGTGGCTGCTATGTTGCAGTGGGGAATCAAGGTCCAGTCCAGTCTTCTGAAACCGAACATTGTCAAATTGTCGATGTTTATTTCAATTTGGGTGCGGAAGCTATTGTGACCGTCATGGGAGACTTGACAGCAGCGCTCAATCATTTATCTCTCCCCTTCACTTTTAAGGTGCCCTATGAGACTGACGAATGCGATCGCTACGATACGGCGGTTCTCAACTGTGACAAAAGCCGCTACGCGCAAATTCAACCCGTCTTAGCAACGCTTTATCAGAGCCATCAATCCGCATTTCGCCCAGAAGTGCCTTTATTTTCAAAACAACTGGCCCCTGGGCTAGCCCTAGCCGAAGATCCTCTGGAACGGTTTACGCCTCAAGAAAGCTTTAGCATCAATCGATGCCAGACCGCTGCCGATGGGTTGCTCAAGGCTTGGCGAGAAGGCCGAGAATCCCCAGAAGACCGGATGAACGCAATCTTGGAAAGCTTTGCCGAGCAACACATTGACCTCGAACATCCCTACTTAAATTCAGGCTCAATGGACTGTTACCCTTCCATCATGGATTCAGCAAAGGTCATGGCTTCCTGATAGGCTCATAAGAACCCATGCTTGTGACTCTGTCAAAGGATTACTGTGCGGTTTGATATCGTCACGCTTTTTCCTGATTTTTTTGAATCTCCCCTTAGCTCTGGCTTGATCGGTAAAGCCTTGAGTAAAGGGATTGCTGAAGTTTATCTCACCAATCCCAGAGATTTTACCGCAGACAAACACCACAGAGTGGATGACGAACCCTATGGTGGTGGCGTTGGGATGTTGATGAAGCCCGAGCCGATCTTTGCGGCGATCGAATCTTTACCCGTTTTACCGAACCGAGAAGTCATTTTTTTAACGCCCCAAGGTCAACCCATGAACCAAGGGTTATTCCAACAGCTTGCCCAAAATGATGGTCAACTCATTTGTTGTGCGGTCACTACGAAGGCGTAGACGAACGAGTGGTCGAACATCTCGTCACGCGAGAAGTGTCCTTAGGCGACTTTGTGCTGACCTGTGGTGAAATCCCGGCCCTTGCCTTGTTAAATGGAGTGCTGCGCTTGTTGCCTGGAACTGTTGCCAAAGAAGATTCCCTCAAATACGAAAGCTTTGAAGCAGGATTGCTCGACTATCCCCAATACACCAGACCCGCAAATTTCAGAGGATGGGAAGTTCCAGACGTGCTGCGCTCCGGCAATCACGGTGAAATCGATCGCTGGCGAGAACGACAACAACAGCAGCGCACCCGCGATCGCCGTCCCGATCTGTACGAACAATGGGCATCAAAACAGGCTTCTAGGGATGAATGTTGAGCATTACCCCTATCTATGTGACAAAATGCTGAATTTTCGTACAATTCCTTATATATTGGCTAGAATAATTTCACAATATATGTTGGGTTTATTTCGTGTTTTTTGAGCGATCTAAGTCAATGCGCTACCAGTTTCTTCAACCCTTTGGGTTAATCCTTGCCGCAATTGCATCGATGTGGCCGACGACGGGTCACGCCTCTGAGTTAATTTCTGCGCTAGAAGCGAATACTCGTTTGCCTGGTTTATCCAATATCGAAGACTATCTCCCCTCCTTAGTTGAACCTTTACGACTTGAACTAGATCTCTCCGATCGCAAAGTGACGTTGTTTCGAGATGGGCGACCGTTTAAGAGCTTTCCCGTTGCAATAGGTCGTCCTGGATGGGAAACCCCTCAAGGCAAGTTCAAGCTTAAAACAATGTATGTCAATCCAAAGTGGATCAACCCCTTTACCGGAGAAGTCATTCCTGGCGGCGCTTCAGATAATCCCTTAGGGCGTCGGTGGATGGGTTTTTGGACGGATGGCAAAAATTGGGCTGGGTTTCACGGGACCAATAGTGTTTCTAGTATTGGTACGGCTGCATCTCACGGTTGCGTCAGAATGTTTGAGAAGGACATAGAAGAGTTATTTAAGTTAGTGGCGGTGGGGACCCCAGTGACCGTCAAGCGATAAGGTTTGCCATCATAAAATTTCCACAATCCCGCGATAGCCGTCCACTCTCACCCGTTGTCCGTCTTTGAGACGCTGGGTTGCTTGGGCAATATCCATCACCGCCGGAATCCCATACTCACGAGCGACGATCGCACCGTGGGACAATCTGCCGCCTACTTCTGCCACAATGCCACCCACTTGAGCCAGAATGGGCGACCAGCCTGCATCGGTATAGGGCACGACTAAAATGGTTTGACGGGATAAATCTGAAGGGATTTGACGGAGCGATCTCATCACCCGCACGGTTCCTTCAATCACCCCTGGACTGGCCCCGATGCCGTTGTAGGCTCCCGCAGATCGGGAGAAAGTATCCTTGACAATACTGAGTGGAGGGGGAGATCCATAGACGACTGTGGGTACCCCTGGAAGGGTTTGAGATAGCTCAAACTCGTGCTTTCTGGTGGCGACCTGGTTTGAGAGTTTTGTTTTAAGGGTTGGAGTGGGTTGTGCAATCCACTCGCGAATTTCGCTGAGTTTTAGAAAAAAGATATCTCCTGTTTGTTGCAGTATGCCTTGGGCGATTGCCTGTTGTTCTACCGCTAAAAACGTGTAGCGAAGTTCGGCTAAAAGTTGGCTGTAAACTTGGGCGACTTGTCCTTTTATCCGCAGGCGTTTTTGGACGATATGGGCTGTCCAGTTTTGTTTTTTGGGTTGTGTTTTTTGGGGTGTTGCTTCAGCATTGGGGTTGCTCAATGTTTGGAGGAGCGCCCAAACGGGTTGAGGATCTTCGCGCCAAGTTGGAATGGAAATATCGGTTTCCACTTCGCTGAGATAGCCATACTGGGCTAAAAAATCTTCTAACTCTAGAGAAAATGCTGGATTAAAGTCCTGCCATCCCAATCGATCGGTCTGCGAAGTGAGTTGCGTGATGGTTTCTGAATGGCGGATGGTCAGTTCGTGAAGCGATCGCAGGGCAGCAGTTTCAGGAAGTACGGTAGTATCCAGGTCTGTATCTTCAACTCGCCATAGCTTTTGGCGCAATGCGGCACTAATGGGTGCCAAAATGCTAAAAAAAGTGACCCGTCGGAGAATGGATAATAAGCGATCGATACGTGCCAAAGCGTCTTCAAGGGTCAATTGCGTGGCAGGTGTTTCAACAAGAGATTTTAACAAGGGTGCGAAAGAAGTTTGATGTTCCCGACGAAATTTAGCCGCAAGGGTCCATTCTTGTCCGGCTAAGCGCAGCAATCCTGGTAATGTTTTGAGGATGCCTACCAGAGAGGGCCGTCCCATTGATGCCCCTCGGATCAAAAACTCTAAACTCTCTGCCGGAAGGCCCATCTGCCGAAACAATTGGCCCAGCAATGTGGCGTTAAAGTAAGCATGTCCGTAATGCAGCGTCGCTAGATCGTGGACTGTAAAGGGTTGTGAGCGTTGGCCTAAAATTTGCCGAAATAACTCGGACCAGACACCACTGGTAAGGGGATTGTTGATGGACCAGGTCAGGGGGCGGATCGCGCCTGGAATGACTTCCGCTGCAATCCGCCGCGTCCAAATGGGAAGAAGGGTGGTAATCGGGCGAGTCTGGAGGATCCAAAGGGTTTGACCATCATAGGTCCATTCCATGTCCTGAGGGACACCGTGATAGTGTGCTTCAATTTCACGCACGACTACCGCGACTTGCCGAATGAGTCCAGGAGGGATCTGGCCTATCTCTCCTTTGATTGCAAGGTCTGTGGTTTGGGGCTGGCCCTCGGAGGGGACTCGCACGAGATAGCGCTCAGGGGTGACTTTCCCTGAGACGACATTGGTGGCAGGACCCGGCAATCCTTCAATGGCAACGGTTTCGGTTTCTCCTGAGGTGGGGTCGCGACTGAAGGCAACACCGGAAAACTGTCCCTGAATCTGGACTTGCACGATGACGGCCATTCCCCCTTGTGGCACGCCTCGATCGCGTCGATATTGGGCTGCGCTGGAGTCGTCATAGCAGTCCTGACACTGGGCGATCGCTTGTCTCAACCCAATCTGTGAAGTGATTTGCAAGAAGGTTTGGTATTGTCCTGCTGCTGAAGCTTGCTCGGAATCTTCACCAATGGCTGAAGACCGGACGACGAGAGGTTTTCAGACGTGGGTTTGAGAGATTGAATTAAA
>JAAURS010000271.1 GCA_012032135.1 Acaryochloridaceae cyanobacterium RU_4_10 | reverse complement strand
TGGCGTGCAGCCTGAGCCTCAGCAAGCGATCAAGTGATGGTGAGTGTTTTTGGGTTTGGTTAATGCACCATCCCGTAGCGGGGCGCAAGGCCTTGCGCCCCTACACATGTGTGTTATCCACTAGCTGGCCAGATATTCCCGCACGTCTAGTTTCTGACGACGTAAATAATCTAACGCCTGACGCTCTAACTGACGCACTCGTTCGCGGCTGAGACTGAGCTGTTCCCCAACCTTGGCCAGAGACAATTCCTTGCCATTTTGGAGACCAAAACGGAGGGTTAATACGTCTCGTTGTTGGGGGGTTAGCTCTTGCAAGAGTTGATTGACATCATCTCGCAATGCTTCACCGGATGTGAACTGCTCTGGAGATTGGCTGTCGTCTTCTAACAGGTCGCGCAGTTCCGTATCTTGGTTGTCTCCCACTCTGAGATCCAAAGACACGGGCTGACGCGCGATCGTCAGAAATTCTCGGATTTGGGCGGTATCCAAATCCAACTCTTGGGCAATTTCAGCGGGGGTTGCACTGCGCCCCAAACGCTGGGACAGTTCTCGCTGTGCCTTTTTAATTTTGTTCAGCTTTTCAGTGATATGGATGGGGAAGCCGGATGGTCCGCGCTTGTTGGGCGATCGCCCTTGTGATGGCTTGCCGAATCCACCAGTAAGCATAGGTTGAGAACTTGTAGCCCCGAGTGGGATCGAATTTTTCAACCCCGCGCTCGAGTCCCAAAGTTCCTTCTTGAATTAGATCCAAGAGTTCCAAGTTACGCTTTTGGTATTTTTTGGCCACCGCCACCACCAACCGCAGGTTGGCCTCAATCATCTTTTGCTTTGCACGTTTGCCCTCCTTGAGCGCCCGATCGAGATCGGCTTCGTTCATCTGAGCGGCTTCAGCCCATTGTGTCGTCGTGGGGGAACGATCCAAGGTTTCAACGAGTCGTTCTTGGATTTCAATCAGAGCCATCATCTTCTGCACTTGCTTGCCCAGAATAATCTCTTGTTCGTGGGTCAATAGTGGAACGCGACCAATTTCATGAAGATAGGTCCTTACCATATCCCGCCCTGCGGGAATAGGATTAGATGCTTGTTTTTCTATTACTTTTGCCATAACCCTTAAATAAGACCCCCTCAATTCAGACTGAAATTGCGACAATGTAGCCTGCCTAAACAACCCACTTAAACTCATGACATAGATTTTCTGTTTAGGGAAAAGTGATGAACTTGGTTCAATGGGGATGTTATATCATTTAAGCGAAGTCAGTATGAGTTTGTTGTTCAATCATAAGCGATCCTCCCAGCGGACGCAAAACCAAATTCACCGCAATTCCCGTACTCGATCGACTTGACAAGATAGTATGCCCCCTTAAAGGACCTAAATTGAGGTAGCGAGGTTTAATGCGGCAATCTCCCCTAAAGGTGGCACAGCATTTATTCAATCCACTTGGAAAGCGTTAGTTAGTAAGGGTTTTGACGCGCTAGGTTTGCAAAAGGTTTCAGAGCGCTTTGCACACTATAGCGATCGCATCTGAGAACACCCTGAGTGACTCTTAGACAAGGACTCAAATGGTTAGTTTTTTTTACTAAACCCTGTCTATCTCAACCATTAAGCCCCTAGCCATTCAAGGGCAATATTCTGCTGCTGGGTGTAAAGTCGTAGTATTATTAGAGAAACGTAAACAAGTATTAAGAATAATTGAGTCTGACCTGTAACGTGTAACGACCTGTTTAACTTTCTCTATTGTGAAGCTATGAAACATCCTTTAGTCCGGCGTTGGGTTCGAGCCAGTTTGGCATTTTTGTTGGTTATGACCGTGTGGGCTGCGGCACCAGCAGCGCAAGCCTATAACAATCCACAATTACTGCCAGATTCGCCCACCCCCGTGGTGGACTTAGCCAACACTTTAACGAGTTTGCAGAGAGAAACCCTAATTCAAGAGTTGGATACTTTTGAGGCAGAAACAGGCTGGAAGTTGCGGGTGCTCACTCAATTTGAGCAAACCCCTGGGAGAGCTGTTATAGATTTCTGGAAATTAGATGGCAAAAGTGTGGTTTTGGTCGCCGATGCCAAAGGCGGTAACATCCTAAGTTTTGCGGTGGGAGACGATTTGTATCCGTTGTTGCCTCGGACCTTTTGGATTGAGCTTCAGACGCGCTTTGGCAATCAATTTTTTGTGAGAGACAATGGGGACGACCAATCCATTTTGCAGTCCTTAGCCTCCGTTGAGGGATGTTTGCGCAAAGGCGGATGCAGTGTGGTACCCGGTTTGCCTCAGGAGCAATGGATTTTAACCCTGGCCACCTCTATCATTGGTGGGATTATCTGTGGTTTTGCAGGACGCCCACGGAAGCCCGGTCAATTCTTTGCATGGAAATGGGCGTTGGTGTTTTCACCCTTATGGGGAATGCTATTTTTCTCCTTTGGGATGGGGCCAGTTTTGGTTCGGACCTCTGAATGGTTGCCCATTGTCCGCAATATTGCAGGTTTTTCCATTGGGTTGTTGGGCACATTCCTCAGTTCTTTTATTCACCCAACGTCCACACCAGAAGCCGAATCTTGATTGCATTGCCGTCCTCAGCCTCCATTTTTTGCCTGACTGACAGAACCCCGCCCTCAGCCTCCCTTGAAAAATGAATTAAGATTGCAGTGGGTGAGTAGTGGGATGTTCCGCTATGGTTGTCAATCCAGGGTTACAGGGGGCTATGACGTCTCTCAAATCTATCTTTCAATCGCTGAAAGCTGAGAGTTGTCCATTTGACTACAATTTTCATCTTCATACGGTTTATTCTGATGGTCAATTACATCCTGAGGCACTGGTTCAGCAGGCAATATCCTATGGATTAAAGGGGTTGGCGATTACAGATCACCACACGATCGCAGGCTATCAAGCGGCTCGTCGCTGGTTGGACCACTGGAATTTGCAAATGGGTCAAGGCCGACAAGCACCATATCTATGGGCGGGTGTTGAGATTACGTCAGCGTTGCTGGATGTGAATGTTCATATTTTGGGCTACGGGTTCGATCCTAACCATATCGGAATTAAACCCTACTTAGGGGGCCAATCTCCGGTTGGCCAAGCAGCTCAGGCCGCTCAGGTGATTCAATCCATTCAGAACGCAGGAGGGTTGGCGGTGCTAGCCCATCCAGCGCGCTATAAGCGATCGCCTGCGGATTTGATTCAAGCTGCCGTTCAATCTGGGATTGACGGGGTTGAGTCTTTTTATTCCTATACCAATCTGGAGCCTTGGAAATCTAGCCCGGAGCAAACTCGGCAGGTGCAAAAATGGGTGGAAACCTACGGGTTGTTGCAAACCTGTGGGACGGACAGTCATGGAATGAGCATTCTGAGGCGTATTTAGTTTTTGGAAAGGCATCTAGCGCTGGAGGATATTTGCGGGGATATCCTCCAGTAAATTCTGAAGCGCGGACAGTAATTGCTTGTCAATATAAGGCTTGGTGAAGTAGTCTGCTGCGCCTAAACGTCGCGCTAAATTTTGGTGGACATCGCTCGTGCAGTTGCTGAGCATCACCACTGGCACTGTTTCCAGTGCTGTATATTGACGGCACTGCTTCAGAAAATCAAAGCCGTTCATGACGGGCATGGCCACATCGCAATGATGAGATCGATTTTGGGATTTTGCATCGCGACATCGATCCCTTCTTTTCCGTTCTTTGCTTCCAGAACGGTATAGCCAGCATTTTTGAGCGTTTTCTTCAAGATTTCGCGAACCATTCTGGAATCGTCAATGATCAGAATGGTTTTCTGGCTCGGGGATGGCGTTGCTGCACTATTGCTGGCACTCGTAATGTGACGCGCTTGCGTGGAGCTTGGATACTCTCGGAAGGGGAGGCCAAAACCGTCGATCGTGCTAAATTTTTGAGCCAATAAGGCTGCAATGTCGATCGCAAGGACGGAATCATCCCGCTCAAACGACAGACAGCGATAGACATAACTGGGACGCGCCATCGTATCGGCAAAGCGCTGAAGGCGAAGTTCTGGCTTGGTCACCAGACAATCGATCGGCGATTCGATCGCAAATATTGTCTCGTTCATGTGGATCGCGAGGGTTAACTTCGACTGTGCGGAAGTGTCAATTTCCGTGAGGGCGAGAACTGGATCGAGCAATTCAGAGAGTGGGTAAATGGGAATAATCTGCTCGCGCCAGCTTAAGAGTTTTTGCTGCTGGTGTCGGAAGGTCTGATTTGGGTTGGGAATGACATGTTCCTCAATTGCGTCATAGGGTAGAACGAATACGATCGCGCGATATTTCCAGACAAATAAGCGATCGGTTTGAAGGCGTTGCTCAGTCGGTGACTGTTGGGAAAGAACCGCTTCGACCGTGGGTCTGTGGGCAGGGGTAGAAGGTTGCGCGGGGGATGAACCGAATATTTCTTCTAAGGAAGGATCGCGTGCAAATTCGCGAGATGGGTCGATCGGGTTGCCGTTCGATCCGTTCTCCGTTCGATCGCGACGGGTCGGACTGTTCGTTGCAGGGTCTGCACCCACCCTTGAATCGGATAATTCAAACGTTGCCATTGTTAGGACATCGGGAATTTGCAGCGCGAACGCAGTACCCTGTTGAGGCTGAGAGGTCACTTGAATAGACCCTTGCAGCAACCGCAATTGAGACCGCACCACATCCAGTCCCACGCCGCGACCGGAGAGTTCGTCCGCTGAGACAACCGTCGAAAACCCCGGTTCAAAGATAAAATCCGTCAGCGCTTCTTCGGGTAAGAGACGGGCTTGTTCCGGTGATTGTAAGCCGAGCTGTACCGCACGATCGCGGATGAGCTGAAAGTCTAGTCCCTGGCCATCGTCGCTCACTTCAATGAAGGTGTTCTGTCCTTCAACATAGGCATGGATGCTAATTTGACCCGCGCTGGGTTTGCCCAGCGCTCGCGGACCTCAGGGGATTCGATGCCGTGGTCGAAGGCATTGCGGAGAAGATGCAGGATGGGATCGTAGAGCCTTTCTGCGATCGCCTTATCCACCAAAATTTCGGTGCCCGTCAACTTTAACTCGACGGGTTTCCCGTAGTCTGCCATCAGCAGATCCAAAATTCGAGCCAACCGATCGAAGAGTTTGCTGAGGGGGACAATGCGAGCCTCTACTAGACCGTGACGCACTTCCTTAAGAATCTGTTGTTGGAGGTCTAGGGTTTGGTTCGATTGGCGGGAGAATTGGGCAAACTCAGTACTCATGTCTGCTAGCTCGAGACTTTCTGCCAAAGCAGACTGCAAAAGAATTTGCAGCTCTCGCTCCTGAAGGCTTTCCTCACCACTAAAGCGAACAACACTGGGTTCGTCTGGGTTCGATCCTTTCTGCGGGTCTGGATGAAGCGCGCGAATGTGCTTCAGGGTCTGTTTGTGTTGCTTAAAACGCCGCTGTAAATTTTGAATTGCGGTTTGGAATTGTTCGTTGGCCGATTCTTGACGATGTTGGCTAGTCAGTAAAATTCCTGTCAATCGATTGAGATGCTCCAATCTTTGAATATCGACCCGAATAGTTTGGGGCGTGCTGGCAGCTACCTCTTCCGTGTCCCCTCGTTCTTGGGATTCAGCCTGCTGGAGCGGGTTGGTTAATTGCAGCAGCGCAACGGACGGCTCTCCCCCTCGGGCATACTCTCCTTTCAAAACCAAAGCTTGTCCCCGTTTAAAATCCGCCAGCGCCAATCTAGCAATGGTCTCAACGCGATCGGGGTGGCGTTCCAAGGCAGAGAGCGCGGTTGAGGCAATCGCGCCAAATCCAGGCAGATCGAAAGATTCTGCGATGCCTGTGAAAATTCCAACTTGTGCGCGCAAGGTCGCAACCAAGTCTGCCCCGTCAGGATGTTCTAGCGCGGCAGATAGAGATTGTAGGCGTTGTTCCACATCTGTTTGAAAGATCGCTCGCACCACATCGACCCCTAATTCGCGAGCAGAGGGGAGCGGAATATCTTGGGCCAACAATCCACCCATTTTGCCCTGGATTTGGGTAAAAACTTGACCCGACCGACTCAAAACTTCCTCCCGATCGATGGCCGTCCCGTTTAAGGCAGCAGTAATGGGAAGGCGCAAGCATTCATAGCCTTGAAAGAGAAGCGTCTCCAATTCGCTGTCGATTACAGCGTCTGGGTGAGCCAGCGCTTTGATGACCGTTTCCAGGGCATGGGCGATCGCCCGAATGGGTTCCAGTTTGGCTCCCGCTGCCGATCCCTTGAGGGTATGAACCGTCCGCATGAGGCTGTGGATCTGTTCCAGATTGTGATTGTCTCGGATGCCCAGCACGCCGCGCTCGATGGTTTCCAGCCACTCCCGCGCGTCTTCCAAAAAGTCCGCAGACTCGCGATCGCTAAGGAGCAGTCCTGACTCGCCAATTGGCTCTTCGACTGCCTGCATTTCGCGCAATTCGGCGTGGGTTTCTGCAACCCAAACCGCAGACGTTGAACCCAAAAGAAGAGATTGCGTTTCGCGGAACTTGGCCAACATCAATCGGCTGATGGAGGGAAGCGTTTGCGCTTGTTCTTGGAGCGCTGCGAGCGTCGTTTGAGCGATCAGAACCAACTCCGGCAAGTTTAAAAATTCACCTAAAGGGATGACGGTCTTCAGTTGGGATCTCTAATTCTGCTAACTTCGCCTTCCCCTTACTATCCCCCAAAAGCGTT
>JAAURS010000270.1 GCA_012032135.1 Acaryochloridaceae cyanobacterium RU_4_10 | reverse complement strand
CTACCCGAATTACTCATTTTTACGACACAATTAGCGGCGGTCAACCGTTGCTGAGCAGCATCCAAATCGCGCACGCCAAAGGCGATGTGTGGATTGCGGGTAGATACTGTCAGATCGATCGCAGGTGCTTGATAATTCCGATCTTCGATGATATGTAGTTGGACATCGCCGATTTGATACCAAGCACCAGGATAGTTAAACGATCGATCGACTCGTGGCAATCCCAAAACACCTGTATAAAATTCGACAGATCGATCGAGATCGGCAACTATTACCGCCGCATGTAGACAACTGATAATTTCGATCGTGGGTGTAGGCATATAGGCTTTAGGCTTTAGGAATTTAGTGGCGGGTGCTTAAAACTGCGCCGACATAGAATAAATGCTACCAGTATTAACCCGCGCAGGTGGGTTTCGATTATCTAGCGGCGGTTTTAACCGCTGATTAACTCAATCATCAACGCAATAAAGCCCAACATCGCCAAACGCCCATTCCAACGCTCGGCAGCGGAAGTCAGCCCCCACTCCCAACGCTCCTGAGGGTACATCTTGACCTCCTTACCAGGACGGAGCACCTGGGCATACTCTATAGGCGTAGCTTTGAGCGCTTCAATCACCATATCGCCCAAGTCATTAATAAATTTTGGATAAGTATTGAGCGCAGGGACCCGGCGGAAATTCTCAATCCCCGCTTCCGATGCAACTTCGCGGTACTCCATATCAATTTCTTGAAGGGTTTCAATGTGCTCTGAAATAAAGCTAATAGGAACCACAACCAGCTCTTTCACCCCCTGCTCGCCCAATTCTTCAAGCTTGTCTTCCGTGTAGGGTTGCAGCCACTCAATGGGACCTACGCGGCTTTGATAGGCCAAAACATGGGGATTAGAGCGGTTCAGGGTTTTCATAATTAGCTCAGAACAACCCTCAATTTCTGCTTGGTAGGGGTCGCCTGCTTCTTTGACATAGCTCACAGGTACACCGTGAGCGCTAAAAAATATAGTGGCATCTTGAGGATTATTGCAATGGTCTAATTCTTGACCTAGCAGATCTGCCATTGCTTGGACATACCCAGGACGGTCATACCAGGACGGAATCAGAGTGTATTTGATTTGCTGAAGAGCAGAATCCGTTTTCCAAAGATCTTCTAAGAGCCGAAAACTAGACCCACTCGTACTAATAGAAAACTGTGGGTACAGGGGTAATACCACCAACTCCTGTACCTTGTCTTTTTTGATTTGGGCGATCGCTTCTTCCGTAAAAGGATGCCAATACCGCATCCCAATATAAACCTTGGCATCATTGAAGCCCTTGGTTTGTAGATTATCTTGGAGCGCCTTGGCTTGTTCTTCTGTAATGCGTCTGAGGGGAGACCCACCCCCAATTTGACGATAATTTTCTTGAGATTTCTTGGCACGGCTGGTCGCAATAAACCAGGCTAGGGGTTTTTGTAACCATCGGAAGGGCAACCGAATAATCTCAGGGTCCGAAAACAGGTTGTATAGAAACGGACGGACATCACTGAGTTGTTCCGGCCCCCCCAAATTTAGCAGTAAAACCCCTACACGGCCCATACACAAGGTTTCCTAATGCGACTCATCTTTGTAACCGATTTTAACAACATATGTCTTAATGGAACGGTAACGTACGAGAGATTACACATCTTAATTTCTTGATAAAAACTCTCATCTAGATCCAAGACTGGTACCAAATCCTGAGTTGCCAAGAGGTTGGCAATAGAGGCAGCCCCAAATAAAAGGGCAACCAAAACAGAAAACTCAAAGCAAAAATGAGCAACAGGGTTAGGGATATAGCCCGAAATCGCTTCCAAGGACTTAGCAACCATCTCTCTAGCAACCACGCAATGGCCAAGCTGCTGAACAGGTAGGCTGGCATGTAGTGATACAAAAAAGCACATCGGCTAATACTGAGCCAAGGCAGGAGATTTGCAACATAACCCGTAGCCAAATACAGCGAGACAGAAGACTCTTCAGCACTCAAGGGGGTATGGTTTGGGTCGGATGTCTTGGAATTAAGGAACCACTGTATCCCTTGCCAAATGACGGAGCCTAGGATGAGGGCGATCGCAACGGTAGCGCACCACCACAAAAAAGGATTCCCCATCGCGTACACACTATAGATATAGCGAGCATTCTCTGTGGGCAAGGGCGGACCCATCATCGGCATGGGTTCTAACAGAGACGAGGCCCGTTGGTAAAAGTAACTCACCGGACGCAACATCAGGGGCCAGCTCAACCAGGTAGAGCAGTAGGGGTGAATGCTCGGGCCATTGCCAACGCGCTGATGATAGCTGAACATCTGCTGGTGAACCTGGACAAAATTGAACTCTGGATTCTGAAGTAAATGGGGAATCCAAAGCAGGCTGTACAGCACAGCACCCACGAGTGGGATGTAGACGAACAATTTTAGGAACGATAACTGACTTAACGAGATCCAGGGTGGCCCTTGGGACCCTGCTGAATGGTTCTGTCTTAGACGCCCCAAACGCGAAATTCCCCAGAATAAATAAAGACCCAACAGAAACCCCAGCCCGTTCCACTTCACAGCAGCAGTTGCGCCAAAACTTAAGCCCGCTAGGGTCAGCCATACCCACTGTCGCCATCCTTTAGGTGCGTGGCTGCTGATAAGGGTTAGCAAATGTCCCAGCAGTCCAAAGGTCAGGATATAGACGTTAATCAATCCGTAGCGGGACTCTACCAAAAGTAAGCCATCCAGCACGGCCAGGATTCCGGCTATCAAGGCAAAGCTATAGCGACGGGTTAACTGATACCCCAGCCCTACCACAATCAAAGGAATACAAGACCCAATCAGCGCGTTCATCCAACGGAAACCCCAGGTATTAAATCCCTTGAGCCAGATTCCAACGGCAATCAGGTATTTGCCTAGAGGTGGATGGGCATCAAAAAAGTTGGTGTGGGTGAGATAATCGTGACCGAACTTGGCAAAGTAAATTTCGTCAAATACTAAGGTATTAAAGCGCTCCAGTCCCCAAAACCGGAGTCCTAAGGCGATACCCCAAAGGCAAATGAATCCGATCCAAAACCAAGAGGGGGGTGTTGTTTGACGGGTGGAGAATTGGGGTTGCACCATGAACCGATCCAGGTAGCTCTAAAGTGGGAAGGATATCACAATCAGCGATCGCACATATCGAGAGAACTTAGGTGAAGTGACTGTCCTAGTTAGCTTCGATCTCAGTAGACCTAAATATGTTCAAGCTTAGAACCGAAATAGTCTATGGGCCTACGGAGGAAGAGTGGGATAAACCAAGGCAAAATTTCACTTCAGTTTGATATTTCGATGTAAACCTAGTCTTTTGACACAGTTCTCAAAACCCCTCTAAACAATCCGAATGGTTCACCCTCTTGTTAGAAAAATTTATGCTGTGTCTGGAACCTGCCTCAGTCTCATGTTCTTGACTGCTCCAGTGAGAGTATTGGCCCACGGGGGACACGGCAATGAATTTCAGAGCGGCGCAGCTAAGCATCCCGTCGATGCCATTAAAGTGGATGCTGCAACAGCTCAGCGTTTGGGATTGAAAGTCGAACCTGTGAAGCGTCAGTCGTTTGCTTTTGAAATTAAAACCACGGGGCAGTTAGAAACTTTACCCAATCAAAAAGTGGAAGTGACCACGCCCGTCACCGGAACCATTATTAAACTTTTGGTGAGTCCAGGAGCAAAGGTGAGTCAGGGGCAAGCCGTCGCCATTCTTTCTAGTCCAGAATTGGCCCAGCTTCGGGTTGGCTCTCAGGAGAAAAGAGCAGAGGCTATTGCAGATGTGCAAAAGGCGCAAGCTAATGTGAATCTCGCCAAACAAAATTACGATCGCCAAAAACAGATCGCTAAAACTGAATTACAACAAGCGCGATCGCAACTCGCATTTTCGCAAGAGCGCTTCGACCGGGATAATGAATTGGCAAAAGCGGGCGCGCTCCCGCGCCGCAATGCATTGGAGTCCCAAACGCAATTGGCCGAAGCCAAAGCAGCGGAAGCCAAAGCAGCCAGCCGCTTGCAGTTTTTGGAGGCAGACGCGCAACTCAAACGCGCCCATTCAGACTTACAGGTGGCTCGGTCTCGCGTCAAGCTCAGTAGTGGAACCTATGATGCGCGGCTGAAGCAACTCGGCGCGACCCCCAATCCAGACGGCACGATTACAATTACCGCTCCAATTTCGGGGACGGTCGCGGACCGAGAAGCGACGCTAGGAGAATCGGGGGAAGATGCGGGCAAAAAAATTATGACGATTTTTGGCGATCGCAGTGTGTTGCTCAACGCCAATATCTATGAAAAAGACCTCGACAAAGTACAGGTGGGTCAGTGGGTCAATGCCAAAGTTGCCAGTTTACCGAATCGCACGTTTGCGGGTTCGGTCAGTCTAATTGGCAGCGCTGTTGAGGGCGACACTCGCGTGGTGCCCGTCAAGGCAGAACTTGATAATACGCGGGGTTTGCTGAAGCCCGGAATGTTTGCAGAGCTGGAAGTTTTAACGAACCGTACCTCTAGCGCGGTGCTGGCGGTACCGAAGTCTGCGGTGGTCGAAACGAACGATCGAAAGCAGGTCGTGTTTGCCCAGAATGGCGATGCGTATCAACCGTTGAGGTGATTTTGGGGCGCACTTTTGGCCCGTTGGTCGAGGTGAAGAGCGGGCTGTTTGATGGCGATCGCATCGTGACCCAACGCGCCAATCAGCTCTACGCTCAATCCTTGCGGAGCGACCCTAACACGAAGGATGAGCATTCAGACCCTGCAACTCCAGCCGTCGCGCAGCGTTCGCTACCAATCTGGGCGGCGGTGTTGGGGGGAGGGGCGATCGCATCTGCAACGTTTTGGGCGGGTATGGCTGTGGCGGGTCGCCGCAAGCAGGCTGGGGTGATGCCTCAACAGGCTGATGGGAATGAAATGGCTGGTTCTGAAGCAAAGACTTATCTCGATCGACCTGCACTCGTTCCTCAGTCGCTTCGGGGGACGGAAGAACACTTTGATCCTCATCACACCCAGTAGTGAATTTTACAGGCTTGCAGGAGGTTGATTACACGTCTTCGCTCATGCCTTCGAGGAAGGCGATCGCCATTTTGCCCCACACGTTCTCTTCAGTGAAGTGCTCTCCTATGTTGAAGGTGGCTTTTTTACCGCCGTTCCAGAGGCGCTTGAGGTTTAGAAAGTTTTGCCAGCGTTGGGGTTGAGTCTTTTGGATTTCTTGAAACGCTGCGTCAATGATAGGTTGGAGGTCAGTTTCGGGGGGTTGGGCAGAGTATTTTTGCTGGAGGTCGGCGAAGAATTGTTTGTAGTCGGCAAAAAGAGCATCAAAGTCCTGTGTTGAAGCGTTGATGACTTGATTGCCTTCGATGTTACCTGCGGCTCCGTAAACAGGGGCGTTGAAGGTCATTTGCACTTTAGGCGTATCTGACATGTTGGGTATGGATTGTGGAACATAATGGATCTGGATGGCTTGAATGATTCTGGTACGAACGGAGTCGTCAGGGTCGGTCTCCATTGCGACAGTCAGGGCTTCAATGGCTTCAGCAATAGGTTTATTGATGGCGATCAGGGTTTCTGCTGCAAGGGCACGATTGTTGGGCAGGGGGTCGTAGCGGACTGTATGGCAGAGTAGCAAGATGAACCAGTCAGGGTTAGGATTGCTGTCCATACCGTTGTGCTACTTTTTGGATGGCTTGATATCGAATAGTTGCATCCTCGTGCCGGAAATCCTCAACTATTTTTGCGGTTTCTGGGTCTAGTTCTGCAAGGTCAATGCTGGAAAGATCGAGCATAGAAGGAGACCTGAGAAGGTTTGGGTTGAGTTGTAGGGTGAGTTGTTTGTCACTTGCTTGAAAGTCTAGCAGGGTGCCGTTGCGTTTGAAGCTTTCAGCCATTTGCAGGTTGGTTTCGTCCACGGGTATCTGCACGGTGAGCTGCCCTGTTTGAATGCCATCGCGTAAAGCGATAAAGAAATTTACGATGGAGGATGTGGGAGTGGAGGAGTGACTTAGGTTATTTCCATAGTCTTTTTGGATTGATTTTAGGGCGAGTTTCTCTAAGGTTGTATTTTGTTTTTGCGCTTCTGCCTGAAGTTGCTGAGCAATGTTAGGGGGCAGTTGCAGGACAAGGGTGGTTGTGGCGGTAGTCATAGGGGTTATTCCTTATTTGATGGGTGGATATTTTGGTCTCCTTGAACGTTTCCGGCAGCTCCGTGGACGGGGCTATAAAAGTTCATTGTGACATTTGCAGGCTGAGATGACGATGCTTCGGATTGGGTTGGGGTAGTGCTGCTGTTGCGCTGCTTGAGTTCGACAACGGCTTTACGAATGCCTTGGGCGATGTTGGTGAAGGCTTTGTCTTGATCGCTCCATTCAGTAACGGGTTTGGCCTTTTTGGGTAGGGCTTGAAGTTTGCCGAAGGGGGCGCTATGCCAGTCGCAGGGACGCAGGATGATGGGGATGACGCAGGCGGTGCCTTGGGTATGGCGTTCTAGTGCGCGGGTCATTTCTTTGTCGTAGCAGTAGTCGGAGGCGAGGAAGTCTGAACTAATCAGGAGCAGGATGATTTGGGCGGTGTTGAGGTGTCGTCGATCGCATCTGCCCATTCGGTTCCGGCAGTGATGTCGCGATCGCACCAGTCGGTAATGATATTTTGGCGTTTGAGGAGGCTGA
>JAAURS010000014.1 GCA_012032135.1 Acaryochloridaceae cyanobacterium RU_4_10 | reverse complement strand
CCCACTGGCTCCTGCGGGGACAAGTGATTGACAAATGAGATAATCGCTAAATCCCCCTTAAAAAGGGGGACTTTGAGTTGATTCCCCCCTTTTTAAGGGGGGGTTAGGGGGGATCGAATGCAGGGATGATCTAATTTTCGACTTTTCAAACTGCCTCTCAGAGCGCAGGCGTTATTCCTTCATCTGAACCGCATCAACCTCAACCGTGGAGGATTCGGTGCTGTTAGTCTCTGAGAAATTTGACTCAGGTTGGCGTTGCTTGAGGCGCTCTATGACAATTTGAGAAATTTCGGCAAAAAGCAGCGTTACGATTGCAATATCGTCAATTTCTCCAATAATTGGGAAAAAGTCTGGCAAGATATCAAAGGGGCTCAACAGATAGATTAGGGTGCCGCCAACGATCCACCACCGATACTGGGGATTGCGAAGTGTATTGCGATACCAGCTATATACAGACTCAAGGGGGAATTTCATAGCTTAAATCTCCAAGATATTTTAATCTTGCCCGAGATTTTGAGCGTTGTGGGGTGTGGATTTCCTCCTCATCTCGATCTTTTGGCAAATTATATTAAGCTGGCAAGATGTCTTACACTGCATGTGTACGAGAACGGTAATATTCTATCGACTCTTGTTTCGTCTGAAGGGTTTGTTCGCTGAGTTCAAGGCATCATTGTGAATTTCGTTGACTTTATCCAAAAGGGCGGATTGGCCATTTGGCCCCTCTTATTCCTCTCCATTTTGTCCATTGGCACTATTTTTGAGCGTCTTTGGTTTTGGAGCACTATTCTAAGAAGCGAGCGCAAAACAGTCGATCGCATTCTGGAAGCTTCTCGTCGCGATTGGGATGAAGCCACTCACCTGGCAAGACAAGTCGGCAATCAGCCTGTGGGCCGATTTTTGTACACACCGTTGCGTCTTGCCAATAAGGAACCTGAAGTTTTTCGGTTGGCCCTAGAGGCGTCTGCGGATGAAGAACTGAATGCGATGCGGCGCGGGCATAAGGTATTGGAGGCCGTGATTGCGATCTCACCTTTGCTCGGATTACTGGGGACGGTGTTAGGTCTAATTCGGTCCTTAAGTTCCGTTCGGTTGGGTGACATTGGCACCGCTTCATTAAATAATGTCCCGCTTGGAATTGCGGAAGCACTCATCAGTACCGCAACCGGATTGATTGTGGCGATCGTATCCTTGGCTTTTTATCGGCTATTTCAAGGTTTATTGTTTCATCAAGCCCGTATTTTTCGTCGCACGGGGAATGAGCTGGAGCTAACCTACCGTCAATATTGGTTGAGAACTCAACAAGCACCCGGTAGCGCGCGGCCAGAGGGTTACGAATCCCCTAGAAATTTGCAAGGGTACTAGGGCGCACTTTGCTGAGGTCAATTGATACGTCTTTTTGGGGTTAAGTGGCATGAAAGTTTTTTTAGAGCCTGATGATTTAGACGTTCGGATTGAAATTGTCCCCCTGATTGATGTCATTTTTTGTATTTTGGTCTTTTTCATTCTGGGTGCGGTCAACTTTACACGGCTGGCAGGACTCAATGTAGATCTGCCTCAAGCGGAAACCGCCCAAACTCAATTTAGCGATACGCTTCCCATTGAGATTGATGCTTTGGGACAAATTAAATTTGAAAACACGCCTATTTCAGAAGACCAGCTCTCTCAACTTCTGGCTAAATACGTGAGCCAAAAACCTCAGGGTGTGGTTTTACTGCAAGCCGATAAGTTAGTGAGCTACGGACAAGTCACGCGTTTAATTGACACCCTTCAAAAAGTGGGGGGAAGTCGGGTGGCGCTGGGTGCAATGAAGCAAACGTCTGATTCTAGTAGCAGTCAATCCAATGGGTTGACGCCTAATGTCCCCCTTCAAACCCTTCCAAGCCTTAACGATCCAACAGTACCGACCCTAGAACCCAATACACCAAGCGGG
The DNA here is from genome assembly GCA_012032135.1 of Acaryochloridaceae cyanobacterium RU_4_10. Lineage (GTDB taxonomy): Bacteria > Cyanobacteriota > Cyanobacteriia > Thermosynechococcales > Thermosynechococcaceae > JAAURS01. The sequence continues at coordinate 25,425 of JAAURS010000014.1, read as the reverse complement.
GCATCGCTTCCGCAGCAACAAGAGAACGGGTTGCCTTCTCCATTACCCACAATACCGAATTCAGCGGCACCGTCCGAAGCGCGGTAAAAATATTCAGTCTTTAGGGCGCGGATGCTGGGTGCGGAGCGATCGCCACACTTGGAGTCATTCCCGTCACCCATTGGGCGGCAATCGGCATTCGCCACCCAGTCCCAAAAGCGCGATCGGTGATTTTGAGTCCCGGTGCGGCTTGTTTGCGTTTAAATTCAGACCGTTTGACCATCTTTAAGATTTTCTCAACCGTGGCTGGGTCATAACCACTCGCCACAATATCGGCATCAGACTGGTGTCGATCGATGTAGCGATACAGAATGTCATCCAGGACTTCATAGGGGGGAAGTGAATCTTGGTCCAATTGTCCAGGCTTTAATTCTGCACTGGGGGCTTTGGTGAGGATATGGGTGGGAATGATAGGTCCAATCGCATTCCCTTGCTTGCAGGCAATATGCTGAGCTGCATCACTATTGAGCCATTCACAGAGTTTGTAAACATAGGTTTTGGGCACATCTGAGATAGCAGCCAAACCGCCACTCATATCCCCATACAGGGTGCAATACCCCACCGCCACTTCAGATTTATTGCCCGTTGAAATCAACAACCGATCGAACTTATTGGCGATCGCCATCAATAAATTCCCCCGAATCCGAGCCTGAATATTTTCCTCCGCAATGCCCGATTCAGTCCCAGCAAAGAGGGGGTCAAGGGTGTGGGCAAAGCCATCCATTAACGCGCCAATGGGTAAGGTTTGAGTTGTTATCCCTAAGTTCTGAGCCAATGCCAATGCATCCGTCACAGAATGCTCCGAACTATAGGGGGAGGGCATCAGCACGCCCAACACATTCTGGGGGCCAAGAGCTTCTACTGCGATCGCGCTACTAGGGCAGAATCAATCCCGCCACTCAGCCCGATCGCAGCCTGCTGAAACCCGCATTTACGGGCGTAATCTCTCACTCCCAATACAAGGGCGCACCAGACTTCTTCAGATTGCTGGGGACTCAGAGCTAATTGAGTCGCGCTGATATCCCTTGTAGGGGGTTCAAATTCAGCCCAAACCAGATCCTCCGTAAAGGCTTTTCCTCGTCCCACTATCTCCCCTTGACGATTCACCACACTGCTCCGCCCATCAAAAATCAGATCGTCATTGCCGCCCACCTGGTTAACGTAGAGAATCGGCATGTCGTAATGTTTTGCGGTGTGAGTCAACATTGCCTCCCTGAGCGCTTGTTTGCCCGCACAAAAGGGAGACGCCGATAAATTCACCACTAGGTCTACGGATTGGGCAACAAGGTCTGCGATCGGGTTGGTGGTATAACTACGGTGGCCCCAGAAGGATTCTTCATTCCATAAATCCTCGCAAATGGTGATTCCGATCCGAGTGCCATCCAGCACCATGACAGTACTTTCTTTCCCAGAAGCGAAGTAACGATCCTCGTCAAAAACATCGTAGGTGGGTAACAGTCGTTTGTGAAATATAGATTGCACCCGACCTTGCTCGAGCCATGCCATGGCATTAAACAGCGGTTTTTGTCCTAAGGCTGCGGCGTCTGAGTTGCGATCGACGGTTCCAACCAAAACAGCCAGATTTTCAGGAATTTGTGCCGCTAGGGAACTTAAAGCTTGGTTTAGCGCATCAATAAAAACAGGCTGAAGCAAGAGATCTCGAGGCGGGTACCCGCACAGAGATAACTCAGGGGTCAATAACAATCGCGCCCCCGCTTCTGATGCCTGCTGGGCAGCGCGCAAAATCCTTCGGCCATTGCCGCCTATATCTCCTACCAATGGGTTGAGTTGGGCGATTGCAATTTTCATAACATTCTTTCTTTCTCTTGCCCTGCTTCCATCTCAATGCTGACGCGATGCGCCATATCCTTTATAAAGTAAACCATTGCACTAGAATTCAGGGCTAATGCGGATATCTACTCAAATTGTTAGTCGTTGTCTCACTCTTTTGTTTCCGATCTCTATTGGGACACCTCTCATTGCTCCACCTACCTTCGCCCAATCCGCTCCGCCATTCCAGCAAAACCAGTGCGCGAGTCAACTTGGCCCTGCGATCGACAAAATTATCGGACAGCCGTCAGTTAACTCAGCCCAATGGGGTATCCTGATCCAGGCACTTAACAATCCTTCATCTGACTTGTACAGCCGGAACGCAGACCAGCTTTTGATGCCCGCCTCCAATGCCAAGTTGTTGACTACGGCTGCGGCACTTACTCGTTTGACACCCCGATTCAGAAAGCAAACCCCCTTTCTTGCCTCGGGACAGGCTCCTAACCTCAATACCTTGCGTATTGTCGGTCAAGGCGACCCAACCCTCAACGATGCCAAGCTAGAGCAGATTGCCACCCTCTTGCAGTCCAAGGGCATTCGGAGCATTGGCACGCTGATTGGCGATGACTCTGTTTTTCAAGGGCCACTCATTAGCCCAACTTGGACTTGGGATGACGTTCAAGGGGGCGATGGATTGCCTATTAACAGCTTGATGCTCAACGGCAATGTCATGGTGTTACAGCTCTTTCCCCAGAAGGTTGGAGAGCCATTGGGACTGAAATGGCGCGCTCAAACACCCTCTGCAACCCTCACCATTCAAAACCGTTCGACTACGGTTAAAGGATCGGTTCAAAAATTCCCGGAGGTAAATCGAGAAGAAAATCAACTGGTGGTTTCAGGTCAGCTCAGTCCTGGTGCTGGCCCAGAAAACGTGGACGTTCCGGTCCCCAACCCTGGATCTGCGTTTGTAGAACGCTTTCAAGGTATGTTGGCAGCCCGTAATATCCAGGTCGGGCAACTGTCCGTCGTCAATACCCCCATTGCCCCAGCACAAGAATGGCCGATCGCAGCGATCGATTTCCCTAACCTGAGCGCCCTGATCGCAGAAAGCAATCAAAACAGCAATAACCTTTATACAGAAGTCTTACTCAAACTGATGGGAAGCCAAACCCCTACCCTCGGAAAATCCTACGCAGATAGCGGCTTAGCCGTTCTCCAACAAACCTTAACCCAAATGGGTGTTGACCCGAAGGGCTATCGGTTGCTGGATGGCTCTGGATTATCCCGACAAAACTTGAGCACTCCCAAGGCGATGGTCCAAACCTTACGGGCGATCGCTCAGTCTCCTTACCGGACTCTTTTCCGCGCCTCTTTAGCTGTGGCGGGTCGTAGCGGTACGCTGTCTGAACGATTTGTCAATACCCAGGTTCAAGGACGCCTTTTTGCCAAAACGGGAACACTTAAGGGTGCAGCTACATTATCGGGCTATTTGGAAAGTCCCTCTAGGTCAACTCTCGTATTGAGTATTTTGGCCAACGATCCGACTCGATCGAGTTCTATTCTGAGACAGACTATAGACAAAATTGTGGTTGCAATCGCTCAAGCTGAATCTTGCACAAAAGCTTCAAAAAAGGACATCTTGCAGCAGGCATCAATCAATTCCAGCTCCAGCTTTAACGTTCGTAAGGATAACAGGAACGTTGATCCCAGCATGTTTTATACAGTGAACCCCATAAGGGGGTTGATCCCCCAATGATTTTTCTGCCAGCCCCAAAAATGAGCGCTCAAAAAACTTATATCTTCTCTTAAGGTTTGAATGGGGATCATTTTAAGATTCTTGTGTCAATAATAGGAATAGGAATTTTAGTTTGCTTTTCAACTGCGTCTAAGCTTCATAAAGAATTTAGATTTCACTTCAGTCATTCAAATTCTTTCTTAATGAAGTATTAATCTTTTTGTTGCAACGTCAACGTTGCTGAATTTACCTTTTTTAACTCCTCACGCTATAAGGACAATCCCCATGACACAGATAGAAGCCATACGCTGCCCCAACTGCGGACGCTTTGGAGAAAGACATCACATCGCCGAGAGTAACATCACTCGGACTCAATGCCCTGAGTGTGATTACTTGTTGGTGACTTGCAGCTTAACGGGCAGAGTGATTGAAGCCTATGCACCCGGTCTGTCCACTGCTTCAATCTTTCTTCACAGTGGTTTGCGGGCTAAAAGTTTCCCAAATGTAAACTTTAATACTTTGTTTTAGTTGCCCGTTCGTCACTTTTAAAATAATGGTTTTTCAATACAAAAAATGCCGCATCCCGTTGGGATGCGGCATTTTAATGCATCAACGATCTCTCGCTGGCCTTATTCAACGGCTTGCGGGAGAAGTTCTGGCGTCTTGGCTTGAGGCAATACAACCACCTGACCTTCCGCATTCACGTCAACGACAATACCATCCCCATCCTTGATCTTGCCTGACAGAATCTCTTCCGCCAAGCTGTCTTCGAGGAGGCGCATGATGGCACGACGTAAAGGCCGCGCACCGTAGCTGGGGTTATACCCCTCTTCCACAAGGCGCTCCTTGAAGCGATCCGTCACATCTAAGGCAATGTTTTTCTCTAGAAGCCTTGAAAATACCTCTTTGAGAAGGATTTCGGCAATCTCCTTGACTTCGGGCTTTGTCAACTGACGGAAGACAATAATTTCATCCAGACGATTTAGGAATTCTGGGCGGAAGTATTGCTTCAGCTCTTCATTCACCAGAGAACGAATCCGGTTGTATTGGGAATCAACTTCACTGCTGCCAAACTCAAAACCTAGGCCGCCGCCACCCTTTTCAATGACCTTCGACCCAATATTAGAGGTCATAATCAACAGGGTATTTTTGAAGTCAACAGTACGTCCTTTCGCATCTGTCAGGCGACCATCTTCCAGAATTTGGAGGAGAAGGTTAAACACATCAGGGTGTGCTTTTTCAATTTCGTCAAACAGAACGACGGTGTATGGACGACGGCGAACGGCTTCTGTAAGCTGACCGCCTTCGTTATAGCCCACATACCCAGGAGGCGAACCAATCAGCTTCGAGACGGTGTGCCGCTCCATGTATTCAGACATGTCAAGACGAATCATAGCTTCTTCGGCTCCGAAGAAGTAGGTCGCTAATGCCTTAGTTAACTCGGTTTTACCCACACCCGTTGGACCGGAGAAGATAAAACTGGCAATGGGGCGATTGGGATTTTTGAGTCCCACCCGCGCCCGACGAATGGCACGAGAAATGGCTTTCACTGCTTCATCTTGACCAATCAGCCGCTGGTGGAGCGTGTCTTCCATGTGCAAGAGCTTCTCTGACTCGGATTCCGTCAGCTTGCTGACTGGAACGCCCGTCCAAGACGCGACGATGCCTGCAATATCTTCTTCTGTGACCAAAGGAGCTTCTCCTCCTTCAGCCGTGGTATCCGCAGCCTTGCGATTTTGAGCGATGACTTTAATTTGAGACTTCAGCTCCATTTCGCGATCGCGGAGTTCGCCTGCTTTGTCAAAGTCTTGACCGCGAACGGCTTCGTCTTTGTCGCGCAGAACTTGACGGAGTTCTTTGTCCAGTTCTTTTGCCGCAGGGGGTAATTGTGAATTGATCAGTCGAACTCGAGAGCCCGCCTCATCCATCAAGTCGATCGCTTTATCCGGAAGGTAGCGGTCAGAGATATACCGATCGGCTAATTTGGCTGCTGCAATGAGCGCGTCGTCAGCAATCCGCAGCTTGTGATGCTTTTCATATCGCTCTCTCAAGCCATAGAGAATTTCAATAGTTTCCTCCACGGAGGGCTCGCCGACCATAACGGGTTGAAAACGGCGCTCTAAGGCAGCATCTCGTTCGATATGTTTGCGGTACTCGTCCAGAGTGGTTGCCCCAATGCATTGGAGTTCGCCTCTCGCCAGAGCGGGCTTGAGAATGTTGGCTGCATCGATCGCGCCTTCCGCTGCTCCTGCGCCAATCAGCGTGTGAACTTCATCAATTACCAAAATCACGTTGGCGGCTTGACGAATTTCGTCCATAATTTTTTGAGGCGTTCTTCAAATTCGCCTCGATACTTGGTTCCAGCAACCAGCAAGCCAATATCGAGGGTCATGACCCGTTTGTCTTCCAGGATGTCAGGAATATCTTGATTGGCAATGCGCTGGGCTAACCCTTCGGCGATCGCCGTTTTCCCAACCCCCTGGTTCACCAATGAGGACCGGATTATTTTTGGTTCGACGACCCAAAATTTGGATCACCCGCTCAATCTCTTTTTGGCGGCCCACCACGGGGTCGAGCTTGCCATCTGCTGCCATTTGGGTCAGGTTTGCACCAAACTCGTCGAGGGTTGGGGTCTTGGTGCGTCCGCTCGAACCGCCACCGCCCGCCGTAACCTCAGCCGTTTCGCCCAACATCCGAATCACTTGAGTGCGGACCTTAGACAGATCGACACCTAGGTTTTCTAATACCCGTGCCGCAACCCCTTCACCTTCGCGGATCAGTCCTAGAAGGAGGTGTTCCGTACCGATATAATTGTGCCCCAATTGGCGCGCTTCCTCCAGAGACAACTCTAGAACGCGCTTTGCCCTTGGTGTAAAGGGAATTTCAACGGCCACAAAGCCAGAGCCCCGACCGATGATTTTCTCAACCTCAACCCTGGCATCTTTCAAATTGACGCCCATGGATTTTAGAACCTTGGCAGCGACGCCCGTTCCTTCTCCAATTAGACCCAATAAAATTTGCTCGGTCCCAACGAAGTTATGCCCCAAGCGGCGGGCCTCTTCCTGGGCCAGCATGATAACTTTGATGGCTTTTTCTGTGAAGCGTTCAAACATGGCCTTATCCCACTACCTGCTGCTTGCTGGTAAACCCAATTTTAACACAGAGACTTTTTTCAAAAGGTCTGATACCTAGGCGGTTAGGTCCACTTGAGCCAACGTTATCTCCCAAGGGTTGATAAGGTTAAGAACAGGTATAGCTAATGCCTTAGACACCTATTGTAGGGGGATTTGAACCAGATGTGGGGATGGATTTATGTTTTTTTAGAACGGATTTTGCGATCGCAACGGTAGCGTTATCCCTACTTTTACTCTGGTATTTTGTGCTGTTTGGGGTGTAAAACAGTCATTCCCGATCCCATTGCCAAGGTTGTTGCTGCTCGATGAGTTGCCAATGGAAGGCAATTTGCGCGTTGAACGCAGGAGATTGCAACCCAGACCGCCACATAACTAACGCATCTTCTCCAGTATCTTCGTAATAGTGAGGTCTCCGTCCCGCAATTGTGAAACCGAGTTTTTCATAGAGGGCGATCGCTGCCTGATTGGATGCCTTTACCTCTAAGGTTGCATAATTGGCCCCGCGTCCTACAGCCTGTTCTAGCAAGCCCAACACCATCGCAAGACCCAGTCCACGCTGACGGTAATTGGGATGAACGGCCAGAAAAATAATATGAACTTCATCCAAAATGGACCAGCTACATCCCAGCGCCAATAAAATACAGCGTGGCTCCAAAAAATTTCGGGGCCAAATCCCTAATAAATCGCTGTTCGATCGTTCGAGTTCCTGTCGGTAAGCATTGGCATTCCAAAAACCCCCAAAACCTGTCGATCTAAATCGACTGCCGCCCGTAATAAATCCTCAGGAAGCGGCCTCATTGTCACAGCAAAAATAGATTCTTCTGAGAAATTAGATTGAAAATCAGACTGCATCAAGGCACCGCCCGATCGTACACTGGTATAAAAGGGGCTTCATCGATCGAAACACCCTAACGATAGGATTGCAATCGCATTGTTAGTTCTTATCGACCGACCAGACCCGATCTTAAATCTTCTGATTTCCTAGACTCTATGGTAATTGCCCAAGCGCCTCAGTCCCATTTGGCAGGAGTAGATTTTTTGTCTGCCCGCAGCACTCCAGACACAACCCTGTCTCCCAACCAACAGTTGCTCCCCTTGAGCGCTCGGACCACTGCAACAGACACCCTTGAAATTGGCGGATGCGACGTCATCGATTTGGTCGAGCAGTTTGGATCTCCACTGTATATTTTGGATGAGTATACGCTCAGAGCAGCCAGCCAACAATACCGTCATTTTTTAGCAACCTATTATCCCGGCCCTTCTCAAGTTTTGTATGCCTCTAAAGCTTGGAGTTGCACTGCGGTTTGTGCCATCGTGGCCAGCGAAGGACTTGGGCTCGATGTTGTTTCGGGTGGAGAGCTTTATACTGCCTTGGCAGGAGGGGTAGACCCGCAACTCATTTACCTGCATGGCAACAATAAATCTTTGGATGAGCTACGTTATGCCATTCGAGTGGGCGCAACGGTCATTGCCGATAATTGGCTGGATTTAGAAAACCTGGTTCACCTCGCTCAAGCGCATAGCGATCGGCCCATTCGAGTCATGTTACGCATTACCCCTGGGATTGAATGCCATACCCATGAATATATTCGGACTGGGCACCTAGACAGCAAGTTTGGTTTCGATCCCAATCAACTGACTGATGTTTTCCAGTTTGCAAAACAACACCCTGAGATCCAATGGGTTGGACTTCACGCCCACATCGGCTCTCAAATCTTTGAGTTAAACCCCCACATGGATTTGGCTGATACGATCGTGGAGTTATGGGTGACCGCCAAGGCAGAAGGTTTACCCATGACCGAACTCAATGTGGGCGGCGGTCTCGGGATTCGCTACACGGAATCTGACGATCCCCCCAGTATTGAAGACTGGTGCAAGGTTATCGGTAAAGGGGTAGCGGAAGCTTGTGAAGTGCGATCGCTCCCCTTACCCAAGCTCCTCTGCGAACCCGGACGCTCTCTGATTGGGACCGCCTGCGTCACCGCCTATCGCATTGGCAGTCAAAAAAACGTTCCTGATATTCGGACCTATATTTCTGTAGATGGAGGAATGTCTGATAACCCTCGGCCCATTACCTATCAATCTCAGTACAGGGCTATCCTGGCCAACCGGATGGGAGATTCTGCCACAGAAGTGGTGACCGTTGCGGGTAAACACTGCGAATCCGGCGATATTCTGCTTAAAGACGCACAACTCCCTCCCTGTCAGACTGGCGATATTTAGTAGTTATGGATACGGGAGCCTATAACTACAGCATGGCCTCCAATTACAACCGCTTACCTCGTCCAGCCGCTATTCTGGTTAACAGCGGGGAAGCCAACTTAATTCTTCAGCGGGAAACCTATGAAGATTTAGTTCGTCAAGATTGCCTTCCAGAGCGATTGAGGCATTTTGGGCAAAAATAGCCTTAACCGATTAATATGGCTCATGTCGCACGCAAAAGGTTAGATCGCAACGATGAAAGGGGTAGAGCAATGGCTGGTTAACCATCATTGGAATCAGTCTTTGCTTTTGCTGGTTGATGTAGGGTTAGTCCTTGCCCTGACCTACATTGTGCTTTTAGTCATTGCAGAACGGCGGACCCTTTGGATGGTCCGAGGGTTTATCTTTTTGATGTTAGCCGCAGCCGTCAGCCAGCGCATGGGGTTGCCCTTGTTAAGTTTTGTCTTGAACAATCTGGTGATTGGATCTGCGGTGGCAATGGCCGTTATTTTACAGTCTGAGGTTCGCCGTTTTCTAGAACAACTGGGGCGCGGAGAAATTCTGAGTTTGCTACGGCCCATTCAGCAAGCTACCCTTGGCCCTGATAACGTCATTGATGAAATTGTGGATGCCATCCGCGATCTGTCTCAAAATCGGATCGGAGCTCTGTTGATTGTAGAGACCACGAATACCCCCATTGATGAGCGTGACTTTTCCGTGCCAGGGGTACGCCTCAATGCTGAGGTCTCTTGCGAACTCATCCAAACCTTATTTCAAACCTCAACGCTGCTCCACGATGGTGCAATTTTGATTCGAGGGTCTAAAATTGTTGCGGCGGGCGTTATTTTGCCCATTTCAGATCGGGATGCATCCCGACAACTGGGCACCAGACACCGTGCGGCGATGGGCATTACAGAGCGCGTTGACAACTGCGCCTGTATTGTTGTTTCCGAAGAAACAGGATCGATTTCCTTGGCGGAGAAAGGGACATTAAATCGTCCTTTAACTAGCAGTAAACTGAAGGAATTGCTTGAAGCTCGGTTGACGTCCTCTTTAGAGAGAGAAGTTGCAACCCCAAGTCTCCTGCGAGTTGGGCGTCAGGTTAGTAAAAAAAGTTTTGGGTTGTTGTCGCGCTTCGTTCATTTTTCCGTCACTCGTAAGAAAACATGACTTTGAATCCAACTGTTCTGACTGTCCTGCCTAACGATCTTGACGTGCAGCGGCTTCCCCAACATGTGGCCGTGATTATGGATGGCAATGGACGTTGGGCTCAACGCCAGGGATTACCTCGCTTTATGGGGCATCGCCGTGGAGTGGATACGCTCAAGGAATTGCTGCGGTGCTGTAAGGATTGGGGCATTGGTGCGCTGACGGCCTATGCTTTTTCTACGGAAAATTGGGGTCGTCCCTTGGCTGAGGTCGAGTTTTTAATGACTTTATTTGAGCGGGTGCTGCGACGCGAACTCCAGGAAATGATTGATGAAGGGGTTCAAATTCACTTTGTGGGGGATTTGCAAGCCTTACCCAATTCTTTGCAAGAGGAAATCGAGCGGGCGATGGTGGCAACGCAGCACAATCAGAAAATTAAATTTGTTGTGGCTACTAACTATGGCGGACGTCGAGAAATTCTACAGGCTTGTCGGGCAATCGCCCAAAAAGTAAGCCAAGGCAAACTTACCTCTGATGAGATTGACGAAGAAATCTTCGAACAACATCTTTACACGGCGGGCATCAGCCATCCCGATCTCTTCATTCGTACCAGTGGCGAAATGCGGGTCAGCAACTTTTTACTGTGGCAAGTGGCCTACGCAGAACTTTATGTCACCAATATCCTTTGGCCAGATTTCGATCGCACTGAATTCCATCGGGCACTCCATGACTATCAAAACCGCCATCGTCGCTTTGGCAAAGTTGAAGGGTAACCACACAGATGGGCTTAAGGCCCCGCAAAAATGGCATCCTCAATATCCTGACGGCTCAGTGAATATTTAAAGATACGGCGGCTGGGGGTCGATCCACTTTGCGGACTTTGATAGAGAACGGATAACTCTTCAATTTCAAGTCTAATCTCAGCAGTCCAAGAAGCATGGCTCAAATGCCAAAGATGGAGTTGTTCTGTATCTCGCTCGCACCCACGACTTCTGAGCCACTGCTCAATATCAGGAAGCGTATGGTTATAGAGGGGAGTCTTGGGGGTAGGCAAAGTAGAATTCATTGGGTCAAAATACTCTAAACAAGTTCTATCACACAAATTCACCCTCACCGACTCGGTTGCCCGATCGATGGAGGCTTTTGAGATTGCGACTGAGACGGGACCAAAGGTTTTTTCTTGACCGGAAGCTGCTGCTTCTTTCCATCGGAGGAACGACTCGATCGACTGACTGAAGGAACCTCTTTGGGAGAACTGTGAGATATCAAGGCAGGCATCACGTCCTTGAGGACTGTTGCCTGGGCAGGGGAGTGAAGCACCATTCACCGCGTGCAATCCCCAAAACGATCGCCACGACCAAGCAAACTAAAAACGTCACACCTAATAGAAATAACGCAAAGAGTTCGCCAGGAGATAGAGGACGTTCGGTTGGGTCTAATCCGGTAGCGGAGGTTCGGACCTTAGGAGTGCGTTGGGTTGGATTCTGAATTGAGTTTGAAAAACCACCTGATTCAAAGGTTTTGGGTTGAGTATCATACCAAATCCGATGTTCGGGGTTGCTCAAAACTGCGTAGGCTTTATTGAGTTCGCGAAATTTTTGAATTGCAATTTCGCGCGGGAGAGCAGTTGTATCGGGATGGTACAACTTACTCTTGAGACGATAAGCCCGTCGAATTTGTTCTAAGGTTGCCGTTGAGGCTAAGTCCAGAAGATCGTAATAAGTTGGCATACACCCCAAGCTATTCTCTAAGTCTTGGGGCTGTTTCTCCCTAAACTGGTCCTGAGTCACAACAACGCTTCTCAATCTGATGCTTGCATTGTAAACATGGATTTAGGTTTGTGACTAGGTTAATGGCATCAACCTTAAGCTTATTTCACAAGTTCAAAGACCTTGAACATCGGTAAGTACATGGCCACCAGAATTGAACCGACCATTCCCCCTAGAACCACAATCATAATGGGTTCCATGATGCTAGTCATCGCCTTAACAGCTTGTTCTACTTCATCTTCATAAAAGTCAGCGACTTTCATGAGCATTTTATCGAGTTCTCCCGTTTCTTCCCCCACATTGATCATTTGCGTGGCCAAAACCGGAAAAACTTTTTCTTTTTGCAGCGCTAGACTCAACATCCCGCCACTCTGCACTTCTCGACGAGCTTCATCCACAGCATTGGAAATAATTTGATTTCCTGCCGTATCCCGCACAATTTCAAGAGAGGTCAAAATAGGTACCCCTGAACGAGAGAGCGAACCAAAGGTTCGGCAAAATCGAGCAACGGCTGTTTTTTGGATCAAGTCGCCAAACAAGGGCATTTTGAGGGAAATCCGGTCGATGGTTTCGCGGCCCGTCCGGGTTTTGTAGTACTGGCGCATTCCAAAAATAAGACCGCCGACGAAAATCAAGAAAGTGATGCCATACTGTGGCGTTCTTAAAAAGACGCTCAGATTAACAAGCATTTGCGTAAAGAATGGCAACTCGCCACCGAGTTGCTTAAAGATGCCATCAAAAATCGGAATCAAGAAAATAACCATCCCAAAAAAGATGGTGACGGCAATTAAGGTCACGACCACCGGATAGGCCAATGCCGATTTGATTTGGTTATTCAGACGGGTTTGATCTTCTAAAAGTTTTGAGAGGCGGTTCAATACTTCATCCAAAACACCGCCAGTTTCCCCAGCCTGAATCATGGCGACGTAGAGTTCATCAAAGGCTTTGGGGTGCGATCGCATGGCCTCAGACAAGCTCATCCCTTGCTGCACATCAGAGTTAATCTCAAGCAAAACTTTTTTAAGTTTTTTGTTTGTGCACTGATCGGCCATAACGCCCAATCCGCGCACCATTGCCACACCCGCATTCACCAATGCCGCAAATTGGCGAGAGAAAATAGCTTTATCTTTAACGCTAATAGAGCCCATGTTGTCCAGAAAAGCCAAGTTAATGTCGCCATCAAACTTGAAACCTTGATTTTCCTGGACATCTAAGACTTGGAGCCCTTGACGCTGTAGCATGGAACGGGCCTCTCGGGGAGAGTTAGCCGCAACTTTTTGACTACTGCTTTTTCCAGCGGCATTCCGCGCGCGAACAACATAAGTTGGCATAATGACTGCTTAACGATCGCTAATTAAAAAGAGAACAGAAACTTAAAAGACATCTGAGGTTTCTCGACCCCATTTCCCCTAATGTTGTGCGAGCCATCAAAGGCTAGCGTCTTTGATAACTGGACTCATTCATCTGTCCAGCTTGTCCCGAACCAATCAGTCGTTGGAGTTCGTCGGGACGCGATGTCTTAGACATGGCGGATTCGAAGGAGATGGTGCCTGCCTTGTACATATCCGCCAGAACTTTTTCTAAGGTAATCATGCCCAATTTACCCCCGGTTTGGATCGCTGAATAAATTTGAGACGTTTTCCCCTCCCGAATTAAGTTGGAGATGGCAGGGGTAACCACCATGATTTCTTGGGCTAAGGTCCGACCAAATTCTCCTGGCTTCACATTTTTGCGCGGCACCAAGGTTTGACTGAATACCGAAATTAAAGAGTTAGAGAGTTGAACTCTAATCTGCATTTGTTGTTCTGGCGGAAACACGTCCACCATCCGGTCAACGGTCTGAGCTGCCGAACTCGTGTGCAACGTTCCAAAGACCAAGTGACCCGTTTCTGCCGCTGTAATGGCAAGTTGAATGGTTTCTAAGTCCCGCAGCTCTCCCACCAGAACCACATCTGGATCTTCCCGCAAGGCAGACTTGAGTGCGTTTCCAAAGCTTTTGGTGTCTTCACCCACCTGACGCTGGTGAATCACGCTTTTCACAGGTTCGTAGACAAACTCAATAGGATCCTCAATGGTCAGAATATGCTCTGCCCGCGTCACATTGATGTTGTTGATCATAGAAGCGAGAGTGGTGGTCTTCCCAGATCCCGTAGGTCCCGTCACCAGAATCAGCCCTCTCGGTTTTTCCGACATCTCGCGGACGATGTTGGGCAACCCTAGGGCTTCAATCGTAGGGATTTTAGAGCTGAGGGCTCGAAGGGCCGCAGCATAGGTTCCCCGATCTTTATAAACATTGACCCGAAACCGGGCCAGCCCGCGCACACCGTAGGAACAGTCAAGCTCCCAATTTTGCTCTAGATTTTTCCGCTGGGTATGTTGAGCATTGTAAAGATCAGTCTTTGACATTGCTCTGGGGTCAGCGGGTCGCGGTCTGTCGGGGTCAATTTACCATTGATCCGAATATAAGGCGGTAACCCTGCTGAGACGTGAAGATCGGAACCGCCTCGCTCGACCACCTCTTCCATCAAATCTTCAATCATGTAGTCCATAAACGTTTCCCCTAATACCGTGTACCGACTTGTTTAACTCAACCCTGTGTCTGCTGTCTCATCTAATCTTCAAATCGAGAGGTCATGCAGTAAGGGCAATCTAACCACTCTTGCTTCGCATCTGCCCCACAAACCCGACAAGTCAGCGAACTCTTACGTTTGGCCTTCAACTCAGCTTCTAGGCCAGAATCTGTAAAGGTTACTCGTTCCACTTCTTCTAAGGTCGTCTCACCGCGCTTGACCAAATTTAAGCTATAGGACAGCAGGGTGATCATTCCTTCTTCAACCGCAGCTTCTTTAATTCTTTCAGTGGGAGCACCCTCAGTAATCAGACTCTGGAGTAGTTCGGTTACCCGCATGATTTCATACACCCCAACTCGTCCCTTGTACCCAATGCCATTACATTTTTGACAAACGGCATGGCCTCCTTGCAATTCCTCCGCCGATAATTTATTAGCCCGATAAAAGGTAATTTCTGTAGCAGAAGAGGCAGAGAGGCCAAAACGACCCAAGTCTGTAGGAGAGGGGTGATAGGGGATTCGGCAGTCCGTACAGACTCGACGCACGAGCCGCTGGGCCACAACCCCAATCAAGGAGGCGGATACCATGAAAGGTTCAACATCCATTTCAGACAAACGGGCGATCGCACTGGCCGCATCGTTAGTATGCAGGGTTGTCAAGACCAAGTGACCTGTCAGTGCAGCTTCGATCGCAGTCTTTGCCGTTTCCTTGTCACGGGTCTCACCCACCAGAATGACATCAGGGTCTTGTCGTAGAAAGGCTCGCAGAATAGAGGCAAAATCCATCCCCTTATCTCGAATGACCTGAACCTGGGTCAGACCGGGCAACGTGTACTCAATCGGATCTTCCGCCGTACTGATATTGACCCCTGGGTCATTACATTCCGCCAGCGCAGAATAAAGGGTCGTCGTTTTACCCGATCCTGTGGGTCCCGTCACTAAGACTAGGCCAAAAGGACGGCTGACCATATCCCGCACGATTTCGAGACTGGTGGGATCCGTAATTAATTTATCAAGACCCAATTGCGTAGACGAATTATCCAGAATCCGTAACACCACCTTCTCGCCAAAGCGGCTGGGCAACGTACTCACTCGGAAGTCCACTTTGCGTCCTTGAAATAGGCGTCGAATCCGTCCATCTTGGGGTTGTCGGCGTTCTGCAATATCTAATTCCGCAATAATTTTGAGTCGTGAAATCACCGCAGGAATAATTTTGCGGGGCAAAGGCGGAAACGCTTGACTCAACACGCCATCCTTTCGAAACCGAATTCGCAAATGTTCTTCTTGGGGTTCGACGTGAATGTCAGAAACCCCTTCCTGTAAAGCTTTTGCTAAAATCTTATTCACAAGCCCAATAATGGGAGCTGTTCCAGCGTCCTGTACTGCCGCACCTAAATCCGTTTCACCTTCATCCAGCGCCAGTTCTTCAAACCCACCAATGGCATCTAAATCGTCAACCAGGTCAATTTCCATCACCTGGGCACTAATGGCAGCCTGCTTTTGGGCATTTTTGTCCAAATATTGCTGAATTAACTGTTGATAGTCATCTGCTGCAATGACCATCCGCTGCAACATAATCCCTTCTGGACGCAGAATTCGATTGAGCCGATCTAACGCCTCTAGATCGTCAGGTTTGACCATCGCCACTAGCAAAGTTGGCGGCTCAGCACTTTCATTAAAACTTAGGGGGATTAGCGTATAGTTACGACAAATTTCCAGTGGAATGAAGCGCTCGATCAGCTCTCCAACCCGATCGGTTGGAATTTGATTGATTTCTGGATCCAGCGAATCAATCCCGTAAATAATTTTGAGTTCAAAAAGCTGTTGTTGTTTGTATTGCCGCAATAAATCTGGTGGCAATGGTTTCCCCATTAACCCCTGAAGCACCTCAACCAGTGACTTTCCAGTCTGTCGGCTTTCCACAGAAGCGGAGAGCATGAGTTCTTGGTCGACATACCCTGTCTGGATCAGTTTGTTCCCAAAGGGAGAAAAACTTTGTCGGGTAACCAAAGCACGCCGTGAAGAAGAGGGGTTGACCATAGGGCTAAAGCAGAAACCTCAAACGAGATAAAGGTGGAGATGTTTACAGGTTATGGTTGACCTTATAACAGGAAAAACCTAACGATCGCAGAGTAAAGACTCTTTATTCAGCATTCCCACATTGAGAGATTTTTTGACCTTTTTGGAGGATTGGAATTATTTATGTCATTTGGGAACATTGAGTATGGGTACGATTTCTGGTTTGCCCACATTTCAACGTCATCGGTTGGTCCAGTCATTCGTTCCGTTCTATATGTATGTCTAGGGTGATGAGCAAGGGGGAACGCAAGTTAAGATAACCAACAATGTTAAGCTTATGGCCGAGCATCCAAGGGTAGTATTCTTTAGAATAGTTTATTAAGTCCGTTTATTGTATGTAGTGAGGTGTGTAATGAGGTGTAGGGATTAATGGTTCATCGGTAAAACTTGCTATCGGCAAATCTTAAGTTAGACCCACCTACGACTGAATTGTTAACGATAAATAATCCTGGAACAATGAACGCTGAGTTCGCAGAAACTGTTAAAAATTTTGAGACAACCATGAGTGAAGACGCAGCACCAGCAGACACAAACCCGCTCAATAGCGCTGATGCCTCCAAAAGTGCAGATAACTTTGGGGAAGGTGCTGAAGTGGAGACTGAATCAGGCGACATCAATGTAGACCCAGTTGCCAACAACATTGAAGTCGAAACAGAGCCCGCAGAGCCCATTTCTGCGGACCCTCTGGGGGAAGTGCCACAAACATCGGAGGCAGCGGACCCAGACGCACTCACCCGATTGGCGGAGGAGGTTGAATCGCTTCGCCTGCAACTTGAAGAGCGAACCAGTCAATATATGCGGATCGCCGCAGACTTTGACAATTTCCGCAAACGGACAGAGCGCGAAAAGAGCGAACTCGAGCTGCGAGTCAAGCGAGATGCAATTAGCGAACTGTTACCGGTTATTGACAGTTTTGAGCGATCGCGGACTCAGATTAAGCCTGACACCGAACAAGAGGTCAACATTCATAAAAGTTATCAGGGGGTTTACAAACAACTCGTGGATTGCCTCAAACGAGTGGGTGTATCGCCCATGCGTGTTGAAGGGCAACCCTTTGACCCCAACTTTCATGATGCCATCATGAGAGAACCGACCGAGGAACATCCCGAAGGGACGGTGATTGAAGAACTTCGCCGAGGCTACTTATTAGGTGAGATGGTTCTCCGACACGCCATGGTTAAAGTTGCAGCACCTCCAGAAAAAGCAGATGATAGTGATTCTGAAAATTCTACGGATCGTGAGTAATGCTAAGTCCAGACACCGTTAAAAATATTTTGTTGCATTAGGTCATGGGGAAAGTCATTGGAATTGATTTAGGCACAACCAACAGTTGTGTCGCTGTTTTAGAGGGTGGCCAACCCGTCGTCATTTCTAATGCCGAAGGTGGACGCACGACCCCAAGTATTGTTGGCTTCGGTAAGTCAGGAGACCGTTTAGTGGGTCAACTTGCCAAAAGACAAGCGGTGACGAATGCTGAAAATACCGTCTTTAGCATTAAGCGGTTTATTGGGCGACGCTGGCAAGAAACAGAGATCGAGCGATCGCGGATTTCCTACAATTCCGTTGTAGGCAGAGATGATACCGTAGATGTTCTCATCCGGGGTAAAGCTTATACCCCTCAAGAGATCTCAGCCATGATTCTTCAAAAGCTAAAGCAAGATGCTGAAGCTTACTTGGGAGAATCCGTCAATCAGGCTGTAATTACAGTTCCAGCCTACTTTAGTGACGCCCAACGACAAGCAACGAAAGACGCAGGTACCATTGCAGGCTTGGAAGTTCTCAGAATTATTAATGAGCCCACTGCCGCCGCTTTGTCTTATGGATTAGACAAACAAGATCGAGAGCAGCGTGTTTTAGTCTTTGACTTAGGAGGAGGCACCTTTGATGTATCTATCCTGCAACTTGGAGATGGCATTTTTGAGGTTAAGGCCACTGCCGGCAATAACCACCTAGGCGGAGACGATTTTGATGATGCGGTTCTCAAGTGGATGCTCGAAAACTTTCAAGAGCAAGAAAGCATCGATCTCTCCCAAGACAAAATGGCCTTGCAGCGATTGCGGGAAGCTTCTGAAAAAGCCAAAGTTGAGTTGTCCAGCACGGTTACAACTTCAATCAATCTCCCGTTTATCACAGCGGATGACTCTGGTCCCAAACATCTAGAAATGGATTTGAGTCGGGCTAAATTTGAAGAACTGGTTAAAACTTTGGTAGACGCCACCATCGAACCCGTAGAACAAGCCCTCAAGGACTGTGGTCTTGGTCCAGAGTCCATCGATCGCATTATTTTAGTCGGCGGATCTACCCGCACCCCTGCCGTACAAGAAGCCGTTCGTCGCTTTTTTGGGGGGAAAGCACCGGATCGATCGGTCAACCCTGATGAATCCGTTGCCTTGGGCGCAGCCATTCAAGCAGGTGTTTTAGGTGGAGAAGTAAAAGATCTGCTCCTGTTAGATGTGACCCCGCTTTCCTTGGGCATTGAAACCTTAGGTGGAGTATTCACTAAGATTATCGAACGCAATACAACCTTACCCACCAGCCGTTCCCAGGGATTTTCAACCGCAACAGACGGACAAGTTTCCGTTGAAATTCAGGTTTTCCAAGGCGAACGGGCCATGGTCAAAGACAATAAATGTCTGGGCAAGTTTGAGCTAACTGGAATTCCTCCCGCACCACGGGGTGTCCCCCAAATTGAAGTCACGTTCGATCTGGATGCAAACGGAATCTTAAATGTTTCAGCGCAAGACAAAGGAACCAGTCGCTCCCAAAGTATTCAAATTTCTAATACGGGAGGATTGAGTCTTCTTGAAGTCGAGCGAATGCGACAAGAGGCTCAGATCTATGCAGATTACGATCGGACTCAACAAGATGTTGCTCAGCTTAGAAATCAAGTTGATAGCCTAATGTACAACTACACCTCAGTCCTGCATGAGAACGGACATTTAATCAATGAATCCCTGAAGCAGCGCGGTGCAATATTAGTCAATGAAATCAAATCCATGACAGCACAGGCGAATGTTTTGCCCAATGTGTTACAAGAAAAAATCCAACAGCTTCAGCAAATTTTGCTAGATTTTGGTACGGAAGTCTATCAAGCCTCTCCTGGAATGGTAGCGGGGGGAATGCCTCCAAGGTCTAAAGCAGCGCCCGTCTATCAAAACAACGGAACGGATTCTACTAATTGGGGGACAGACGATGAAGCAACCTTTATTGGAGAGGATATTGATGAAACCGTCATTACGGATTACGAAGCTGTAGACTAATCTTTGAAGGCTAGCGCTGTACCTAAACCTGAAACTTATGGCCCGTGATTACTATGAGATTCTAGGCGTTTCTCGGAGCGCTGACGCAGATGAACTAAAGCGTGCCTACCGTCGGTTAGCTCGTAAATTTCATCCTGATGTCAATAAAGAACCTGAGGCGGAAGATCGCTTCAAGGAAATTAACCGAGCCTATGAGGTTTTATCTGATTCTGAAACGAAAGCCCGCTATGACCGCTTTGGTGAAGCAGGCGTAAGTTCTGCTGCAAGTGCGGGTGGCTATCAGGATTTTGGAGATATGGGCGGGATCGCCGATATTTTTGAAAGCTTTTTTGGCGGTTTTGGCGGTGCGGGAGCGCAAGGTGCGCGCCGCCGTTCTGCCCCTACGCGAGGCGACGATTTGCGCTTCGATTTGAAGTTGGATTTTCGCGAGGCGATTTTTGGTGGGGAAAAACAAATTCGCATCAATCACCTAGAAACTTGTGGCGTTTGTCAGGGATCGGGGGCAAAACCTGGCACTCGATCGCAAACTTGTGCCACTTGCCAGGGCGTGGGACAGGTCCGAAGAGCGACGCGGACTCCTTTTGGCAGTTTTACCCAAGTTTCTGTTTGCCCCACTTGTAACGGTACGGGACAGACAATTACGGATATTTGTGAGTCCTGTAGCGGACAGGGTCAGAATCAAGTCAGCAAAAAGCTGAAAATTTCTGTTCCACCGGGTGTAGATACAGGCACTCGGCTCAGGGTTTCCAATGAGGGCGATGCGGGTCAGCGGGGTGGCCCCTCGGGCGATCTATATGTTTATTTGTTTGTCCAAGAAGATCCTGAGTTCCGTCGGGATGGAATTAATATTCTTTCAGAACTGAAGATCAGTTACTTACAGGCCATTTTAGGCTCTCAAATTACGGTGAATACCGTGAATGGAGAAGAAACGCTCACCATTCCAGCGGGCACTCAACCCGGCAAGGTTCTCACGTTAGAGAATCAAGGGGTGCCGCGTTTGGGAAATCCCGTCAGTCGTGGGGATCATCTCATCACAGTATCGGTTGATATTCCAACCCGCGTTTCGCCAGAGGAGCGGGAGCTATTGGAAAATTAGTTCAACTTCGCGGCGATCGCACGAACAAGGGAGGTTTTTTGGGAGGGTTGTTTAAGTGATGGGTTCGGACTCGTCCCTTCATGCTGATGCCCAACTGGATTTACGGGGCACACCTTGTCCGCTGAATTTTGTCCGCACAAAGCTAAAGCTCCAACAGATGCAACCGGGAACGTTGTTAGAGGTATGGTTGGATCCGGGGGAGCCCGTCGAGCAGGTGCCAGACAGTCTGACAATGTCTGGGTATACCATTGAAGAACTGGAAGATAAAATCTCTTTTTTTGTTCTGAAGGTGAGATCCCCCCTCTCCGATTTGTCTGAAGCATGACGATTTCTAACTCAATTCAAACCTGGGTAGGTACTGTTTTAGCCGTCCAAGCGAATTTTTACCGCGTCCGACTGGATCCGCCTCAGGCAGGGGAGGGATTGGAGCAGTCCGAACTGTTGTGCACTCGTCGGGCACGACTGAAAAAGCTGGGCCAACAGGTCATGGTAGGCGATCGCGCGATCGTTGAGGAGCCAGACTGGATGGGGCAGCGGGGCGCAATTGCTGAGGTATTGCCACGCCAAAGTGAATTGGAACGCCCTCCCATTGCCAATGCGGATCAAGTCTTGCTTGTTTTTGCGATGGCAGATCCGGTCATTGATGTCTATCAGCTCAGCCGATTTTTGGTGGCGATTGAAAGTACGGGGCTCAAGATTATTCCCTGTTTGAGTAAAGCGGATCTGGTCACAGCTCGAGAGCGGCGGGAGTGGTGCGATCGCCTCCAGCAGTGGGGATATTCTGCAATCGCCATTAGCGTCCAGACGGGGGTAGGGCTGGAGCGATTGAGACACCAGTTGGAACGGCGGATTACTGTTTTGGCCGGACCTTCAGGGGTGGGCAAATCCAGTTTAATTAATGCCTTTGCACCTCATTTGGACCTGCGCGTGGGTGAGATTTCAGACCATTGGCGCAAAGGAAAACATACGACGCGCCACGTCGAATTATTTGAGTTACCTCAAGGCGGTTTACTAGCGGACACGCCCGGTTTCAGCCAACCCACTTTAAGTTATCTGCCAGAGGATCTCATTCACGCTTTCCCTGAGGGGAGAGAACGACTTGCGAGTCACAACTGTCAATTTAAAGATTGTCTGCACAAAGATGAGCCCAATTGCGCCGTTCGAGATAGTTGGGAAAGATACGGAGACTATTTGGAGTTTTTAGAAGAGGCGATCGCTTATCAAACGCAACTACGACGGTCGCGCAATCCAGAATCGCGATTGAAGTTACAATCTCAGCAGAACGGCACATCGACCTATGAGCCTAAACTGGAGACAAAACGCTACCGTCGGACTTCTCGTCGCACTCAACAGCAATCCCTGAACCATCTTTATGATGAGGCGCAAGAGTAACCTACTTCCCATAGGATCGCCTTCACTTTAAAGCAAACACTACTCCCTACAATCCAGGTATGCCACCCTTATTTGCTTTCATCAGGATTACCATCTTTTGCAAATCAACCGTTAACGTTGGCGTGGGATAGTTCTTTAAAAAACTTAAGGTGCCCAACCCCTCCTTAGACGCTGCCGCAGCAATCACAGCACTTCTCAAAGCTTCTTTTTCAAAATGTCCGGGAAGAATGGTCGTGTCTGCCACTTGTGTGAGTAGTTTATCGGCCAAAGGTGACTTGAGCAGTTCATCTACGGTGACAACATCAAAGGGCAGTTTCATTCTTAACGCCTTGCGAAACGATTCTCTTTTTTTCTCTTTTACTAAACTGAGAAAAGAACCCAATTCTGGAGATGCCTTTCCAGTCTCTGCATATTGTTCCAAATCGGTGACTGAAATAGATCTATAAAAAGGGCCGTACTTAGCTGTTACTTTCTGCGCGCACCAACTGGGGTTTGGGAAAAGTCCAATTCCTACGATGGTCAAACCAATGGCAATACCAGTAAGCCAATCCCGTAATAGAGGCAGCTTTATCATAAATTATTAAAGAACGGTGTTCCAATGAAATGAAGCCCTACCATAACTGCTAAGTGTACCTCAGCCTCCCCACAATAACACTAACAAAGCCCCACCCACAGCGTCAGAGTGGAAGTTCTGAGATAAAGGCTTCCATCGTGTTTCCATCTAACGGTTTAGAGAATAAATATCCTTGAGCGTACTCACAGCCCAGCTCTTTAAGACATTTTGATTGATTGCTATTTTCTACACCCTCAGCAACCACCTGCATTTTTAAGTTGTGGGCGAGGTTGACGATGGTTTTCACGATCTCTAAACCCGCTTCATTTTTCATTTGATTGATGAATGAACGATCTATTTTTAGAATGTCGATTGGAAATGTTCTAAGATAATTTAATGAAGAATATCCCGTCCCAAAATCATCCATCATTAAATCAACTCCAATTTCTTTGAGTTGGCGAAGCTTGTTGGCCACAGAAACTGGGTCTTGCATGACCGACCCTTCCGTGATTTCAAGATTTAAGTTAGGTGCATTTAAGCCTATTTCTTCTAAAACTAATCTTATCTGTTCTACAAAATCATGCTGAGTAAATTGTTTGCTTGAAATATTGACACTTATACTTAACTTTGAAAAAAGTGGATATTTCGCAATCCAATTGTACATTTGAAGGCAAGCTTCACGAATGACCCACCATCCAATCTGTACAATTAACCCTGTTTCTTCTGCTAGCGGAATAAAATCTACAGGATTAACAATTCCACGTTCGGGGTGTTGCCAGCGGACCAATGCTTCAAACCCAACCAATTGATGGTCATCCAGATCCACAATGGGTTGATAGACCAAACTAAACTCCCCTCGCTCAAGGGCGCGTTGTAGGTCGGTTTCTAAGTTCAACTGATGGAGGGCATGGACTCTCAAATGATTTCCAAAGAGTTCGTAGCGGTTTTTGCCCAAGTGCTTAGCCCTATACATGGCCGTATCCGCATCTCTCAGTAGGTCATCAGGAGAGTCGTATTCAGGACCCCCTAAGACAATTCCAATACTTACGCTGGAAAAGATTTCTTGTCCGTCAATCATAAAAGATTTTCTGAAGGTATTAAGAATCTTTTTGGCAATATTGACTGAATCCTCAGCACTCTTGATGTTATCGAGTAAAATAACAAACTCGTCCCCACCCAGACGGGCGATCGTGTCTTCGGATCTAAGGCATTCGCGCAGACGATTGGCAACTTCAACTAATAGAGAATCTCCCGCAATATGTCCCAAGCTATCATTAATGAGCTTGAAGCGATCTAAGTCCAGAAATAATACAGAACAAAGATAATTTTCTCTCCTTATCGATTTTTTTATCGCTTGGCCAATTCTGTCCATAAAGAGCGTGCGGTTGGGAAGACCTGTCATTGGGTCGTGAAGAGCGTCATGGGTCAGTTGCTCTCTGACTTTGTAGTATTCAGTGATATCTGTTTGAGATCCAGCAATCCGTTCTGGTTGATTATTTTCATTCCAAATTGCTAAACCCCGCACGCGAAACCATCGGATATAACCATCTTTAAGGCCAACTCGATACTCGCATTCAAAATGAGGAGAGCAACCTTCTAAATGTGTTGATAGTGTCCGATCAAAGCGTTCTCGATCGAGCGGATGAATGCAATTTAACCAGTCATTAGGATTATTTCCAATTTCGCGGTCTTCACCACCCATCATCATTTTCCAACGCGGTGAAAATAGACTGTATTGGCAATCAAATCCCAATCCCAAATCCCATCATTAGCACCTTTCGCAGCAGCAGCAAAACGCTGTTCGCTTTTATATAATTGTCGATCGAGTTGCTTTCGTTGGGTGATATCTACGAAATAACTGCGAATTAACTGACTCTGAAGAATGCAATAAATAGATTGTTCGTAAATGCATCCGTTATATTCAACTTCACGAATGCCCAACAATTGTTTTCCACTCTGCAATAAGTCTAAAAGTCCATCTAGAAGGGAATGTTTTTGACCGAGATTGATTTCTTGAAATTGAACTGCTGCGATCGGATTGATATAGGTAACCAGACCATTTAAATCAGTCTCAACAATTGGGTGGGGTGTCAGTTCTGAAAATGAATATACCCGATACAATTCAGAGTTATTACAGTTTTGACTGTTGTTATCTGATACATCAGTATCAGCATCTCTCAATTCTTGGTGGGTATCTTTGGGATAAAGAACGTTGTTATGGAATAGATCTGCTTTAAGAATAGGGATAGGCAGTTCGCAAACTTGAAGTGAATGAGGATAGATAGGGTCTGAGGAACTAGAAACATGGTAGTAGGTGATTTTGATATCTTCACTAAAAGTGATGATGTCTTGATGTTGTAAGTCATGAGATGAGCATCGTCGGCCATTGATGGCGATTCCATTAAGACTGGGTTTTCCGTTCAGATCGCCATCAACAATGCGAAAAGAGTATTTTTTTGTTTTAGGATCGGACAGTCTCAATAACGTTGCATGATGCCGAGAGATGGCAGAGGAATTTAAAACAATTGAGTTGGCTTCATGCCGACCAATGGAATAGGTAGAACTTTCCAACAGAATGACTTGTTCGCTTTCGCCATTTTGGATGCTAAGCAAATGATATGCCCCCGTCTGCATTCTCTTGAATGTTCATACTCAGGAGATCGGGTCATTGAGTCTCT
>JAAURS010000269.1 GCA_012032135.1 Acaryochloridaceae cyanobacterium RU_4_10 | reverse complement strand
ACGGCAGGCTTCAGCAAAGGTGCCATAGCCCGGTTTGCTGACAATGCACCCGCACGCAGGCATGATATCCACGGGACGATACGCTTGGCCATTAATTTTAATTAGATTGGGCCATTGCTCTGGTGCGTGGGTGTCAAAGGTGATGAACTGCCAGTCTGGGAAATGTTCTAAGTTGTTGTACGGAATTGCATTAAGTCCCAGTCCACCAAAGGTCAGCAGTACAATCTGTTCTTTCGAGACCGTTAGACTCAGTTTGGCTCTGATTTCCTCTACCGTAAATCTGGGCTGCCCTCCCGTCAGGCCAACGTCTTCAATACTTGGGAACGATGCCATTGGGGAATGAAAAGGAAGGCGAAAGAGGCGATCGCAGTCTGCAAAGCAATCTTGGACCCAGGTCACAATGTTGCTAAATTCATCACCCCATTGGTGATAAATCAAATCCCAGCCAAAATTACCCATCATCCAACAGGGAACCCCTGCCGCCTTTGCAATTTGGGTTGCTAAGGGAGGAATATCTGCCAAGACCAGGTGCACTTCTTGGGCTTTAATAAATTGGGATTCCGCTTCCACCAACTCCCGAGCGGTTGTCTGTAACTGTTGGAGTTCGTGGAGCGTGGCTCCTTGGTCAATGGTGAGACTGTCGCCTTGCACCACACCAATATCCAGACGTCGTTGGCGATGAATAAAATCTGAGGTTAAGTAAGCTTCTAATAACCAACGAGGCGCGGTTGTGACCACAATGAGCAATAGTTCTGGACAGCGTTGCTGAAGTTCAGCCAACACAGAGGCGGTACGGGTTACATGCCCGAAACCATGATTTGTAATTGCCACATACAAACTTGGACGCCCCATACACTCCTTAAGCCGTTGTTTTAGTCAACAATTGTTTTAGTCAACACAAATAAATTTCCCTCATTACCGCGTCCAATTCTCAAGTCTCGGTCGAGATAGGTAATATCGAGCCATCCAGGCTGGCGTTGAGCATCAATTGTAAAATCAATTGCCATCAATTTAGTATGAGTGTTGAGCCGATCGATCCATTGAGTGGGAGACTGATATCCTACCACTCGCTGTAACCCAATTACAGACCGCTGAAACTGGACCTGAACTCTTTGTTCGGTGATGGGAGTAAATTGTGCGCAGACGGTGACAATCCCTTCTAAAAAGGGAATGCCTTGCAGTTCGGCTATGTTGTAAATCTGCGTCTCGCGGATGCGGATGCACTGATAGATTTGACCCAGTTGCACGATGGGAAACCGCCCCAGCCCCAGCAATTCACGACTGGTGGTATAGAGCAACCGCCAGTTTCCTTCCAGCCACTCTACGGCTTCCACAGGGTTACGGGTTGGATTGCGGTCTTCTAGTTGGGCGATCGCAGCCTGAATGGAGAGGCGATCCCGTTCATCGGTTAAGAGCCCGCGATTCACGCCAGCAATTTGTTCTAACAGCTCTGCTTTACCAATCATGAATCCATCGCATTAATTTGAGGTCATTCTAACGAAGAATCTCCATCGGATATCAGCGTGAAAGTTTTTCAGTTAAAACACTTTGCCAGTTATGATTTTGTAGGGACATGTACTAGCTATACGCCCCTACAGAGTATAACTACGATGTAAAAGTTTCCGAGGGTTAGATTGTGGTGGTAAGTGCTCCATCAGGTCGGCCAGCGTTGCTTTCAGGGAAGCAGCTCTACTGGTTAGTTCTGATTAGTTTGGTATTATTTTCGCTTCTCCTGGATGGCTTAGGAGGGCGCTTGAGTCACCCCCTAGATTCTTTTGTCCTGCCCTTTGGGATTAGTTTTGCGATCGCCACTGCTCTAGGGTTTGGGTGGTGCCTTTGCTGCGTCAGCTTAAGACCGGACAAGTCATTCGAGAAGACGGTCCCCAAAGCCACTTAAAAAAAGCTGGTACTCCGACAATGGGGGTATTTTTTTTGTGCCTGTGGCCCTTATTTTAAGTCTTGCTTGGGCCTGGATTCAGAACGCCCAGCCGATACAGGTCACGGCAGCAGTGTTGTTAACCTCAATCCTCGGTTTTCTGGGATGGTTGGATGACTGGCAAGTGTTGCGCAAGAAATCTAACAAGGGATTGTCGGCAAAGTTACGGTTGGCGATCGAGCTGGGTAGCGGGGCCGTTTTTACGCTTTGGCTGCTCGCGACCAATCCCGATATTTCAACCTTGGCGCTTCCCTTTGGGTTGATGGTGCCCATTGGCATTTTATTTTTGTTCTTGGCTATTTTTGTGGTTGCAGCAGAAAGTAATGCGGTCAACCTGACGGATGGAATGGATGGACTGGCAGCGGGGACTACGGCGATCGCGCTGTTTGGTCTCGCCCAAGTGATTGCTCCAACCCATCCTGGTCTGATGATGTTTTGTGCCTGTATCAGTGGAAGCTGTGTGGGATTTTTGACCCACAACCACAATCCCGCACGGGTTTTTATGGGTGATACGGGTTCGTTGGCGTTGGGCGGTGCGCTGGCAGCAGTGGGGCTGATTTCCAACTCCCTCTGGGCGTTGCTGATTGTGAGCGGGTTGTTTTTGGTGGAGTCTTTGTCTGTGATCGCCCAAGTGGGGTATTACAAGGCAACCAAAGGACCCGATGGCGTGGGCAAGCGACTCTTTAAAATGTCGCCCATTCACCACCATTTCGAACAATCGGGATGGTCAGAGTCACGGGTGGTGGCAACGTTTTACGCAGTGGTGGCAGGGCTGGTCATTGTAGCCTTGGGGCTGAATCAGTTTGCCATTCGTTAAAACCGATCCTTCATGCCCCGAATTCTGGCGAAGCTTTGGACGGGATCTTGGGTTTGAGCGGCACTCATGAGGGCGGGTTTGTCCCAACGGAGAAAGGGGTTGGTCTGTTTCTCAAGGCCCAGCCATGAAGGAATGGTGGCTTCTTTGCGATCGCGTTTGACCGAAACCTCTTCAAAGCGGCGATGGAGATCTGAATTGTTCGGATCGATGGTGAGGGCAAATTTGAGGTTGTTGAGGGTGTATTCGTGGGCGCACCAGATTCGCGTCTCATCGGGCAATTGGCGAAACTTGTTCAAGGATTCGGTCATTTGGGTGGGGGTGCCCTCAAATAAGCGACCGCATCCGCCTGCAAAGAGGGTGTCCCCACAGAAGAGATCTCCAATGGTGTCGGGTTCTACGGGTGCGAAGTAGTAGGCGATGTGGGCGCGGGTGTGTCCCGGTACAAAAAAGACTTCAGCTGTGCGGTCTGCAAAAGAGACGCGATCGCCTTCTTTCAAAAAGACTTGTTGGCCTGGAATCCGGCCTCGATCTGCTTCGCCGCCATAAACGACTGCGCTAGGAAACTGTTTGAGGAGCTTAGAATTCGCACCTATATGATCGCTGTGGTGATGGGTGTTAAAAATTGCGATGAGTTGGGCGTCTAACGCCTGCAATTTTTGCAACACCGGACCTGCCTCAGCCGGATCGACGACTGCGGCGGTGTTGTCCTGAGGATCGTGCAGCAGAAAAATATAGTTGTCGCTGAGGGCCGCAAGTCGATAGATTTGCATAGATATTTAGACTTGAATGAGGCTGTTTCGGTGAGCTTGGACAAGTGCTAATACGTCACTACGTCTCATGGACATAGCTTAACATCGGTACAGTTGTCCAATCTAGTCAACGGCGATCGCATCTGAAGTACAGCCTGAGATACTGCGATCGATTGGCACCAAGAGTCTGTTGTCTCACACAGAAAGCGATCGCTATTGCGGCATAAAAATTCGCTCGAAGGGTTGTTTGCGGTAGCGTCGGTAAATATCAAAGTCGCTATCTAATGTGGCAATTGCAGCAATGTCTAGCCTTTCGGAGATTGCAATTAAACTCAAATCTGCAAAATCCCCTGGCAAATCTGCGTATTGAGTATTCAGTTCGGCAATCCGAGTAAAGTCTCGTGGCAAAAGCGGAACGCATTCATAAAGTTCCTTTGCGAGATCTAGCAGAAATTCATTTTGAGTCCGCAAATTGGAGCTGAGTAGCCACATGACTTCTGTGATGCAGCTATGGGTGGTTATCAACTGACTGGTGCAACTTTCCAAAAAGCGGCAAACCTGCGCATGATAGCGGTCGGTAGCGCTGTAGTATGCGATTAAGATCCCGCTATCGATCAGACTGCGCGGCGGATAGGTCATGGGTGCCGTTGCTTCAGATAGTCGGCGATCGCTTGTTTGCGCGTTGCTCGTTCTGATAAATCAGGCGGGGCATTTTGTAAAAGATGCTGAGGATGTCCTCCCCGTCTTTCGACAAAGGTACTGTCTAAATTAAGGGCTAACCATCGTTCCCGAATTAGACGTTTAACCAGTTCGCTTCGGTTAGCATCCGTTTCATGGGTAAGGATTTCAGCTAGCTGTTGTTCCGTTTCAGGATCTAATCTTACAGTCAGCATAATAGCAATACCTGTATGACACGTATGACAATTATAGCCAATCCTTTGGTGTGAAGCAGGTTTTGGGAAAACTGCTATCAGTTGCTTGACCAAGGCAAAACGCCAGAACTGTTATCGGTTTTAGCCCTACTAAACGAATTTGGCTTAAAGCTATCCATCACCGCCAAAGATGAACTGCCCGTTTGATAGGCGATCGTTGCCCCCAAAGCCGTAACTTGAGGAAAAGCGATCGTCCTAAGTTTTAGGTCTTTGCTGGACTAGGCTTCTTGATATCTGTGAGGACCTTATCCCGTTCAGGCTCCTCCAGTGAAGAACTTGAACTTTTCTGGAACAGGAGATTTCCATCATCGCAACTGACTTGGATACTGTCTCCTTCAGTGAAGGCTAACTCCAGCAATTTTGTGGCGATCGGGTTTTCCAGTTCCCGCTGAATGGCACGTTTGAGAGGACGCGCGCCATAGACGGGGTCGTAACCTGTTTCAACGAGGCGATCCAAGGCTTCCTCGGACAGGTGCAGTTCGATCTTTTGCTCCGCGAGAAGGCGTTTGACCCGTTTGAGTTGGATGCTGACAATTTGACGCAGATCGTTACGGCGTAAGGCATGGAAGAGGATGACGTCATCGACGCGGTTGAGGAATTCAGGCCGGAATTGCGATCGCAGTTCTCCCATAATCCGCGTTTCCATCTCGTCGTAGCGATCGTCGTCCCCTGCCAGATCCAAAATATGGTCGCTGCCGATGTTGCTGGTCATAATAATGACGGTGTTGCAAAAATCCACCGAACGACCTTGGGAATCGGTGATGCGCCCGTCGTCGAGGACTTGCAGGAGCACGTTAAAGATATCGGGATGGGCTTTTTCCACCTCGTCGAACAAAATTACGGAATAGGGTCGCCGTCGAATGGCTTCAGAGAGCTGACCGCCTTCGTCATAGCCCACGTAGCCGGGAGGTGCTCCAATCAGACGCGAAATGGCGTGTTTCTCCATGTACTCAGACATGTCAATCCGCACGATCGCATCTTCGGTATCAAACAGCAGTTCCGCTAGGGCGCGGGCAAGTTCTGTTTTACCCACCCCCGTCGGCCCCAAAAACAGAAACGACCCAATCGGGCGTCCCAAATCTTTCATCCCTGCCCTGGCCCGACGGATGGCCGCAGCCACGGACGTGACGGCTTCTTCCTGTCCCACCACCCGCTGGTGCAGGTAAGACTCAAGCTGGAGCAGTTTGTGACGCTCGGTTTCCAGCAGTCGCGTGACGGGAATGCCCACCCACTTGGCCACCACTTCGGCAATATCGGCTTCAGTGACTTGTTCGCGCAGGAGGGTGGAGCCTTTTTCTTGAATTTCAAGGAGTTGGGTTTCCTGTTCTTCTAGTTCGCGCTGGAGAGCTTCCATGCGGCCATATTTGAGTTGGGCGGCTTTGTTGAGGTTGTATTCTCGTTCCGCCTGCTCGATTTGGACCCGCAAATGGTCCTCTTCTTCCTTGAGTTGGTTGATGCGATCGAGGACTTGTTTTTCGCCCTGCCACTGGGTTTCTAGGCTTTCTTTTTTGGGATTTAGCTCTTTAATCTCCTGGACCACGCGCTCTAAGCGTTCTAAGGAAGACTTAAAGGGAGCGCCAGAGCGGGCGCGGGGTGCCTCCTGCTCTAGGGATAGCTTTTCCATTTCAAGCTGCATGAGACGGCGCTCGATGTCTTCGAGTTCGCTGGGTTTGGAGGTCATCTCCATTTTGAGTTTGGCGGCGGCCTCATCCACTAAATCGATCGCTTTGTCTGGCAAGAAGCGATCGGGGATGTAGCGATTGGAGAGGACGGCAGCGGCGACGAGGGCGGAGTCTGTAATTTTGACGTTGTGGTGGATCTCGTAGCGGTCTTTGAGTCCGCGCAAAATGGAGATGGTATCGTCTACGCTGGGTTGCGGGATGACCACTTGTTGAAAGCGGCGTTCTAGGGCCGCGTCTTTTTCTATATATTTCCGATACTCATCGACAGTGGTAGCTCCAATGCAGCGCAGTTCGCCCCTAGCCAGCATGGGCTTGAGGAGGTTACCCGCATCCATGTTGCCCTGCGTGGCCCCCGTCCCCACGACGGTATGCAGCTCGTCGATGAACAGCACGATATGTCCGTCGGAGTCCATGACTTCCCGCAGGACGGATTTGAGGCGGTCTTCAAATTCGCCTCTGTACTTGGCTCCAGCAATCAGGCTGCCCAAGTCTAGGGAAATCAACTGGCGGTTTTTGAGAGATTCGGGGACGTCCCCTTTGACGATGCGCTGGGCCAATCCTTCTGCATCGCAGTTTTACCCACCCC
>JAAURS010000268.1 GCA_012032135.1 Acaryochloridaceae cyanobacterium RU_4_10 | reverse complement strand
GGACAAGTCTGGGACACATTGCTCGCAACACAAATCACAACGCGATCGAGTGAAGTTGAGCATGAAGGTTTTTGGATCTAAAGAAAGGGCTTCCGTCGGGCAAACTCCCGTACAGAGACCGCAGTGAACGCAGGAATCCTCATTAATTAAAATCTCGCGGTTGGCCAGGGACACCGCAATATCCTGAGATTGCATCCACTCTAGGGCCGCATCCAGTTGATCGATATCCCCAGCTAGCTCTAGAACCACCTTACCCACTTGGTTGGGCGCAACCTGAGCCCGAATAATATTGGCCGCAACATTAAAGTCTTTAGCCAGTCTATAAGTGACAGGCATCTGAATGGCTCGGCGGGGAAAGGTTAGCGTAACGCGCTTTTTCACAGGAGTTTTAGGTTCGAGATAGTAGGGCTACTTTCATTGTAAAGATCGCAGCACTGAGTTTGAGTTTAGGATACCCATATCCACTGCTAATGGAGAATCACCGTAATGACCCAAACCATTACCCCAACTCCTCTCAATCCCTTGCCCAACGGCCCCAACTCCTCTCCCGCTTGGCAATTGCTGCAATGGATCGGACAACCGATCGCGCTCATGGAAAGCTGCCACCAACAGTATGGAGATATCTTTACCCTCCGATTGAGCGGGTTAGGCCCCCTCGTCTTTTGCAGTCATCCCCAGGCCATTCAGGAAATTTTCACCGCCGACCCCAAACACTTCGATTCAGGTCAAAGCAACCAATTAATGCAACCCTTACTAGGCGACGCCTCCGTAATTTTGCTGGATGGCGATCGCCACCAACAGCAGCGCCAACTCCTCATGCCACCCTTTCATGGCGAACGGATGCGCACTTATGGAGACCTCATGGTCAAAATTACCCGACAAGTCACTGCAGGGTGGCGCGCGGGCCAGACTTTCAATGTACGCGAACCCATCCAAAATATTTCGCTTCAGGTCATCTTACAGGCTGTATTTGGTGTTACTGACCCCCAACGCTATCAGGCACTCCTAGAGATTCTGCCCTCCATGCTCGATCGAGTCAGTTCGCCTATCACCTCGAGTTTTCTCTTTATTCCCGTACTTCAGAGAGACTGGGGAGATTGGAGTCCGTGGGGCAAATTTGTGCGCCAGCGATCGCACCTCAATCAGCTCATCTATCAAGAAATTGCCGAACGTCGCGCCCACTTTGACCCAGAACGCACCGATATTTTGACCCTCATGCTGAGCGCCCGTGATGGAGCAGGGCAGCCAATGACCGATGGCGAACTGCGCGACGAACTCATGACGCTATTGCTGGCAGGCCACGAAACCACCGCATCCGCCATCACTTGGGCACTGTACTGGATCGCGAAATTGCCCCACATTCAAGAAAGATTGGTTGCCGATCTGAGCGCATATGGAGACCTCAACGATGCAAAAACGCTGATGCGTCTCCCTTATCTATCCGCCCTCTGCAATGAAACCCTAAGAATTTACCCCGTCGCCCCCATTACTTTTCCCCGCATTCTCAAGGTACCCATGACGGTAATGGGCCAAGACTTTGCCCCTGGTACTCGCCTGACCCCCTGTATTTATCTCACCCATCACCGTCACGATCTCTATCCCAACCCCCAAACCTTTTGTCCCGAACGATTTTTGGAAAAAACTTTTTCACCCTATGAATTTATTGCCTTTGGGGGCAGCGATCGCCGTTGTATTGGCATGGCATTTGCCCTGTTTGAAATGAAACAAGTTTTGGCAACGCTCCTGACCCAATTTCGATTTGAGTTTGTAGGGTCGCGGTCTATTAAACCCGTTCGTCGAGGCGTGACACTTGCGCCACCCAAAAGTTTGCAACTGTACCTTGCAGAACATTTATAAGCATAGGTATCTCAACCCTTTCACAGAGTCCGCTTTCTGCATTCATCGCTCCGCAAGTCCGTATCTATACGGGGAAGCAACACCCCACAATCCGTAAAATTACGGAAGCGAAATCCAGTAATCCCACGGAAGCATAAACAGCCTAAAATTCAGGACAATATAAAGACAAATACAGAACCAAACAGGGTCTTTTGACTGATTCTGTCGCCCTACCCAGCAACATACTATAGATATTGATTAAAGCCCTATGAGTGCCCAAACGATCGAATTGCTCAAAAGTGGTCAGCTCTTGTCCGTCTCAGATAGTCCAAACTCTGGGCTTATTCTCCAAAAAACTATTTTGCTGAATTTGTAGGTCCTGGGTCAGCCATTGGTGGCATGTTTGATATTGGATGTGTCAAAATCTTCACCCTCGGCAAAGTTGAATTTAATACCCCCATTACCCCTAGCGATCGCCAACAGGCTTTCCAAAAAAGAATTGCAGAAATTGAAATGATGCAAAACCTGTGTCAATCCGACATTCCTCTCCAGCGCTCCATCGCCCTCTTAGAGATGTTGTGCGATCGCTTCAGTGTGGACGAGATTCGGATGCTTCCCAACGATGTATTGGCAAAAATCGTTGGAGTATTGCCCAACACAATTGCAATGGCATGGAAACAAAAGTTCAATTTGCAATCCGCCACCGATCTCACCGACAGCTATGAAGGCTTAGCCTTTGCAACGTGAGTGCTATAAATGCTAATAAAACTATATTCACCTATGTGAGGAATTCGATCTAAGCATCGTCACGTTCCCCCCAGTCAGCCCAGCTAGCGAGCCCTTGGATGTTGCGAAGATCTCCAATGTGGGAAACCTAAAATAGGCATCAAATTAAGTCTTTAAGAGGCTCTCACGTCAGATACTTGCAAATATTCATCCGCCCAATTGAATTGGAGGTGTTCCCCCTTGTCCGAGACTTTTCTATATGACATAAACCCATACACATCGGCAAGGCGTACGTATGACCCCCATTCAGACCAAGATTCTCCCTTGGTGCTGACTCGACACTTAATTTTGGTGGAAGATATGGAAGGTCAGCGTTTGCTGTCCTTGGAATCCACATCCCACTCCATCGGTCGCGATCCTACCAACTCCATCGTCCTGAAATCTAAAGCGGTTTCCCGCCAACATGCCTTACTCCTGCGCGTCACAAGTGCCGCACCTAACAGCTATGGGTTTTTAATTATTGACGGCAACCTTCAGGGGAAACGAAGCACCAACGGCATTAAGGTGAACGGCAAGAAATGCCCCTCCCATCGCCTCAGACACGGCGATCAACTTCTGTTTGGGAACCAAGTCAAAGCGCGATACTTGGTATTACAATCCCTAACGGATGAAGAATTTTTAGCCTATTGTCAAAATATTGACTATGAAGAACTGCTGTCAGAATGCAGTACCCCAGATCTTGAGAGTCACGTTCAAGAAGAAAATTTTGATGAAGCTTCACTCATTCGTCTGGCTTCTTTCCCTGAAATTATTCCCAGCCCCATGTTTGAAGTCAATATTAATGGGGAGTTAACTTACCTCAATCCTGCGGCAGCCCAGATTTTTCCTGACTTACTTCATCGCGGTATGGAACACCCCATGCTGGATGGTTTATTCATGCTTATTCGCCAATCCAACTCCAATATTTTGGTGCGGGAGGTAGCCGTCGATTTTCAAATGTTCGAGCAGTCGATCCATTACATTTCTGAAAGCGATTTGATTCGGTGTTGTGTGTTTGACATTACAGAACGCAAACATGCGGAGTCTGAACTTCGCAAACGCGATCTCCTCCTTCAAAGTGTGGCTGAAGCTACCACTCATTTACTGGCCAATGTAGGGTATGAATCCGCCATTAATGAGGCCCTTGCAACCTTAGGGACTGCTGCTCGTGTCGATCGCATTTGTATTTGCACAAACCACTCCCATCCCAGCACGGGTGAAATCTCCAACAGTATGCGATTTGAATGGACCAAGCCCTCCATTCCTTCACTGCTGAGAAGTCCCCATCGTCACAACCAACCCTATACCACTTCGCACTTTAAGCGGTGGTACCATCTGCTCACCGATGAAAAAGCGATTAGCAGTCTCACCAAAGATTTACCAGAATCCGAACAAAGTATGTTTCGGGCAGATGGCATTTTATCAACACTCGTCGTTCCTATCATTGTCACGCACCAATTTTGGGGATTTATCGAACTGCACCAATGCTCTATTGAATATGAGTGGTCTCCTCAAGAAGAATCCATCGTTTTTACAATGGCCGCCAGCATTAGTGCCGCTCTCCAACGACAACAAACGGAAGAAATCATTCATCACCAAGCCTTTCATGACGCCCTCACCAATTTACCCAACCGAATTCTCTTTAATGATCGCCTAGAACTCGCCTTAGCCAGTGCTCGACGCAGCGAACAACTTTTAGCCGTCCTGTTCATGGATCTAGATCGATTCAAAACCATTAACGACACCCTGGGGCACTCTGTGGGTGATGCGCTGCTCAAAGACGTCGCCCATCGCCTGGAAAATTGCCTGAGAGATGGCGATACCGTTGCACGGTGGGGGGGAGATGAATTTACAGTGCTACTGCCTCAAATTCGGGATGTGGAGGATGCGACCAATACGGCCTATCGGATTTTGGACGCGCTTAAGACACCGTTTCAAATTAGCGAACACGAACTTTATATTGGTGCCAGCATCGGAATTGCGCTTTATCCTCAAGATGGAAAAGTCACCGAGACCTTGCTGCAAAACGCAGATGTCGCGCTCTACCGATGCAAAGAGCACGGTCGGGGAAATTGTCAGTTGTATGCTCCTGCAATGAACTCGACTGCACCAGAACTTTTTGCTTTAGAGAACCAACTTCGCCATGCGTTGGAACGAGACCAGTTCATGCTGTACTACCAGCCTAAAATCAATATCAACACAGGCAATATTGTTGGATTAGAAGCGCTCGTGCGCTGGCAGCATCCTGAAATGGGTCTGGTTTCCCCTGCAACCTTCATTCCCCTTGCTGAAGAAACTGGCTTGATTGTTGAGATTGGGGAATGGGTTCTCCGCACCGCCTGCAAACATACGGTTCAATGGCATCGGGCGGGTCTTGCCCCGCTGTCCGTGGCGGTGAACTTGTCAGCTCGACAGTTTTACCAGCCTGACCTCGTCACAACAATCGGTGAAGTTTTATCTAATACCCAACTCGATCCTCACTATTTAGAAATTGAAATTACAGAAAGCACGGCTGTCAAAAACATGGAGTTTACACTTTCTGTCCTCCACCAACTACAAGATATGGGCGTTCATATTGCGATGGATGATTTTGGAACGGGATATTCGTCACTTAATTACCTCAAGAAAATACCGTTCAATACTCTTAAGATCGATCAATCTTTTATTTGTGACTTAAAGCCAAATTCTAAAGATTTTGAAATCATTAATGCAGTGATTTCTCTCGGACAAGGTCTTAACCTGCAAGTTGTGGCAGAAGGAGTTGATAGCGAGCAACAGATTGAGATCCTTCGCGAATTGAATTGCGAGATCGTACAAGGATTTTTCTTCAGCCGACCCGTGACAGTTGAGGAAACAACCCTCATGCTTCAGAAAAATTGGCTCCAACGTCAGCCCCAAGCACCCAGTCTATTACAGTCATAAATATCCTTGAGTTTGGGCAAACCTACGCAGGAGTGGAATACACTGCCGCTGATAAAAACTGCTCAGGGTTGAAACGGAAACCCCATATTCCAAAGAAATTTTCTGCCAAGGGGTTTCGGGAGGCAGTCGTTTTGAAATTAAGATTTGTGCGGTCAAATCGGGTCTATTTTGGACGCAAATTTGACTGAGTACCCCCCACGGATCTGCAAAAACCCAGTTTTTTGTATCTTCAAGAATGGGCGGAATATCAGGTCTGGCAGGCAATTCTTCTACCGCGTCTTCTGGGCGATCGCTAACTAAAGCCATACAAATTTTCGTGCGCTGTGCATTGAGATTGGCTTGAGTCCGTAAGTCTTGTAACCGCCATCGCAAATAGCGATCCAACCACGTCACCACACTGGCCCGACTGGCATCATACTGGCATCCAGTTGTTGCTTCGCAAATATTTTGGCAAAAATAGAGCCAGGTCTGCTGAAGTGCATCTCCATAGTAAGGTGTATCTTCTCGCCAGAGTTTTTGAGACCTTTCAATTAACCGAATCACTTGAGTCAAGCACTGTTGGCGTCGCAGGTGTCCCTTTGGATACTGCCGAGCCTCTTCAACAAGACACTGTACTTTTTCCTCCAGCGTGAAGCCTTCCGTCCTCTGACAGAGCACTTGCATAGATTAATTCCCCCCGACCATTGAGTTAAGTCACTCAATCTTCAATGGTGTTATAACACCATTGAAGATTGAGCTGTCTCTATTATTTAAGCATTTGTACATTTCATAAAGAGGTTGTTGTAAACAAATGACATAAAAAAGGAGCTATTGCCATCAATAACTCCTGATTTTTTGTATTTTTGACAACAGCACCCTTTAGCGTAATTACTCTCAGTTGAGACTGGAGCACAAATCAACCTTACAGTAATCCCCAAAAGTGCAGGACCCCTTGGTTAGAGAAGATCTCAGTCAGAATGACAGCTAAAAATCCAATCATTGCAAGTCGACCGTTCCAAATTTCAGCTTGAGGCGTAAAGCCAAATACCCAAGCATTACGATTTTCAGTTTGAACTTGTACTTTTTCCATGAGAAGCATCCTAGGACGAGGAGTATTACATTAATTAATGTAACGATGTTTGAGATTTTTTGCAATATTTCTCAATAAACTCTGACTTATGAGAGATCTCGTTCAAGGGTTTGTACTGCCAAACCCTTGAACGACCCACATTTACAGCGCAAAGCCGTTTATTGTC
>JAAURS010000267.1 GCA_012032135.1 Acaryochloridaceae cyanobacterium RU_4_10 | reverse complement strand
ATGGAGCTTTAAGGTCGTGGGAAACAATATGGACAAAGCTATCTAGCTCTTTATTTTCGTTCCTCTAGAACTGCTTCAGCT
This sequence comes from Acaryochloridaceae cyanobacterium RU_4_10, assembly GCA_012032135.1. Classification (GTDB taxonomy): domain Bacteria; phylum Cyanobacteriota; class Cyanobacteriia; order Thermosynechococcales; family Thermosynechococcaceae; genus JAAURS01. The sequence continues at coordinate 6,693 of JAAURS010000267.1, read as the reverse complement.
TGTTGGCGATCGGTGATGTCACAGTTGATCCCATCAAACAAAATGGGAGTTCCATCAGGGGCGTAACTCGCCTGCCCCACCGACCTGATCCATCGAATTTCGCCTGTATCTGGGTTTACAGCTCGGTGGTCGATCGCGTAGAGGGTGCGATCGCGTAGGGCAGCTTCGACTGCAAGACGAGTGGGTTCTCGATCGTCGGGGTGAATGCGGCTCCAGAATAATTCAATGGTCGGCTCAGCATCGGGCGGAATGAAAAATAGCTCCCTGGTGCGATTGTCCCAATTTAGTGCGCCCAAGGGCAGTGTGTTGAGCCATAGCCCAATTCCAGTTGTCCTCAATACGAAGGCAAGTCGGTCCTGGTTGAGTCGCAGGGCCTCCTCTGCCTGTTTGCGATCGGTCATATCATTCTTCTATCCCCAGATCTTGTAAGCGTTGGGCTAGCCGCTCTGCCCGTTGGCGTTCTTGTTCTGCCCGTTGGTGTTCTTGCTCTGCCCGTTGGTGTTCCTGTTCTAAAGCTGTTTCAGCTCGTTCAGCTCGTTGGCGTTCCTGCTCCGTCTGATATTCAGCAAATTGTTCTGGCAATGGGACTAACCGACCTTCAGGCGTAAAAAATCGGAGTTGGCGTTCGTGAATGCCTAAGTAGAGATGTAACTGTTGACTCCAACGCCATCCTTCTGAGGTCGGCTCAAGCCCCTCGTAAAGGCCATTTACCAAGCGGAAACCCTGAAACTCTAGCGTGTCAGGATGGAACCAAAAGTATTCAGGCACGCGCCAAGTGTTTTGATAAAGCTCTTTTTTGAGCCCTCGGTCAACCGTTGCAGTCGAATCAGACAATAGCTCTACAATTACATTGGGATATTTGCCGCCTTCTTGCCACACTACCCAACTGCGACGCTCTTGAGAGGTTGCACCCAGTACCACAAAGAAATCAGGTCCTCTAAAATCCTCAGATTTCTTTTGATTGGGGCTGTAGTAAATCGTGAGGTTTCCAGAAACATAAAAGTCCTGTTGCTCTCGCCACTGCCATTTCAGTAAGCGAATCAGTAAGTCAATTTGTTCTCGATGTAAATCGGATTCCAAGGGTGGTTCGTCGCTCCATAAGTTCCCTGGGGGAAAGATTACTTCAGGGGTGACTGTTTGGGAAGATAAGGACTCAGTGATTGCAGACATGACGCTTGCCTCAAGGTTTTTTCAATCTACACAGCTTGATGTCTCATAGAGTTTTTTCATTTATTGTGACAGATCTGATACTGCGTTGATGGCTGGCTCAGCAACCTCACGCTAGATCGTCCCATTTCAGCAATTGTATTTCCCTCGCAGATTCCTGCCCGTGAAAAGTCTCAGCATATCTGCGTTAGACTTTTTGTAGCAGAGTGAACCATGAAGTTGCCGCTTTAGCAGCCCATCATCAGCCACAACCTGCGTTTTGCACTTGAACTGCTAGCGTTGAGAGACTAATGCGAGTAATTTTAATGACTGGAAAAGGTGGCGTGGGTAAAACCTCCGTTGCAGCCGCCACTGGCCTCCGATGCGCTGAACTAGGCTACAAAACCCTCGTCCTCAGCACCGACCCAGCTCACTCTTTAGCCGATAGCTTTGACCTCCCCCTCGCCCATGAGGCAGTCCAAGTCAAACCCAATCTTTGGGGGGCGGAACTGGATGCCCTGATGGAGCTGGAGAGCAATTGGGGAGCGGTGAAGCGTTACCATTACTCAAGTGCTGCAAGCTCGCGGCCTAGAAGGCATCCAAGCCGAAGAACTCGCCATCTTACCGGGCATGGATGAAATTTTTGGCCTGGTGCGGATGAAACGCCACTATGACGAAGGCCAATATGATGTCCTCATTATTGATTCCGCTCCAACAGGCACTGCCCTCAGACTCCTAAGCCTGCCGGAAGTTGGCGGATGGTATATGCGGCGTTTCTACAAACCTTTCCAGAAAATGTCCGTTGCCTTGCGGCCCTTAGTGGAACCCTTGTTTAGACCGATCGCAGGATTTTCTTTGCCAGACAAGGAAGTGATGGACGCCCCCTACGAATTTTACGAACAAATTGAAGCCCTAGAAAAAGTGCTGACGGATAATACGCAAACCTCCGTGCGCCTGGTAATGAACCCAGAAAAAATGGTCATCAAAGAATCTCTCCGGGCCCATGCTTATTTGAGTTTGTACAACGTCTCTACTGACATGGTAGTGGCCAATCGGATTATTCCAGACCATGTCACCGATCCATTTTTTATGGGTTGGAAGGAAAACCAAAGCATTTATCGCAAAGAAATTCAAGAAAATTTTCATCCCCTCCCCATCAAAGAAATTCCCTTATTTCAAGAAGAACTCTGTGGGTTAGTCGCCTTGGAGCGCTTGAAGGACCTCCTCTATTCTGATGAAGACCCAGCCCAGGTTTACTACCACGAAAATACCTTACGGGTGGTCCAACATCAGAACGAGTACAGCCTCGAACTCTACTTACCAGGGATTCCTAAAGACCAGGTCGAGCTGAGCAAGTCTGCTGATGAATTAAACATCCGTATTGGAAATCACCGTCGGAATTTAGTGTTGCCCCAAGCCCTGGCCGCCATGCAACCCTCTGGGGCCAAGATGGAAGATGATTACCTCAAGATTCGCTTTAGTGGTGCAACGACACCTTAGGCGATTTCCTGGGAAACAACTTACCGCTGGCTGAGCGGAGTCGAAGCCAACTAGAGACTAGAGATTGTGCCCTGAGCGGACTTTTGCTGAGCTTGGACTGAGCGTAGTCGAAGGGCGCAGTCGAAGTAGTCGAAGGGTGCAATATCGGAGAGTCACTACGCAGCTAGACGATCGGACAGAATCACTCGATCGCAGTCACAATCATAGGGTGCATGAGCTTCATAGATTTGACGGGCTTGGCTCATGTGCATTTCAATATTTTCCATTAAAAAGGCATGACATGAAGCGGCTTGTGGGTTCATTAAAGCGGTGACCAATGTTGTACTTTCTTTGAGACTGACTGGGCGTTGCCAATACGCTTCAAGTGCTTTTTCAGCTCTATGACGACAATATGCTTGCATGGAAGCCCCCTATTCAGGTGAAGGTCTTTTGAATTTAGGTATTGTTACTTAGTGGCTCAGGTTAGTCTGTAATTTTTCTTACAAATTGCAACGAGATATCTCTTTATATCGTTCTAAGGATGTATGGTCCCGAGCCTATTTTTCCCTATTCGATCGCGGATTTAACATTAGGGCCAGCAAAGTCCTAAGATAATTGAGCAGTTTTGTTTGACCTGACGAGAGAGATTCATGAAAGCATTACAGGATAAGGTGGCGATCGTCACAGGAGCCTCTCGGGGTATTGGTAAGGCGATCGCACTGTCCCTTGCGTCAGAGGGTGCGTCGGTTGTGGTGAATTATGCCAGTTCTAGTACGGCGGCAGATGCAGTTGTAGCAGACATTGAAGGGATGGGTTCGCAGGCGATCGCCCTTCAAGCGGATGTGTCCAAATCTGATGAAGTAGATGGGTTGATTACAGCGGTCCTCGACAAATGGGGTCGGATCGATGTTTTGGTCAATAATGCAGGGATTACGAAAGATACGTTGATGATGCGGATGGGGCTTGAGGAGTGGCAGGCCGTCATCAACCTAAACCTGACGGGCGTATTTTTGTGTACCAAAGCGGTAAGCCGAACGATGCTCAAGCAACGCTCTGGACGGATTATTAATATTGCATCCGTAGCGGGTCAAATGGGCAATCCAGGACAGGCCAACTACAGCGCAGCTAAAGCTGGCGTCATTGGCTTTACTAAAACCGTGGCCAAAGAACTGGCTACCCGTGGCATTACCGCCAATGCTATTGCCCCTGGCTTTATTACCACGGATATGACGGACGGAGTCAAGGCCGATGAAATTTTAAAATTTATTCCCCTTGGGCGCTTCGGCAACCCTGAAGAGATTGCGGGGATGGTCAGATTTTTAGCTTCCGATCCAGCCGCCGCTTACATTACGGGCCAAACTTTCAATGTGGATGGTGGGATGGTTATGGCGTAGCGTAGCAGAATGCTCTATCTCCTCAAAACCCCAATACAGCCGTGAAGAGAGCGGTTGTATTGGAGTTTAAGCTTTCGTCGTGCATTTTAGCGGACGGGACGCACGGTAACAGGTGCGACGCCAGAGCTCAGAAGTCCAATGGACCGAGCAGCGGCTTTACTGAGGTCGATACCGCAATTGCAGCGATCGTTCACAACCACTTCTACGGAGCGGCCATTGTTCAAATTTGTCACTCTGACAACGGTTCCTAATCGGTAGGAAGGATGTGCGGCAGTGTAACCCGAGGCGTTGTAAGGTGCACCTGATGCAGTAGGCGAGCCTTGATAGTGGTCGGCGTAGTAAGTAGCTCGAGTTTCAGCTTGGGCTGCGAGAGGCGCAAAAGGGAGATAAGCAGAGGCGGCAATGGCGAACAATGTAAGTGATTGCTTGAGCATAAATACTTATTTGGAGAAATTATTCAAACTGGTCAACCGTATCAAGCTGGGCGAGGTACCGTCAAACCAAACAATTTCTGCCTTACAAGTTCACTCACTGATGCATCTAAAGGTCTTTATAATCCCCTGAGGATATGGGATTGCTGCATAATAGATTTTCTGATTTTGTCAATAGATCGCCTCTGTTTCGTCATAAAATCCTGACAAATCTCTCAACGAGCTTGAAATTTGAAGCTTGTGGGATCCTCAACAGGGAAATAAGCTTTTTTCACACGATCCCAGCACCCGTAAGAGATTGCGGGTGCGTATAATTTCCTATTGATAGGAACAGATTTAGTTTCGTTATTCTTTTTTAAGGATTGATTAAAAAAAGGCAACTATTGGGTGTTCGATCTCTTGGAACATCTGTCTGGCAAAGCTTTGAGTGCTCTAGATGTTTGGGTTGAAGCGTTAGGCTTAAGGTGACTTAAGTCACTATATGGGGGGTTGACAACTGATAAAGGATTTTCAAGATGACTGTCTGAGAGGCAGGGTTGTTTGGGAAAGCAAAATGTTAGGGATTCTGGAAGATGAGAGGTTCAATATGGACCTGGGAAGCACACGGAAGACGGTATTGTGCGTTTTTTTAGCAAGAAATCCTATGGATGCTTTAGTTTTTCCGATGGCTGTGGTTACAATCATCGTTATTGTTGCAATTAATCTGTATAACGTCTCGTTGCGCTCTGAAATCGTTACAAAAGTGCATACGCCAAAATTGATGTTCGGCTTTAGCGGTGTTACAACCTAATGACTGGTTTGAGGTTGAGCTTGAGTTACTGCGATCGAGACTGGAGTGGAGTAGTGGCCAGTAAATTTTGAAACTGGGATTGTCGCAGGTGGGCGGGTTCTGGAGCTTCGTCCCAAAGACTTTCGTAGTGAAAGTAAGCAACACCTAATCCGTTTGTTTGGGCGGCCCGAGTTTGAGACTGAATTTGCGCCATTTTAATGGGCTGGTTTTGGAGACCTGTCAGGATACCTACGCCGGTCGGAATTTTCTGCCGAGCTTCTGACAATTCTGGCCGAGTGGCCTGAGCGATAAAGCTCTCTAGGGTGGGTCGGTAGATTTGTACGATGAGTTCGTCAACCCAGCCTTTGCGAATCCAGCCGAGCCAGTCTTGCAAGTAGCCTTTGTAGGCGGTGTCGTAGGGGTTGGGCGCGACGGAAAATACGGCATTGGGACGGTGGGCTTTAACTCGTTTGTTGAGCTGGGCAATGAAGTTGGAGATTTTGTTGGCTCGCCATTTGACCCAGTTAGGGTCGTTGGGGCGAGGAGTACCTGCTTTTTTTGTTTCTTTGGCGTAGAGCTTGAGAGTGTAGGGGTCGTAGCCAAAGGCGTTGGGCAAGCTGGTGTGGTCGTCAAATTGGATGCCGTCTCCGTTGTAATGGGAAATGACTTCTGTGACTAGGTTGGAGATGAAGGTTTGCACTTCGGGGTGGAAAGGGTTGAGCCAGACGACTTCGCCTGCTGCGCCGACCCAATGTTGATTACCGTTGGCTTGTTGGGTTAGCCAGTCTGGATGTTGGAGGGCTAGTTCGGAGCTGGGCGGGGTCATGAAGCCAAATTCCATCCACGGAATGACGCGTAAGCCTTTTTGGTGGGCTTTGGTAATGAGGTCGGCGAGGGTATCTTGGCCTTGTTTGCCGAGGGGGACAAAGTGTTGAATTTTGGCTTGTTTGGCGTACGGCGCTTGGGTAAAGGGTATAACCTGAGTTCCAGACGACGGGATAGATGGTGTTGAAGTTGAGTCGCGCGAGGTCGTTGATGGCCTGCTGGGCTTTGGTTCGATCGCGAAAAATTTCACTGTCGTTGACGGTCAGCCACACGCCTCGAATATTGGAGGGGGTGCGTTGTGTTTGGAGGAGGTTGGCTTGGGCAAGTCCTTGGGTGGAGAGTAGGGCAATCAGAAACAGCAGCAGCAGGTGAGCGCGGAGGTGCCTAAGCTGGTTTTTGATTGAATGCAAGTGGGTGGTGAAGGGCGGTGAGGAGCATGGGAGGATGGATGCAAAACTGCTTTGGCGCGATCGCCGGGGTTGTTAGCCCATCAAAATGACGGTGTCGATGACGTGGATGATTCCGTTGTCGGCTTCGATGTCTGGGGCAATGACGGTGGCGTTTTTAACTTCAAATCCGTCGGTGCAGTCGATTTTGATGGGGGAGCCTTCGATGGAGGTGATGGTGCCGAGTTTTGCTAGGTCGGCTT
>JAAURS010000266.1 GCA_012032135.1 Acaryochloridaceae cyanobacterium RU_4_10 | reverse complement strand
CTTGCGGAGATAATCCACCGCCTTTTCTAGATCCCCGTCCATTTCAACCAGGGCTTTTTTGCAATCCATCATCCCTGCGCCCGTCTTTTCGCGCAGTTCTTTCACAACTTGAGCTGAAATCTCTGCCATGATGCTGCCTCAGGAGTTCCTTAATATCAATACTCGAAAGTTTTGCGCGTGTTGCAGGCAGTGCCTCACAACACACGCTTTGGCAATGGGTTATGCCTCTTCAGTTTCTTCGTCGTCTACGTCGTAGGTCCCATCTTCGTCATCGTAGGTGGTGTCATCTTCATCGTAGGCATAGCCTGCATCCACTTCACCATGACGGCCTTCGTAGATGGCATCTGCCAATTTACCCACCACTAACTTGATGGAACGAATCGCATCATCGTTGGCGGGGATGGGGATATCCACCCAATCAGGATCGCAGTTGGTATCTAGTAAGGAGACGATCGGCAGACCCAATTTCTGACATTCTTGAACGGCGTTATATTCACGACGCACATCTACCATAATGACAACATCGGGAAGCTTGTTCATCATCTTGAGTCCGCCGAGATACTTTTGCAGTTTCTCGAGTTCGCGACGCAGTTTTGAGGCTTCTTGTTTGGGCAGCAGTTCAAAAACACCGCTGTCATGTCGCCGCTCCAGATCCTTGAGGCGATCGATGCGGGTTTTGATGGTGGTCCAGTTGGTGAGCATTCCCCCCAACCAGCGCTGTTGACGTAGTAGCTCCCGCAACGCAGGGCTTCTTGGGCGACGATGCCTGCGGCTTGGCGTTTGGTGCCTACAAACAAAAAGCGTTTGCCAGATTCAGCGGCGGAGCGAACGTAGTAGTAGGCTTCATCCATTAACTGGGCGGTTTGGACCAGGTCAATGATATGGACGCCGTTACGCTCGGTGAAGATGTAGGTTCCCATTTTGGGGTTCCAGCGGCGGGCTTGGTGGCCAAAGTGGACCCCGGCCTCAAGCATTTGGGCCAAACTAATGACGGGCATATTTTTCTCCTATTCGGGTTTATCCTCCATCTGAGGGGATTTCAGGTTCCACAAGGGAACGCTTTGAAACACCCGAATGCTCAGATGTGTGATTTTAGACAACTTCGCTAGGATAACATTAACAAGCTTCACTTAGCAATTTTTTGTAAACGTCTCAAGATACTCCACTTTATGTTGTTGTCCAACTACTCCTAGGGAAAATAACGATAGATTTCTTTTCGATGCAATACACATACAAAAACTACGGTTTCATTATTGAATGAAAGTCCTACCCTATAATTCCCAATCCTAATACGGTAGAAGTCTCCTTCTGCCTTTAGTTTCTTTATATTCACTAAACCCATTAAGCTGTCAATATTCTCAACTTCTTCAATAATGGATTGAATTCTTTGCAACAGCTCTGCATCTTTAATTTTTCTGAGGTCTTTTTCAAAGCTCTTTCGGAATTCAACCTTCATGATTTCTGGCCCAAAATCTTAAAAATTGATTCTCGGTCAACAGTTTCAGAGCTTTCACCTTCTTTGATTGCTTTTGCTAGAGCAATATCTTCCATTGCTTCAACAATAATGTCAGTGAAGACTTCTTGTTGTTCTTGTAAAATTTCAATGATGGCTGTTTTGATCAAATCTTTTAACTGGCTTGTGTTTAATGTAGTTTCAGACATTTTATGTTCCTCTACGATTAATTATTTTTGGGCTGGCCAAGGATAGGTTGCCTGTTTTATTGCTTCATAATTTGCATCTAATTCAGGTTCTAGCAACAAAATGGCTGCAATCCGTCGTGCCATTTGGGTGACTTCTATGACTTCTTCTTGTTTGAGCGATCGCCCTAATAATTCCAGTTCTCGATAGCTCAACCATTTTTTGATGACTTGATAGCCGCCGATGGTGTAGCTCCACACGCGATCGGGGATATTTTTCCAGTAGGCGATGTCGTTGAGGTAAATGTCGTGGGTGGCTACTCCTAAAAGCCCTTCTCCCCTTGTGGGAGAGGGGTTCTTCAGGTAGATAATCTCGGTCTATAACTTTCCCCCTTCCAGGCATAGTCACGCCATTTTGCCCTGCGTGACCCCAACCTGCGGTAAGAGCAAAATCAGTATTGGGGTCAAGGTTGCCTGTGCCGATGCGGGAGACGACGGCGATCGTTTTGAGTTCGGGGCGAAGTTTGCCGGAGGTGACGCCTTTTACGGGAGTTTCTGGATCGAGGAGTGCGGCGATTTGACGACCGAGGTTTGCTGAGGTGATTAGGGTTTCGCGGCGATCGGGTAGGGGGATGCGTGCCCAGTCTTGGCGTAAGGCTCCGTCATTTTCTGCTGCATAATCGGCTGAATGGAGAATTGCTAGGACGTGATAGAAAAGATGTTCTGCATCTGCGATCGTACCAATGGTTTTCAGATATTCAACTGCTTTACCACATAGGTTAAGGTTTAAGCCGTTTTCGAGTTTGCGATCGTCGTTTGAGAAGAGGTCGAGTTTTCCTTCTTCTGGCTTTAGAAATAGAGGAATGCAACTGGCACCACGATCCATTAAGTCCAAGCATCCAGAACATCGGATGAATTGAGGCTTTGACCAGTCACGTCTAGGTTTCTGTTGCGATACAATCCAAAAATTTCCATCAACCACATGAGGGAAATAATCAGGACGATTTCTATCTAATAGTTTTGTCTCAAGCTCCCAATACAACCAACGAGTATCAAATGGTCTATAGCTGTGTTTAATTATGTTGTCTTGCAAAAACCCTCTTTTGCGTAGTTGATTTCTGATGACCTCTGCCTTATCTCTAGTTTCGATCATCATAGAGTTTGGGGCAATACGGCTCATCTCATCATGGTTAATTGAAAGATCAAAATATTTCTCAATGCGAACTATTAATGCTTGTTTATCAATATCTATCACTACATCATCACGGCTAGTCTTAATTCCTGGAAAAAATTTAGGAAATAGGTCTGGCAAGAGTGGGTAGTCAGGATACCCAGTGTTGAATTTTCTTGGTTTGAGGGGTAGGCCAAGTGCGATCGCCGGACGATTCCTCTTTCTTCTCGTTTATCTGAATCAGGCAATCCAACCAGTAGAATATCACCGCGAGCCATTTATACTTTTGCCTCAGAGGCCAGTAATGCCTCCATCCTCAACCAATCCTCATCACTCGCTGCCTCCCAGTCATCAAATTCTTCCGTCAGCCCGTCCTGCGATAAATTCAGAGAAGCAGCCAAAACCGATGAAATTTCATCGCTGACAGAACATCCATGCATCTGTGCCTGCTGCTCAATCGCCTGATATAGCTCCATCGATAGTGTGATATGAGTATCAATCATGTTGTGAAAACCCACAAGTTGATGATTCCAAAGCTAATTCTATTATGGAGCATACCAAGATAGGTTTGAGCACTCAAACCGTCGTGCAATGGCGTTGAATTGCAAAATTCTTAAATATTTTCCCGTTTTCATGAGGCACTGATAGTGCCCCAACTTCAAAGACTGGCGATCGCATCCCATCAGTACACTGTACAAACCATATTACTTAACCCATGTCCTACGAGTCTTCTATGGGTTAATCTTGATTTGGAATAGGCAAAATTTTAGGCCAATGGATTGCGATGGGGAAAAATTGGGCGATTACCATTGGCATTAACCAATACGATAATCTGACGCCGCTAAACTTTGCCAAGCGAGATGCGGAGGCGATGCGGACGTTTTGCCTCAAGGAGATGGGGTTTGAGCAGGTCTATTATTTCTCTGACGATTCAGATTCGATCGCATCCGACAATGGCCCTCCACTCAAGTCCCAGCCAACCTTTGCAACACTCTCCAGATTTTTACGAACGCGTTTTGAGAAACCGTTTTTGAATGCAGGCGATAACCTATGGTTCTTTTTTGCAGGTCATGGTCGGCGTTATAGAGATCGCGATTATTTGATGCCGATTGATGTGGATCCGGGCAATCTGGAACATACTGCGATTTCATTGAATGACATTACCGAACGGCTGCGACGTTGTGGAGCGGATAATGTGATTTTGTTTTTGGATGCCTGTCGCAACGAGGGGGCGCGGGATGGGGAAGGGATTGGGCTGAAGCAACAAGGGGTGATTACGTTATTTTCTTGTAGCCCCAATGAGCGATCGTATGAGATTGAGGCGTTGGAGCAGGGTGCGTTTACCCATGCGTTGCTTCAGGGGTTGCGAGTGCAAGGCGAAGGGAACTGTGCGACGGTGGAACGGCTTTACGATTACCTTAAACATCAGGTGCTGGAATTGAACCGCAAGCACCAAAAGCCTCGGCAAACGCCCTATGCTGTGGCGGAACCTGCGACGAAATTGCATTTGATTTTGGTGCCTAAGTTTGCAACTTTGGCTGATGGGTTACTGCTGAGGAGTTCAGCAGGAGAAGCAGAAAATGAGAACGATCTTGAATTAGCGGAGCAGCTTTGGACCCATGTTCTAGCGGTTTGGCCTGCCGATCCTCAAGCTATTAAGGCTGTGAAGCGGATTGCGGTAAAAATGGCCACGGCTGTACCGCAAACAGTCAAGCCTACTCCTCTTCAAACCCAAGAGAGCCGTAGTCCTGAGTTGATTTCTGCTCAACCGAGCCTAATGACCTTTCAGTTTGAAGTGGTGACGGTTGATGCCACAGGGAAGGAGGTGCAGCGCAAGCCTGGAACAGCCCAATTTTTTGCCGAGGACTTAGGCAATAGCGTCACGCTAGAAATGGTGTCCATTCCGAGTGGATCATTTCTGATGGGGTCACCCAGTACTGAGAAAGAGCGAACCGATTCTGAAGGGCCACAGCATCCGGTGACCGTTTCGGAATTTTTTATGGGAAAGTATCCAGTTACCCAAGCGCAATGGAAAGCTGTGGCTGCATTGCCTCAAGTCAAACAATATTTAAAGTCTGATTCGGCTTGTTTCAAAGGAGCCGATCTGCCAATTGAGCGAGTTAGCTGGAATGAAGCCGTTGAGTTTTGCACCCGTCTCTCCAAGCAAACAGGACAACACTATAGATTACCCAGCGAAGCAGAGTGGGAATATGCCTGCCGTGCGGGAACCACAACCCCCTTTCACTTTGGTGAAACCCTTACCCCAGATTTGGCAAATTGTGCTGAAAATTATACTTATGCGCGCGGACCAAAGGGCAAGTATCTAGGCCAAACAACAAAAGTAGGAATCTTTCCGCCCAATGTCTTTGGGTTGTTCGATATGCATGGAAATGTTTGGGAATGGTGCCAAGATTTATGGCATGCAAATTATCAAAAAGCTCCCTTAGATGGTTCCGCATGGCTAAATAAAAATGATAATAGTTATTACTTAATGCGCGGCGGCGCTTGGAACCTCAATCCGAGGCATTGCCGCTCCGCTTGTCGCGGCAACGACAACCCCGACTTCCGCAGCAGCGGTCTTGGTTTTCGTGTTGTCTGCTCCGTGCCGAGGACTTTGTAGCCCTTTTCTCTTTTACCCTCTTTCCAATTTTTTCTCTTAGCGCGGAGTGCTCAAATTTTTTTGAATAAAGATCGAATTGGGTTATCGTTTGATGATCGCATAAACCCTTTGAATTCTTGGTTCAGCACCGTACTTCCACCGATGAAACTCTTGACGGATTTGTTCTAACGCTGCAAGGCGAGCCTGATAGGATTGAGTGCGCCAATAATCTGCATCGCTTTGCTGTTCATGCAAAGAAACTTTCTTCGCAACCATACTTATCACAGTTGGCGAATTCTCAATACACTTCGTCATGGCTACCGATATCCACAAACACAGCTTTTTCATTCTCCATAAAGTAAAAGAGCACCCTCTCATCGTAATCTACGCTAAAACTCCAAAACTCCTTGAGCTTGCCCGATAGTTTGTGCGTTTTTAAGCTTGGATCAAATGGATCCACAATGAACTGTTCCAATTTTTGCCAAAATCTTGTCTCTAAATCTGCATTGCCTTTGATCCGTTTTTTAAAGGCACGTTTGAAGGAAGAACTGAAGCTGACCTCTACAATCAATCCTCTATCAGTTGTCTTAATTCCTTGATATCAGAGGAAAACTTCAGTTCACCTTTTTGCTGTTCAATTTGAGATGATTGGGCGTTGGCATACATCTCATCACGGCGCTCCTCGCGGAGGTATTGTTGCAATAACAGATGAATTTCATGCTTTTCATCGTTAGAAAGACTTTTAATACCCTCGACCACATCACTAAAAGTCATCGGTTTCAAGACCTCATTATGCTTATCCAATAATCTAACACGCTGCTCATCTCTTGTGCCTGAAACCTATATACCGATAGAGTTTGAGTTAATTTTTGCCTATATGATAGTTATCAATTTCGCAACCTAACCATTTTTATTCGGCCTGATTCAGCCGTTCCCTGAACAGCGCCTCAACTTCAGCCTCAGGATTCGGGAGGTCAAACGGGTAAGGGTGAAGATTAGCAGGATTACGACGGCTCATCAACACCTCCATCGCAGAGTGAAAAGCCTCATTATCATTGCGATGCTCAGAAATGTATTGTTTCAGCTCAATATTCGTCATTTGGGACAGATTTTGCATCATAAAACAAACTCCCAGTTCCCCTTTTCATCAATTACAAGAGCAATTGCATCATCCATGCCAGCCTGCATGTAAATCGTCTTAAACCTCTGGTCATAACGAAAAACCTGAATCGGCTGATATAGACTAGTAGTCCACCAACTTAACTTTGACCAGTAACGGTAGTGCTGCTAAACTTCTCAAAAATATGAGAGGAAATATGAGTCAGAAAAAGTACATCGTGGACTTGAGTGATGAAGAAATCCAAGAATTA
>JAAURS010000265.1 GCA_012032135.1 Acaryochloridaceae cyanobacterium RU_4_10 | reverse complement strand
ATTTGGGCAATGCCATCAACATGAAATTTCAGTTGCTGCGTTTGTTCAGGATTCATGGGTTCCCCTCTGTTTTGATTCGCTACTCCTCGATCATAATTTTTCTCTCGCGAGAGGATGACGTGCTCCCTAGCGTTCTTGTCTACTCCAGTAACTACAGTTTGTATGGGGATTTATCGCAGCGAGTGATGTCTGCACTCTCAGAATTCACGCCGGAGTTGGAGGTCTATAGCATTGATGAAGCGTTCCTGAATCTACAGGGGTTTGAGAATTTAGATCTTAGCGATTATGGTCGGCAAATCCGTCAAACAGTTCTGCAATGGACGGGCGTACCCACCTCCATCGGCATTGCTCAAACCAAGGTACTGACGAAAGTTGCCGGAGACTATGCCAAGCAGTTGGCTGATGGAGTTCTGGTCATGCCGCAACCGCCCGATCCGTTGCTAGCCGATTTTCCAATTTCTGACCTATGGGGTATCGGTCGAAAACATAGCCGATCGCTCCAAGCCCAAGGCATCACAACCGCTTTGCAACTACGAGATGTAGAGTTGAGCTGGGCCAGGAAAGAATACAGCGTGGTGATGCAGCACCTGGTATTGGAGCTGCGGGGTCAACCCTGCTTCAGCTTAGAGCTAAACCCAGCCCCAAAAAAAAGCATCACAGTATCGCGTAGTTTTAGCAGATCCATCACAACATTACCGGAACTTAGAGAAGCGATCGCCACCTACACCAGCCGTGCCGCCGAAAAGCTGAGGCAGCACGAGCTATCTGCGGATGCGATTCAGGTGTTTGCCCATACCAATCGATTCAAGGACAACTATTTCAGCGACTTCACAACGTTGACCCTGGACTACAGTAGCGACAACACCACAGAGATTCTGAAGTTTGCGCTCAGGGGATGCGATCGCATTTTCCAGCCAGGGCTTCAGTTCGCAAAAGCTGGGGTGATGCCTGCTGGGGTTAAGGCCAAAGACACAGCGACAGTTGAGCCTTTGGGAACCGGAAGACGAGCGATCAGATGCGCTGATGCAAACAATGGACGCAATTAATACAAGGTTTGGATCGGGGACGATTCAGTATGCGGCGGCGGGGCTGAAGAAGATCTGGGGGATGCGGTCGGAGATGCGATCAAATAGGTTCACGACTTGCTGGGGCGAGATTCCGATTGTGAGGGCTTGAGTTCTTGACCTGGACCCATGCCAAAAATGAAGGTGTTGCCGATTAATTAAATACGTGCAATGATACGTATTAAGCTCACGATTCTGAAACATGGCTAAATACAACGGAAGTATAACGACTACAGGGCGTTCAGAGGCAATAAGGCTAGACAAAGATCTATTTAAGCAACACCCTGAATTTCAACAAAAAGCGAAGGTACAAGCTCATGTAATTGGACCTGGACAGATGCTAATTTCCTTGATCGGCGAGGTTCAGTCTGTTGACGTGGACGAGGATCCTGTTGTGACGGCTTTCTTGAGCTTTATGGAACAAGATATGTTGAAGCACCCTGAGCACATCATTCCACTTTCCGATGAATTATTGCAGAATGTGTCTGTGCTCACACAAGGTGTTGAAGTTTCTGATGACGAAGTATTGCCCGATGAGATCGGTCTCTAAGAATGCCTTTTTATGCCGAGCGTAATGGGTGGAAGCTGTTTTACTACTCAGCTTTTCAGGTTTCACTTGATTCCTTGATCGAGGAAGTTCAACGGCTAAAAGAGGAACAAACCGATAACTTTCAGTATCATCCCAAGACTAAATTACTTAAACGGATCCTTGAATTGGTTGAAGACGAGATCCCCAGCAATCCAGGTGCAAAAGAATATGCGCAAGGGAATACCTTAGGGACTTCGTATCGACACTGGCGGAGAGCCAAATTTTTAGGTCGTTTCCGTTTGTTTTTCCGTTATAGTAGCGATGTGAAAATTATCATTTACAGTTGGGTGAGCGATCAGAACACACTCAGGAAAGCAGGTTCAAAAACTGACCCTTATGCTGTATTCCTCAGGCGGCTTATTGCTGGTGATCCTCCAGATGATTGGGAAACACTGCTTGAATTTTCTGAAGACCCTGAAAAAGACTCCTGAAAAAGGGAGAAAATTATGAAAACTATTGCAATAGTAAGTCGGAAGGGAGGGGTTGGAAAATCAACCTTGACCATGAATTTGGCTGTAGCTGCTAAAGATTCAGTAATTTTAGACACTGACCCTCAGGCTAGTTGTGCCGATTGGGGTGATAGGCGGAACGCGCAGGCTCCCGAAATTGTAACTGTTCCCGCTGGTCGCGTTAAAACTGCACTTAAGCAACAAAAAGCTAAATGGTGTTTAATTGACACTCAGCCTAGTGCCGAGGCTAGTCTAATTGAGATTGCCCAGTCATCAGAATTGTGTATTGTTGTCCTTCGACCAGGCCAACTTGAACTTGATGCATTAGGCGCTACTCTAGCAGCTATGCGTGCTGCTAGTGCCGAAGCAGTTTTTTGTATTAACCAAGCGCATCCGCAAGCCAACCTTAGCGAACTAATTCTTGGGCTAGAGGCTCACTATCCGGTGGGACCTGTCATTCGTAGCAGAGCAGATTACCCCGCCGCTGTATCCGAGGGATTAGCTGTTAATGAATGGAATTCTGCTGGAAAGGCCGCGATTGAAGTTAATGACTATTGGACATGGATCCAGGAGAAAGTCATAAATGACTAGAAAAAGAGCCACTTTGAATTTAGACCGTCTCAATGAACGAGCCTCAGCAGAGTTTGTGCCTACGGTTTCAATAAGCGAACAAAGTGTGAATCAAAAATTATTGCCATTAGGCTCTATTTACGATCGACCTCAAGGTGATGCGCGACCTTTAAACCAAAATCATATTTCTGCTCTAGCAGATTCAATTATGGTCCTGGGTTTGATTTCTCCTTTGACTGTCGATCGTAATGGTCAGCTACTGGCAGGCGGACACAGACGAGCAGCACTTTTGCAAATTTCTCTAGAGCAAACTGATCGATTTGAAGAACTCTTCCCAGATGGTATTCCTGTTCGAGTTATGGACATTGATGCATCGATTGATGGAATTGATGCTCTTCAAATTGAAGTCGAAGAAAATACTCAACGCCGTAATTTTACACCTGCTGAAATAAGAGAAGCTGCATTGCGTCTAGAAAGTGCTGGGTACGAAAAACTACGTGGTAGGCCGAGACCTGGCCAAAAGTCGCTCAAGCGTGAATTAGCAAATGTTTTTCGCCTCAGCGAAGATCGGATTCAAAGGATCCTAAATGATTCTGAACAAAAAGGTAGGCGTACACCTACCTTTTCAGCAGAAGGCATAATATCGACCTTGGAGCGCTGGATAAAAGATCTGGGTGCTGCGGATTCGCCTCAGCAATTAAAGGTGAGAAAGCAAATGCAACAGCTTATTAAAGAGATAGGAAAACTCAATTAATTTGGGTTGACCGAAAAAGCCTGATTTGGTAAGTTCAACTTGATGTACCAATTTTCAAGGCCGACTGACAAGTTCGATTTCAGCAAAAATTTTACAGTAAGTCTATGTCGGACTTCAACTTTTTTCAGAACTGGTACCCTGTAACGCCCATTGCTGACCTTCGGCCAGATTATCCCACATCGGTGACGATCTTGGGAGTGAAGATGGTTGTCTGGAAGCCACACAACTCTGAGACATACCGAGTCTTTCTAGATCGATGCCCCCATCGTCTTGCTCCCCTAAGTGAAGGACGTGTTGATGAGCAAAGTGGCCATTTAATGTGTAGCTATCACGGTTGGCAATTTGATGGTGATGGTGTTTGTCAATCAGTGCCTCAAGCAGATCCTGCCTTTCAGCTAAAACAGCAGCCACAGCTTTGCGTCAGCGTCTTACCCAGTAGGGAAGCCAATGATTTGTTTTGGATATGGCCTGACCCGATAAGTGCCGATCTGGCATCGCAAACGCCACTCCCGCTATCACCCCAAATAGATGCAAAAAAAGGTTTTGTTTGGGATTCTTACGTGCGAGACTTGGAGTATGATTGGCAGACATTGGTAGAAAATGTGGTCGATCCGAGCCATGTGCCTTTTGCTCATCACGGACTACAGGGCAATCGAACGCAGGCATCGCCCATACCAATAGAAATTACCGAGTCCACAACAGCGCGAATAGAGGCGAAGACTGAAGGACGCTTTAAAACCCGAATGACCTTTGAGCCACCTTGCCGAGTAGAGTATGCGATCGCATTTGGTGATTCTGGCAAGCAAGTGGGATTAGTCGCCTATTGCATTCCCACTGAGCCTGGGAAGTGCAGAATAGTAGCTCAGTTCCCTCGGAACTTTGCACTCAGACTTCATCGATTGATACCTCGCTGGTGGACTCATGTAAATACTCGGAATGCTGTGTTGGATGGAGATATGGTATTACTTCAGCAGCAGGAGCAAAATTTTCAGCTAGAGATTCAATATCAAAATTGGAAAACTTCCTATAAGCTGCCAACGAGTGCAGATCGATTTGTGATTGAATTTCGTAAATGGTTCGACCGTAACTGCCAGAGTCAACTGCCTTGGTCAAAGTCAAGGACAGTCGCAACTACAATGGCTTTTGCCCTGCAAAGACCATTGCACGGTGAGAACCGTCGCCAGATGCTTGATCGTTACCATCAACATACTCAAAATTGCCATAGCTGTCGAAATGCGCTGAAATCTATTCAGCGTTTGCAGTGGATTTTATTAGGATGCTTTGTTGTAGGTCTTTCAGTCGCGGCACTTTTACCCAATCAACAGCGTTTCTGGATAGGTGTACCATTGATGGGGATTGTCTTACTAGGTTTAAGTGTGGCAGCATGGCTACGATTTTCACTTGAACCTAAGTTTTATTTTGTTGACTATATTCATCCAGAACATTAGAAACAGGCGCATTACGTATCGAATAGTTTGATCTCCTGCATTACACTCGTCAAGCGATCGCCCAACTACTACATTGAATGCTAGAAAGAACGATTGCTAGTCGGAATCGTTTTGTTTTGCAGGAGTTTTTGCTAGCGCTGCGCTTGACTTGAAGCCACCCCCCAACCACCCGATCGCAACGCCACAGCCTAGCCCAAGCTAGCAGAGCAGGGGATGCTGTGGCAAAAGCTATCTGAAGTGCGATCGAGTGGCGTTGGCATAGCTTGTGCAAGGGTGCTGATTAGCTGGTGCTTTTGTGATGGCCAAGCGGAGGATGACAGATGCTGAGGGGCGAGTACAAAATCAAAAAATTGCATCAAAGATAAAAACAGCAGCAGAAATAACTATCAATAGTTGAGAAAGCCTTACAAGCAACAGAATTTGCTTGTGGCGTCTGAGGTATTCGTCCACCATAAGAATTACCATAACCCCCTCACCCATTCTCTATAAAGCGTTTGGGACGAAATCGCCACGCCTCTAGATTCAAAAGTTTTCTCTTTAAGAAGAGCAATTTTCTTAGGTACTACAAGACCATCCTAATTGTGTTCAGTTCTTAGTTCAGTAACCGCTTTTTCAACGACAGCAACAATCTCCTCTACTCTTTCCTCATTTTCTGCTTAGACTTACTGTTTTGACTCACTTTAACCTGGACCAAAACACCACTAGCCCTAAGCGCCAAAACAGTTTGCTGAATCGTTGAGACAGAGACTCCAAGCTCTTCAGCCGCAGCAGACCGCGAGGCTAGCGAAGGCTCACGATACAGCCGATAAGCCCTAGCCAGAGAAGGCTTGAACAAATGCTCAGGCAAACGCTCTAACGATTGGGCCAGAGCCAGCAATTCTTTTTGCGATCGCTCCACCATTGTTTTAGCGATCGCACGGAGTTTCGCGGAAACTTCAGCGTACTCAGCGATGTGCTTTGCATTGTGAGAGATTTGCTTATAGGTATTTGAATCCATGTTTTCATTCCCTGAACGGGAATATTATACCGTTCAGGGAATGAAATTTGGTGAACCGAGATGCGATGATGACTGGAAAAGCGATCGCCTAACACCAGCCAATCCTAAGCAAGGGAGCGGATCGGCGGGTGGTTTTGTGATGATTACTGGAGGGTGGCTTTAGCTGAGGTGGCAGAGGCGAGGCTGGTGTTGCTTGGGGAAAGGCAATGGAGGGGCGATTTCAACTTTCAACCCATCTTGGATTACCGATGGTTTTGCAAACGGTGGCTGCTCTATTGCGGAACATGTCCAGAGAATGTTTCAGTGTCAATTTCTCTTCCTCAGTAAGATTGGGGTCTTGTTCAACAAAGCTTGACGGATTGTGGTTTGCAAGTTGAAAAATGTAACTTGCAGTAAGGGCAACCAAATCATGTTCTTGGGAAGCACTCAAATATTTACCAGAAGATGCGAAAACGGCCAGAGATTCTTGAGTATGGAAATCCAGAGTGCGATAGATAGATTCTGAGGATTGGAACAGAGCTAGCACCATTGAATAGGAATAGCTCTGTTGTCCAGCACTACTAATTTTGTCTTTGACAAAGGAATAAAACTGATTGGTATTCGGCTCCAAATTTCTTGGGTTGTAAAATTTCATCTTGGAATTAGGTTGGTGAATGATAGAGCAGTCATTGAAGGTAAAAAATATCACTCAGATTCGGAAGATTTTCCTGGTTGAACCTCAAAACGCATAACATTATCAGGATATTCAGAAAAGCATCCCGATCCTTTATCATCAGCAGTGAAAAAAGCGCCAATTCAAATCTGAAGTGCAACAGGTGCTGATGGATGCGAACAAAATACTTCGTAAGGCGTTCGATAGTCAAGGGATTTTCTCGGTCTGTGATTGATTAAGTCCACTGCATTTTTTAACGCTTCTGGCTTCACAGTTTTGAAGTTCGTCCCTTTGGGAAAGAACT
>JAAURS010000264.1 GCA_012032135.1 Acaryochloridaceae cyanobacterium RU_4_10 | reverse complement strand
GATGCGACTTTGCCCGTAGAGTGTTGGCAATGGAGTGCCGTCGTTTGCAACAGCTCATCCCGTTATGATGTGCAACGGAAAAACGAACATCGGACATTAGAAAATACAGGGTGGCAATTGATGCGACTTTTTAAGCGAATGGGTCAAGACGAAAGCTTTTTGGGTGGACTCAAAGTCTTTGAGAACATTCTGTCCAAGGTTTTATCGCTATTTATGATTGCGGTCATCTTGGTTGCCGTCGTTGACCTTGGCGTCCTTTTGTTTCATGGATTGCTCGACCCTCCCGATGATTTCCTGGGACGGACGCTCATCAATATTTTTGGTCTGTTTCTCAATATCCTCATCGCCCTAGAAATCTTAGAAAACATTACGGCCTATCTCCGCCAGCACGTTGTGCAGGTCGAACTGGTGATCGTCACTTCAATCACGGCGGTTGCTCGGAAAATTATCATCCTTGATTTTGCCAAAACCACGGGCACAGATCTCATTGGACTTGCACTAGCCGTTTTTGCCCTATCGATCAGCTATTGGATTATCCGAACTATGCGAAACCGTTCCGAGGAACACTGAATTCAACAACAGCTAACCCCTCCCTTCCGTCACTCCCATTCAATGGTGCCGGGGGGCTTAGATGTGATGTCGTAGACCACACGGTTGACCCCGTCTACCTCGTTAACAATGCGATTGGAAATTTTCTCCAGTAACTCATAGGGGGCACGGGACCAATCTGCGGTCATCCCATCTTCGCTAGAAACCAAACGCAGTACGATCGGGTAGGCATAGGTGCGTTTATCGCCCATCACGCCCACACTTCGCACGGGCAACAGAACGGCAAAGGCTTGCCAGTAATCGTGATAGACCCCAGCTCGATTAATTTCCTGACGCACGATTAAATCTGCATCGCGCAAAATATTCAGACGCTCGGGCGTCACCTCGCCAATGATGCGAATGGCGAGTCCTGGACCTGGAAAAGGTTGTCGTTGGACAATTTCATCCGGCAGCCCGATCGCACGGCCTACTTTACGAACTTCATCCTTAAATAGCTTGCGTAACGGCTCTACTAACTTGAAGCGCAGGTCTTTTGGCAGCCCACCCACATTATGATGACTTTTGATTTTGACGGCAACTCGTTCGCCTGTCTTAGGATCCACATTCGTATCTGCCGATTCAATCACATCGGGGTAGAGTGTGCCTTGGGCTAAATAATCAAAGGGACCCAACCGCCGAGATTCTTCTTCAAAGACCTGAATGAACTCATGGCCAATGCGCCTGCGTTTTTCTTCGGGATCGGTAACGCCTTTAATTTTTTCAATGAAGCGATCGCGGGCGCGGACGTATTCCACTGGGATGTGAAATTCTTCAGCAAAAAGCTTCACTAAGCGCTCTGGCTCTAGCTTGCGCATAAAACCTTGGTCAATGAACATACAGGTTAACTGTTCGCCAATCGCTTTGTACAACAAAAAAGCCAGCGTTGAAGAATCTACTCCACCCGATAACGCCAACAAAACTCGTTTATCCCCAACTTGAGCCCGAATTTCGCGGATAGATTCTTCCACAAACGCATCTGTAGTCCAAGTGGGTTCGCATTCGCAAATGTGATAGACGAAGTTGCGAATCAGCGCCAACCCGCCCACAGAATGCACGACCTCTGGATGAAATTGCACCCCAAACAATTGCCGCTCGTGGTCTGCGATCGCCGCGCAGGGGGTATTATCCGTATGGGCCAAAGTTTTGAACCCTTGGGGCAATTGAGTCACAGAATCTCCGTGACTCATCCACATAATAGTTTCATCCTCAACATTGGTCAGTAAATCCGTGGGGTCATCAATCCACAATGCTGCTTTGCCATACTCAGGCAGCTTGGATTGCTCCACCTTCCCACCCAATTGCTGCACCATCAACTGCATTCCATAGCAAACCCCTAGAACGGGGATACCCAAGGTCCAAATCTCTGGGTCGCAAACGGGTGCATCCGTTTCGTAGACAGAGTTTGGCCCACCCGATAAAATAATTCCCTTTGGATTGAGAGACCTTAATTTTTCCATTGAAGTGCGGTAAGAAAGCACCTCAGAATAAACCTGAGTTTCCCGAATGCGTCGAGCAATCAATTCAGAATATTGAGATCCAAAATCTAAAATGGCAATCATTTGCCGTTGAACTTGATGAGAGCTGTCCTCTAAGGGGTGTGATGCAATGTTGGGTTGCTGGATTTGAGAAGATGCTGCAATCATTCCTGCTCCTGGATCGAACGTAAACGAAGACGGGTAGGCCAAAGGGTTGAAAGACTGAACGGGTGTTCGGTCGGAGCACCTCAATCTATATAAAAATTTATCAAACCCCAAATGCCCACAGACTCCAGAGCAGTGCTGGAAAGGGGTATCAGTTTTTAAAGAAAAATTCAAATGTCTTTTCAGTGTAGAAGCTGGATGTCTATTTTTGCAATTCGCAAAAGTGACTTTTAGCATGAAACCCAAGTGAGGCTAGCCCTTAACACCACTTCCCACTTCTGATGGCACGATATATCGCTGCATCACGAGGAAGAATGCCAGAATTGGAACCACAGAAATCACTGAACCCGCCGCAATCAAACGCCAATCCAGGGAAAAAGTGCCCGCCAATTTAGCCACGCCCAAGGGCAACGTGTAGTAATTGGGGTCGTCTAGGACAATGAGCGGCCACAGAAAATCGCTCCAGGCCCCAATAAAGACAAAAATGGTTAGCGTCACTAAAGCGGGTCGCACGGAGGGCAACATTACATTCCACCAAATCCCAAGCTCAGAGCACCCATCCATCCGGGCGGCTTCTTCTAGATCCTTGGGGACGGTCATAAAGGCTTGGCGCAACAGAAAAATGCCAAATGCAGAGGCGATCGCTGGAAAGATAACCCCCAAATAGGTATTTTTGAGCCCTAACTGCACTGTCAAAATGTAAAGTGGGATCATCACAATCTGAAACGGGATCATGATGGTCGAGATAATCGCCGTAAAAATCCAGTCCTTTCCCCAAAAGTTAAGCCGAGCTAAGGGATAGGCTGCTAAAGAACAAAAAATGAGGTTTAACCCCACCGTTAAGACAGACACCAATAAACTATTGGCAAAATACCGACCAAAGGGTTGACTCTCCCAGACCTGGACATAATTTTGAAAGGTGGGCTGTTCTGGAAGAAAGCGGGGTGGGAACTGAAAAATGTTTTCCGTCGATGACTTGAGCGATGTACTCATCAGCCATAATAACGGCATCAACATCACCACTGCGATCGCAGCAAGTAGAGCATAAACCAGCAACCGTCGTCCCCAATGAACCTGCCGACTCGATTGCTGCGATAAATTTTTCATGTGACCCTCAATCCCCTCTTAACATTAAAGTGCCTTGAAACAAACAATTGAGGGTGCACTACTCTTGAGCGCACCCTCAATAAATTCAAAGCTTAGCCAAAGTCTACAACCTCAGACTACCCAGTGTAAAAAGACCGACCTCAGGGCATTTGTCTGCACCCGCAGCCCACCCACACTGACAACTTTTAGGATTCCTCTGATTCAGCATCAGAAGAGACCTGCTTGAGATGGATATGCCGACGACCCAGAGAAATTTCAAACTCATCTCCAGGATGAAGCTCCATTTTCTTGGTATAGGCAGACCCAATCAGCAAGTTACCATTGGCCTGTACGCTAATTCTAAAACTGGCACTTCGTCCGCCTCGGCTGTTGCCATTACCGCTCCGGCCATCTAACTCAATTCCTTCAGCATCAATTAAAGCATTCAGGAACTTCATCATATTGAGACGTTCGCTGCCATCACCCATCACGGTGTAGTAACCGCAAACCCTTGCTTTTTCTTCCTTACTCATGTGTTCTAGCTCTTGAACCCGAGCGAGTAAAGCTTCCCCTTTTAAGGGAACAGCATCTAACTTTTTCTTACTGTTTGTCGTCATTTAAGTTGAACCCCGATAAAGTATCGTACTAGCCAAGCACTTTTACTGCTAAACGCAGACTGTATGACATAGTACTCCATGTAATATGTCTATTGATTTAATCTTACTCTAAAATCAAAAAAAGTTAATAATATCTTTTGACGAAAAATAATTCGAGTTGACTACAAAACTCGACATGAATACAAAAAAATCCATACAACTTTTCGGACTATTTCTGTCGGCAAGGAAAGGAGTTTAGCGCTAAGCCTTCCTTTGCGAAGATTTTATAAGCCATTAAAGTGAATTACAAGAAAATGACGATTTTAGACCCAATTAGGCTTTATTTATCGTGCTTCGGGTTGTTTTTCTCTCGTCGAGGAATTTCATAGCTCAAAAAATCGTGGGCTAATTCTGTATTTGGAAAAATGGATCGCGCTTCTGAGAGTAGGTCTTCTAGTTGAATGGCGCTACCGGGTGCGTATCGAGGGCTGAAATGAGTCAAAAAAAGTCTTTGGACCGCAGCAGAGAGGGCGACTTGAGCTGCCATCGTAGAGGTGGAGTGGAGTCGTTCGTAGGCCATTGCAGAATCCTGGTGGGCAAAGGTCGATTCGTGAATTAAGACATCAGCCCCTTGAGCTAAATGAATCGATCCATCACAGTACACGGTATCTGTGCAGTAGGCCAGGGTGCGACCTAGCTGAATGGGGCCACACAGCTTTTTCCCATCGATCGCTCGTCCATCGTCTAAGGTAATAGTCTCCCCTTGTTTCAAGCGACCGTAGAGGGGGCCGAAGGGAATGCCAAGGGTGGCAGCTTTTTCTGCGTCAAACCGACCGGGCCGATCTTTTTCTTGAATCCGATAGCCAAAGGCAGTGACCCGATGTTCTAGGGGGGTGCAATACACCTCATAGGCATCATCTTTAAAAACGAGTCCGTGCTCTACGGTATGGACGCGGAGGGGATAGGACAGGTGGGTTTGCGAAAATCGACGACAGGCTTGTAAATATCCATCCAGTCCAGGCGGTCCGTAAATATCCATTTGGCTGGTATTGCCTGCCATGCCGCAACTGGCCAACAATCCCATCAAGCCAAAGATGTGGTCGCCATGTAGGTGGGTGATAAAAATACGGCGGATTTGGCTGATTTTTAGATCGCTACGCAAGACTTGATGCTGGGTGGCTTCGCCACAATCCAAGAGCCAAACCTCTGCCCGTTGGTCCAGCCGAACCGCAACGCTCGATACATTGCGCGATCGCGTGGGAACCCCTGAACTTGTACCCAGAAACGTAATTTGCAACCGCCCTAACCTTAGTTAAACCCTATAACTTTTTTACCTCAAATCATCATACGACTTGTCATGATTTTGGCAAGATGAAGCGCAATAAAAGATGCTATGCTCTCTGACGTTCTAGTTATTTCTGTGCAATTTCTGTGCAGTTTGCAACTTATTGTGCATTGCAGCAGTCAGTTGTGCATTGCCCATCCCGTCGAGGGGCATTTTAAAGTAAAACTCTGTCTCCTCTAAGTTTATTGCAGCGCAGGTTGAATATGGAGTATTTCCGCGTCAATTGGGCCTTATTCAGTACAATGCCTCGTCCCCGTCACTTCAAACGAAGTTTGCTCTGGATAGGGTTTTGGGTTCTCTTCTCATCACCTGCGGCTGCTCTGAATATTCGCGTGGGCTTACACCAAGATGCATCCAGTATTACAGTCGGTAGCTCAACCCCCGCTGATTTGGTAGATGGGAGAGGGGTCTCTTTAGGTCAACTTCCCGCATTGCAGGGGTTTTCAGCATCTACTACGCAGGGTGGTGTCAGCTTGGGGGGTAAAAGGGCAGGGCAAATCACGCTCAAGGCCAAAGATAATGGGTTTGTTTATGTGGGAGACCATTGGTATCGCGGTCATGTCAGGTTGCTCAGAGGGTATGGTGGCTTAACGGTTATCAATGACCTCAACCTTGAGGACTATCTTGCCAGCGTCATTGGAAAGGAAATGTATCCCACCTGGCCGATGGAAGCTTTGAAAGCTCAAGCGGTGGCCTCTCGTTCCTATGCGCTGTATCGGAAGCAATATCCCAAGTACAAGCTTTTTGATGTTCTAAGTACCACTTCTTCTCAGGTTTATGCGGGTCTTGATGCTGAAGCAAACAGTACTCAAGAGGCAGTCAAGGCAACCTCTAGACAAATTTTAACCCACCAGGGCAAAGTGATTGAGGCTGTCTTTCATTCCTCTTCTGGAGGGCATACTGAAAATTCTGAAGATGTTTGGATGAAACCTGTTTCTTATTTGAGAGGGGTTCCAGATTTCGATCAGTCGGCTCCGGTGTATCAGTGGACGCTGAATTTGACCGCAGATCGACTTCGGAAAAGAATCACGGGCATTGGCGATATTATTTCCATGTCCCCCGTTAAAGCCAGTGCGACGGGACGCATCCAAACCATCAAAGTTCAGGGCAGCAAGGGCGATCGCCTCATGAAAGGTAAGGAGATTAGAGCGGCCTTGGGGCTTAAAAGCACCCTCTTTGCAGCCCAGCCCCAATTTAGTCCAGTGGCCGCTACGCCTGGGACTAAAACCAAGCCTTCTGGTTTTCTCATTAATGGGAGAGGGTCTGGACACGGACTGGGAATGAGTCAGTGGGGTGCCCATGGTTTAGCCTCTCAAGGGAAAACCTATCGTGAAATTCTGGCCCATTATTTTAAGGGCATTACCATTCAACCGATGGACTAGATCAACCAAACCGACCCGAAATATAATCGCGGGTCGCTTCTTGTTTGGGGTTGGTAAAAATGGTGCTGGTATCGTCAAATTCCACAAGATACCCAACTTTGCTCCCTTGCCCTGTAGCTTCGGCGTTAAAAAATGCGGTTTTATCTGAAACCCGCGATGCTTGTTGCATGTTATGGGTGACGATCGCGATGGTGTATTGCGCCT
>JAAURS010000263.1 GCA_012032135.1 Acaryochloridaceae cyanobacterium RU_4_10 | reverse complement strand
GAGGTTGTCCAACCATATGTCAGAATCAGCAATATAGGTGGATTGAATCCGTCTATTTAAGAGTTAGACCTACAAATAAAGACCACACAAAGAATGACACCAAGTATTCAAATCATTCGGCATCCCTATGAAGAACCTGAGCAAATTCACTTGGAGTTGAAAGTTTCTAATAATTGTGTAATTGGTATCTGTGACTTCTATGCAAATGGGGACTGCTTTCTGGAATGGGCCGAAATACTAGAGAAATTCCCTCAATATTCTCAATCTGTGTATTTATGGGAAGTTGGCTCTGAAAGAAGTGAGGATAAGTGGGCGTATTATTTTCGTTTTCGAGCTTTTACTACTGACTCTGTAGGGCACTGCGCTCTGCAATTCCGTTTCAACAATAATGCCAATTTGCCCCAGCGCAAAATATTTGAATTTTGCATAGAGGCTGAGGCAGCAGCTATAAATCGCTTAGGTTCATTGCTCAGAAGGTTTGGTCAGCTAGAACATTGTTATCTTAATTGGTCATTGCATGAAGGATTTCTAAGCGAATATGTTCCTGATACCTCGACATTTTTAGAGGAGGCTTAAAATTTTGATAATTTCTGAATTTAGTCTGCTATACCTCACTTGTCTAACCAGCGTATACAGCGGAATGGACCAAAATGCTATGGCTGCGCTTATTTTGCAAGCCCTCGCCACAATAGCTAAAGAGAAGGCGATCGCCCTGTTTAGAACTGCGCGGTCGCAAGTGCTTTTTCTGAGAGGCGATCGCTTATAATGGAAAGCAAATATCTATAGGAGCAACCCCTATGCCCCTTAAAGAACAACTGCTCCAAGCCATCGAAACCTTACCCAACAGCCAACTATCCGAAGCTCTTAACTTGATTCAATCCCTACAAACCGAATCCTCTCCTACAACCGCTCAATCATTTCTCGCCCACCTCAAAACCATTGGCACATGGTCAGGCGATGACCTCCAAGACTGCTTAGAAACGGTTCACAACTCACGCGGCGAAGCGCAATTCGACTACAGTTCCAACCCCTTCGATTAATGTTTCTCCTTGACACCAACCACTGTAGCTATGCCATCCTGGGCAACACTCAAATCCTGGATCGCCTTACAAACCTTGGAAATATATCAATTTCAACCTGTACCATCGTCAAAGGGGTAATTATCGCGGACTCTTGGTGCGGAGCTATCGCCCTACCCATGATGCAGCATTTGCAAAAGCGATCGCTACCCTACCTCAAAGAAAGCGATCGTCTAATATCGAATGCGAGGGTCGATGTAGGCGTTGACAATATCGATCGCAATACTAGCTACCACCACAATCACCGCAAAGAAAACAATAATCCCCTGCACCGTTGGATAGTCCCGTTGGGAAATCGCATCATAGAGACGATTGCCCAAACCGGGCCAAGAAAACGTCACCTCCGTCAAAACCGCTCCACCCAGCATTGCTGCTAGAGTGAGTCCCAGTACTGTCACAACAGGAATCAAGGCATTCTTTAAAGCATGTCTGAGCAACACCTGCCGCTCGGGAATCCCCCGCGCCCGTGCGGCTTCCACATAGTCTGCCGTCAGAGTTTGCTTTAAATTCACTCGGACAATCCGCTCAAAAATACCGCTAAGGACCAAACCCAAAGTAAAACAGGGCAAAAACAAATAGTAAATAGAAGTTCCCAGTGCCTCAAAATTACCCGTCAGCAAGCTATCCACGGTATAGAGTCCCGTCAAAGCATTCGGCGGTGATGAAGTAACCGGAAAACGAGTGCCCAACGGGAACCATTTAAGCTGTACGGAAAATACCAACTGCAACAGCATCCCCACCCAAAACAGCGGTACTGAATAGGTGATGATGCCAAAAATCCGCCCTCCCGCATCCAAAGGCGTATTAGGCCGTGACGCCGACACAATCCCCACACAGACGCCAATGATGAGGGCGATCGCCATACTATAAAGCGCCAACTCCGCCGTTGCGGGGAAATACTCTCGGATAATATCCAATACGGTTTGTCCGCGAGTGGCCAAAGAAGTTCCTAGGTTTAAGCTAAGTAACCCTTGCAAATAGTGGAGGTATTGAAGCCAGAGCGGATCGCTCAACCCCAACTGTTGGCGAACCAACGCTTTTTGCTCCTCAGGGGCTCTTGGCCCCAAAATGGCATCCACTGGATCGCCAGGAGTGGCCCGTAGCAACAAAAATACAACGGTCGTAATCGTCCACACCATCAATGGAGCCAGTAAGAGACGGGAGATGATGTAGTACTGCAATGCGCGGATACGAGAAGACATGGGCCACTTTCCCTAAGATTTTTTGAGAGTCCAGAAGGGAAACTGCTGGCTGGGTTGAAGCTGTACGCCACCTAAGGCTTTCTGAGCAAAGACATAGTCTTTTTTCTGCCAGAGTGGAATATAAGGGACTTCCTCAGCAAGCAGCGTTTGGATTTCTCCAAACGTCTTCTGCCGCTGTTGCGGGTCGCGAGTTTTACGCTCTTGGTCAATCAGTTGGTTGGCGCGATCGCTGTAATAAAAAGATCCCCAAGATTGGCTTTGACCTTTCTCGCACCCTTGTGAGACAGACCCTTTCTCACAAGAAAGAAACGGCTGAATATAGGTATCTGGGTCATAGTAGTCCCCAGCCCAATCCAACATAAACATGGGATAGGTACCCTTATCTAAGTTTTTGTAAGCGGTTGCTGAGTCAATACTTTGGATGTCTAATTGCACCAAATCTTTGAAATCTTTGCCAATCATCGCCTTAATGGTGGCTGCGGCAACGCCATCACTGGTGAGATTAGAGCGATGCCAGAGATTGAGCTTTAGGGGTTTACCACTGGAATAACCAGACTCTTTGAGTAAATTGCGAATCTCTTCACTCCCCAGTTTCTTTTGCTGGTCTTGGAAAACAGGTTTACTAGTGTCCTTGAAGATGGTGGGGATTAAAGTATACAAAGATTCAGCTTGTCCCTTAAATACCCGTGTATTGAGGGTGTCTCTATTAATCATGGCTGCTAAAGCTTGACGCACTTTCACTTTAGAAAGCGCCTCATCTTTGGTATTCAGCATCAAGAAGGTAATAAAGTTGCTGGGGCTGCTGATGGCTTGCCAATCCCCTTTCTGAGCATCTTTTTCGAGGGCTTGGATTTGATCGGGATCTAAGGACTGAAAGGCAATATCAATCGAACCCGTGCGGAAAGCATTAAATAAATTGGCCGGACTTGAAAAAATTTGAATATCAACGCCTTTATGGGTGGGCTTGGTGTCCCAGTATTGGTCAAAGACTTCCAGACGGATAGAATCTCCGCTAGCCTTGGTTAATTTGTACGGTCCTGTGCCAACAAACTGGTTGGGTAAAAATGCACTCGAGCCTTGCTTATAGGCTTTTGGTGATACGGGCACCAACCCTGAGAAAGCCAGCAAATTGGTGAACGCCGCAAACGGTTTTTTTAAGGTAATGGTGAGTTCGAGATCTCCCGTCGCTTCCACTGATTTAACAGGGTCGCTCAATAGACCAGAGGGATTTCCGCCATTTTTCATGAATCGCTGGAGCGAAAATGCCATAGCCTTGGCATCAAAGGAGGTTCCATCATGGAATTTGATGCCTTTGCGGAGTGGGATTTTGTAGGTCAAGCCATCTGCACTAATAGTGGGTAAGGCAGTCGCTAGTTTTGGCTTCAGTGTCCCTGTTCCCGTCTCATAGTCGTAGAGGCGATCGCCCAAGTTGTACAACAAGTTACCGGAAAATACCTCATAGGAATCTGCCGGGTCCAGGGTTCTAAATTTAGCAGTGGTTCCAATCACGATCCGATCGCTCCCCGTTCCGCCACGGGGGGAAGGGGCTGGACGCCCGCAGCCTACTGTCAAAAACAAGAACAGGCAGAAAAAACTACCCAAGCGGAACAAACGGTTACGGAAACGATTCCGTGTGTAAACCTGCCGCTCAAGAGAAAACGGCCATTGAATTTTCCAAGTTTGAAACAGTGTGGACAAGGGCAAAACGTCTCCAGCGATCGCAACACATCAAAGAAATCTTACACAACTAAATGTCAGCTCCTTCCTAGATAGGTCCTTACTTAACCCATTTAGTGAGGATAGCACCCCTTAATCCAAGGGTTTTCAAATGCCGACCTTCATAAATAAACCGATTTCAGATGTAAATGCAACCCATCTGGAGATTTTAAATAAAAAATCCAGGAGTCTTTTCTAAATAAGACTCCTGGAACATAAAGTTTAGGGTTTAAGGAGAATTCCTTAACGGGTTTGGGTCGAGTACAAACCTCGTACAGGTCGAAGCGGACGGCCAGAGCCCGTTGCGGCAGATGCCATTAAAACAGGCTCGCGACCCACTGCTACAGAGAACTGCGTGTCGCCTTGTTGAAAGATCACCATTGGTTCAGCACGGTTGCTGAGGTCAATACTCTTGACGTAAAGTTTTCCGCCAGACAAAGAATCGCCAATACCGACCGTTCGACTGGTCTTTTCATCAGGGGCCTCCACGATCGCGCGAGGCATACCCGCAATTTCCACAACCCCAGTCACCTTTACTCCTGCTAAGTCAGGCTTAGAAGGAAGGGAAGGCAAATTGATGCCTCCTGAACTTGTGCCTCCTGAACTTGCAATAGAACTTGAACTTCCTGCCCCCTTGGTTTTGTCAGGTTTGATGTAAGCCTCTGAGACCTTATCCAAGAAACGGTCATAACTTGATGTTGCGTGCTTGAGGTATTGTTCTTGCGGCGTTAGCTTTTCTTTTGGCTTAGCTTCATTTTTAGACTTATCATCCTTGCCGTCTGTCCCTTTGGCATCTGCTAACTTTAGAAAAGGATCGTTCCGTCCGCTCTTAATTACCCGTAACCGATCGTCGGGATTGGTGGGACGGGTTAAAGCAATTTTGGCTGGGGACTTCACCCCATCAGGTACCATCGGCTTGGGGAATGCTGGAGATGCCACAGGCTGGGGCGAGGGCTGAACGTTTGTATTACTGGTATTGTCACCTCCTAATGGATTACATCCGCCCACTAGGGCTGACAAAAGCGTAATGGTTACACATAGGGATGCTGAATTAAGCCGCGCCTTCATTTATATAAGCCTCACCGTTACCTAAAAACCGTAAACTTTGAAAACTCGATCCCAGACTGTTTTATACCTCAAGAGATAAAAATTTTGTCCAGATGATTGTTGAAATAATAGAGAATAATTTTTTGAGTTGTTAAGCCGATCGCCACTCCATGTTAGCAATGGTATGTCGGTTCGTCATAAAAGTACTCCAAATCAGTTCGCTACCGTTGACCGTTGGTGATAGGCATGGCCCACCCCGTGGGAAAAGTTTATATTCTTGGAGCTGGTCCAGGTTCGGCTGTATTTTTAACCGTTTCTGGACAAGCTTTATTATCAACCGCAGAGGTTGTAATCTATGATGCCCTGATTGACCCTAAATTATTAAACCTGACGCCAAAAACTTGTATTAATATATCCGTTGGCAAACGAGGACAAGGGCCAAGTACGCTCCAGTCGGATATTGACTCGCTTTTAGTGCAGTATTGCTTGCAAGGAAAACGGGTGGTGCGCTTAAAAAGCGGCGATCCAGCTATTTTTGGTCGGGTTGCGTCAGAAATTCAGGCGCTACAAGCAGCAGGGTGTCTTTTTGAAGTGTGGCCGGGGCTCTCTTCTGCTTTAGCGGCTCCAACTTTAGCCGGAATTCCTTTGACGGATCCGCTCCTCAGCCGCAGTATTCTGATTGTGAGTGCCCACGATCCATCCATGTTGGATTGGAATTTGATGGCCCGCAGCGAATCCTTAGTGGTTTTGATGGGAGGGCGATCGCTTTCCACACTGACCTCATCTTTGCAGCAACATGGCAAGCCAGGGGATACCCCCATTGCGATCGTTCGTTGGGGGGGATGGCCGCAACAACAAGTCTGGACGGGTACCCTTGAAACCATTGTGGGTCAAACTCAAGGAGAGACTTTATCCCCGACGGTGATGGTGGTTGGAGAGGTCGTCCGCTTGCGGGAAACCTTAGGAATTCCAAATCTTGTTTGCAGTGATGAGGTAATGTCCGTGAATGCATCCCTCTCTTCTTCTGAATTTAACCAACCTTTGTCTGGTCAGACGGTTTTGGTCACCCGTTCTGCGGAACAATCATCGGGTTTTCGGAATAGTCTGGAGGCGCAAGGCGCAAGGGTATTGGAAATGGCGGCGTTGGAAATTGGGCCGCCCTCAAGTTGGGAATTATTGGATGAGCGATCGCACAGATCCATACCTTTGATTGGTTAATTCTCACTTCTGCCAATGGGGTTGAGTATTTTCTAGAACGCCTTCAGGCTCAAGGTAAAGACGCACGAGCGTTGGCGGGACTAAAAATTGCTGTCGTAGGCCGCAAAACAGCCGCTAGCTTAAAACAATGGGGGTTGACCCCAGATTTTATTCCCCCCAACTATATTGCCGATGAACTGGTCAGCCATTTCCCTGAAACAACATGGGAAGGATTGCGCTGTCTGTTTCCACGGGTGGAGTCCGGGGGAAGAGACGTTTTAGTCCAGGAACTGAGTGCAAAAGGGGTTGATGTTGGGGAAGTGCCTGCCTATCAATCCCAATGTCCAGAGACAGTAGAGCCCCATATTTTGCAAGCGCTTCAGCAACGAGAGATTGACATTATTACCTTCGCCAGTTCTAAAACCGTCGCGTATTTTTGGCAATTGCTCCAAAAAACCCTTTGCCTGAAAAGCATGAAGATTGGTTGGAGGTTTTAAGGACTGTCAAAATTGCCTCCATCGGCCCCCAAACTTCTCAAACCTGTCTTCAACTCCTGAGTCGAGTGGATATTGAAGCTCAGGAATACACCTTAGACGGGTTGATCCAAGGCATTGTTCAAAA
>JAAURS010000262.1 GCA_012032135.1 Acaryochloridaceae cyanobacterium RU_4_10 | reverse complement strand
TCAATAATTTACGACTTGTGATTCAGCCTTTTATCTATTTCAATCTAATCAAGTCCTGGCTAACAGTATTCCCAATTCCTCACTTAGAGACTGTTTTTTCTAAACTAATTTCTCTGATGAATCGGTTTGCAAACCGTATTGTACCTTCCTGTTCTATGCCAGAGTTATTATTTCCTCTGGCCAGAGTGATTAAAGAGGGATAGCCTGTCGTACACTCCCTTCTTTATCGTGCGCCAGTTTCTCTAACAGATTGGAAGGCGACTTCGGATGCTTGGCTACCGTCATACGAACTTGCCACTCTTGGCGTTGAGCGAGCTGCTCTAACCCTTCATCGGAAATATTGGGATGACAGGCGATCGCAACGCAAATTGCCCAATCTGCCTGGCGGATTAATTGCTGTAAGACCTCAGCAGAGGTTTCCGATTTTTGAGTCAGGGTTAGCACCGCCCGTTTAGAAGTCCACTGGTCAGCAGTATTAGCGATATGCATTAACCCAGAGACAGGAGTAGCAGGGTTCAGCGATACCAACCAAAGCGTTCGCTTATTAGGACTTTGAGCCATCTCGCCCAATAGATCCAGATTAGTTGGCGAGGGCGGTTCCTTGAGACAAAAGAATCCTCGCTGCATCCCCTCAGGAATACCCCTACAAGTCGGAATTTCAGAAATCAAACTCATGAGATTCGACGGAATTTGGTTAAGATACATCTCTGGAATTTGCTCTGTTCTGGATTTAAGATTTTGTTCAAGCCAGAAATGGTTATAAAGCTTGCTATTTTGCATCAGCTCTTGGAGGAGGCTGAGCGGTGTTTTAGGATTCAACGCAACTGCCTCGCGAGGACCATTTGGGGTGTCGTCTAAGGCTAATTTTTCTAAAAGCGGGATTGTAACGTTGGGATGACATCCTACACCTTTACGTAACCAATAGTCTGGATCGTTTGCTAGTTTTTCCAGCGCTGGGCTAGGCGTATTTGCATTCAGAACAACCGCTGTTCGCACAAGCGCATTAGTATCTTGAGCAAGTTGTTCGAGCACGGCGGCTGACGTATGAGGATGACCTGCAACGCCCAGACGGATATGTGCCCACTGACTCGTTGCTAATTTCTGAAGCTGCACTGCACAGGTATTAGGATGTTCTACAGTACCCAACTGCATTTGAAATTGCTGCTGAAGCAAAAAAGGAGTTTTCGGATTCTGAATTGCTGCCATCCGAACTTCTGCACTCTGATCCCCCATTAGCTTCTCCAAAATTGCGACGGGGGTGTTAGGGTGTTTCGCAATTGCCTGACGAATCTTTAACATATGCTTCCAATCTTTGGTCAGTTCTGCTAAAGCACTGGCGTTGGTTTCAAGATTTTCAGCAATTTTAAGCTGTGGGTCTTGATGTAAAGCAGGCAATAACACATCCGGCATCGCACCAATTTTCCATAACTTAATTGCCGTATCTCGGTTGTGGTCGAGCATGGTTGTTTGCATTGCAGCCTTGGCGATCTCGTGCCAGCCTTCAGCTATTTCTTCTGTCCAATTGACGTGAAGCGTTGCGGTTTCAAGTAATTCAGCGCTGTGCCATTGCCGAAGACAATCGAAATAGATTGGGTGATTAGAGGGATGTATCAGCTTAGAAGCCCCTTTGCGGCGACAATTTTCAACGATGATTTCTAATGCGCTTTTGGGTGTGCTGGGGTTCATGACAACGGCCATGAGAACACCTCCATCTTTGTGATTTGCTGCCCACTCTAAGAAAGATTCAGGGACTATATCCCGCTTCAATAAACTTCGGAGTGAAGACTCTGATAAATTAGCCAAAAAATTAGGATTTTCGAGAAGCAAGAGATCGAAGACAGGGTTATCCAGTAACTGTCCTGGAAACTGTCCCGCCAGTTTTAATAAAACTTCTGGGGGCGTGTTGGGATTACCCACTACATTTTTGCGAATCGCCGCATCGGAATGAGATCCCAGTTCTTTTAGAAAATCAGGTGAAGTATTCGGATTTTTGGCCACTAGCTTAGCTAACTCTGGGCTAAGCTCGGCCAATTCTCTCAATCGTGCGGGAGTCGTGGTCGTTTTGGTTGCTTCTTGTTTTGGAGTTGGAGCTGAAACAGGCATAAAAAAATATTAAATAGACAACAAACGAACGGCTTCGCCAAAAGGGAATTGAGGCAAATCTAACCCCCCTGGGGTAACGACCCATAGCACGGGCAACTCTGGAGCTTGGTTCGGGAAGCTACCATAACCATCGGTTAAATAAATACAAACAGCCTGCGACTGACGATCCCAACGCTTGTCTACCGTCTCAAAAAAGGGAATAAATGAGGTACCGCCTCCACCTTGTGGGGAAGGTAAAGGGCTATCTGGGTTGAGTTCAGGGGGACCATAAACGTCGGCATCGGCATAGTACAGCTCACACTGAAGATGGGGATACGATCCTAGAATGCCCTGAACCTCACTCAAAAACATCCGCAATTGTTCGCTGTCAATGGAACCGCTGGTGTCCACTGCAACGTAAACGTTGACCGACTCGCCCACTAAGGCTTCTAGATAAAGTCCTCGCCCGACAAAACGGCGATCGAATCCCATAAAGTCGGTGGGAGTTTGCACTAGATAGCGCCACAGATAAGCACGCCAGTCCAATTGCGGCGAAGTGAGCAACCCCAGTTCGCGGTCCATTCCAGCAGGCAATTTTCCTTGACTTGTCGTTCGGGCAATCACGGTTGCTTGCTGAAGGGCAGCCTTCCAGTGGGCTTCAAGGGATGCTTTGTGAGCTTGCGATAAGCTATCGGAATTGTTCTGGTTCGTTACAGCCTGCGCTTGCATGGCTCCGGCTCCATCTTGCGCGTCGGAATTTTGTCCCGATTGTTCTGAGGTAGCTGTTGATTGAGCGTTGTCAGGGTCAGTTGAACCATCGGAATCAATATTTTGAGGAGAGGAGCTAGGAAGAGAGGGGCGATCACCTGCTTCCGATTGAGTCGTAGTGACATCGTCTGGGGGCTGCGTGAGTAGGTCGGGGTTGGATAAGTTCTGTTTGCCTTGCTCATCTTCTTTGAGCAGCAATTCATAAACTTCCTCAACGCTGAGGTGTTCCAGTTTTGGATCGCGAATCCCACCAGGGGGCAACTGGAAGACGCCTTGTTGCATAATGATGCCGTTGACCACAATATCTGCCGCAATATTCCACACTTTGGCTTCGCGGACGCCTCGGCGCAAAACGTGCATGAGGGCAGCGTGCAAAACTTCGTGAAGGAGGAGGCCGTCTTGCTGGGTGGGAGGGAGCGATCGCAAATAATCTGCGTTAAAAAACACGTCTTTGCCATCGGTGGCAGCGTAGGGGGTCTGTTGGGTGGGGATAAATCGCGCGAAGAGGGCCAGGGTTGCGAAGAATGGGGATTTCATCCGCAAGCGCAATAGCGAGGCACTGATTAGTTTTTGACTCTCTTGCACGGGCTTGTTCTCATGGAGATGGTCAAAGCAAATTTGCCTTCGCTGCTGCTCGGACGATCCGGTTCGCATCCTGGGCTAGGGTTTGACGAATCGGTTCGGGCGTATTGGGATGTTGGGCGATCGCACAGCGTTCTACCCAGGATGATGAACGAGCTAGCTTCGCTAAAACAGGAGCCATCGCTTCAGGATTTCGTAACCAATTGAGGCGATCTGCTGCCGTTAATTTGCGTTGCCACTGTTCCAGTAGATTCTCTTCAGTTCGCCAACACTGTTCTAAATCGCCAACTGCATAGTGGGTTTGGTTTTCCCAAGCAGGCCAAAACTTTTCGGATACACAGGGATTTGTGGCAGCAGCGATGCGAATAGAGCGGTTGGCATGATTGGCCAGTTCTAGCAACAGCCCCTCAGGTGTATAAATGTTCCGAGCCACCTGCTCTAAAAAACTCTGAAATTGATAGGAAGAGGTAGACTCTAAAATTTTCAGACCCCATATTTCGTAAAGGTATTGTGGCGTCTGTGGATTTGCTGCAATGGCCAGCCGGATTGAATGTTCCTCAGTTTCTAACAGCAGTTGCCGGAGGGCAGACTCAGGGGTATGCGGGTGACGGGCGATCGCCTCCATTTGTTGAATCGCACTATCCTTATATTGCCTCAAATCTCCCTGAGCCTTATGCAGCAGCGCCTCTAAAAACCTAGGTGAGATGAGTAAGTTGTGGGTCCAGCTTGCTTGGCCAGAGGTGAGGCTAAAGTGACCCATTTCCTCAAATTTTGAGAGGATCTGTAGGGGCTAATTTTCTTAGGGGTTCTGGGATTATTTGCGATGGTGGCAAGCCATTGCGGAGCACGGGGGTTATCAGCTTGAGCCAAATACTCTAGAACGCGAACAGGCGTGTTGGGATTCTGAGCGATGGCTTGGTAGACATAGCCCATCATGCGCGATTTATACGCCAGTCGTTCTAGCAGAAACGGAGGGGTCATAGAGTTGCAGGCTACCCCTTGATGGACTGCATTGTGGAAATTAGAATCAGCAAGTTTTTCCAGAAGACTAACAGGGGTGCTAGGATTAGCCGCAACTTCTCGGCCAATATCGCCGTAGCCGTTGGTGCGATCGGCTAGCTTTTCCAGTAGCTCAGGGGGTGTATTGGGGTTGCTAGCGAGGTGGGTCAGCGCTAAACCTTTTTCGGAGTTGTTAAACAATTCTTCCAAAATATGAACTGGGGTGTCGGGGTGTCGAGCTGCGGTTTGATACTGTTGCCAATCTGGTGATTGTGCCATTTCCGCCAATTTTTCCACCGATACAGAATAGGAAATTCTAGATTGGGAACGAATAGCATGTAAATGTCCCCTAGAGAAGTACGATTCGATTGTGGGTAGCGAGACAATTTGCGCCAGGGCGTCATTGTAAAGTTGCTTTGCCTGACTGAGCAGACTATCGATCTGCCCTTGAGTTGCTTCTATCCAAGCACGATCGAGCGGCTCAGGCCAATTCACATGGAGCCGTACTGCCTCTTGGACGGCCTGACTGGAGTTTTCGTGCAGTTGTCTGAGGAGGGAAGTGGGGGTGTGGGGATTCATGGCAATCTCCAACTGTAGCGATTCATCCTGAGACCTTGCAAGGGTCTCTAAAGCCATCTCTGGAATCCGTCCGCGTCTGACTAATCCCTTTAAAATACTGGCTATTCTTCCCAAAAGCAGATCTGGGCTTTCCAGCAATAACAGATTCAGTGCCGGATTCTGCCATATATGCTGGGGATATTTAGCTGCTAGTTCCTTAAAAAGATCGGGGGGAATATTGGGATTAGTCAGGACCTGCTTTTCCACTTCTGGTTGACCCAAAGC
This sequence comes from Acaryochloridaceae cyanobacterium RU_4_10, assembly GCA_012032135.1. Classification (GTDB taxonomy): domain Bacteria; phylum Cyanobacteriota; class Cyanobacteriia; order Thermosynechococcales; family Thermosynechococcaceae; genus JAAURS01. The sequence continues at coordinate 1,644 of JAAURS010000262.1, read as the reverse complement.
CGCTAATTCCCGCAATAGTTCTTGATCGGCGGTAGGAGTTTGGGCCACTAAAATAGCGATACGAGGACTTTCGTGGGCGAGATTGCGCAGACCGTCTAGATCTGTGACGGCCTCTAAAGCTTCTTGTTCAGCAATAGTTAGCGCCTCAGGTAAGTGTTGGCTATTGACGGTGTCAGTATCCATCGTCGGATCGGCAGTGATTGACGCTACTGCTACTGATTCGCGGTTGGCTTGGGCTGCAAGGTGAGCTAGATGAATGGCGATCGGTTCCTCTAATCGGGTTGATGCCTCCGCTGTTTCATCGGTGGAATCTTCCTGAGTCATTGCAGATTCTATGTCCTCAGCTACTGTCTGCGGAGGCTTAGGGGGATCGGGCTGACCAAAAATCTCTCGTAATGCTTGACTTGCATTGGGATCTTGAGCAATCAGGTTGCGTAGGTTAATCGTTCGTAGATCTTTGCCTACTACTGGGTTGAGTTCATGGGCTTGAAGAATTTGGGGTTTCGCCAACGGATCTCTAGCTTTTGATCTTTGTTCGCGATGTTGAGGCTGTGGTCGATCGCTATTTTGAGTAACAGAAGTTTGAGATGATGAATCGGCTCCTGTTTCTTGATAGCCAAGTTGCAGTTGTGCTTGAATGGCTTGTTTAACCGCAGCCGCACAAATCTTGGAATCTTCAAACTCTTGAAATTGTTTCTTCCCAGCGGTACCAATGGAGCCTTCACGCACAATATAGCTGTACGCGAACACAGTAACTTCCCAGAAAAAAGTGGCGGGAGCCGTTGGGGAATTTCGAAATTCAAAATAACGAATTTGCATAGACAGTAATGTTGAAACTCAATCGTCAGGAACAGTAAATGTCGAAAACCATAGCAGGCAAATCATTCTGGCGATCGCCCAGTGTTGCAATCCGACAACCACACCGAAGTTAGGATACCCACCAATGATGGGCAAACTAAACGATAGACCCCAAGGAACTTTTTACATGCTGGACTTGAATACCGCTGAATTGTCTGTGCGTAAAGCGGCGGCGGCTGACGCTGCATCTCCTGCCGAGCTTTTGACGCAACTCAGTCACGATTCGGATAGTGAGGTTCGTCAGGCAGTGACAGACAACCCCAATACACCCACGGAAGTCTTACTCCAGTTGGGAAAGGAATTTCCAGATGAAGTTGTTGCAAATCCAATTTTCAATATTATGCTGCTGGAGGATCTGGAAAATCGCTTTGTCCGGCTTTCTCTAGCCAGGAGTTCGACTATTCCAGAGTCTGCGTTATTGCAATTGTCAGACCTGGATGATGAAGAAATTCTGTGTGCGATCGCAGCTAATTCAGCAACGCCACTCTCAATCTTAGAGAAATTAGTGCACCATCCACCCCAGTTGTATGAGGAACCAGAATCATCGGATTACGATCGCTTGTTTGCGAGTGTTGCAAAGAATCCAAATACGTCAGTTGAGTTGTTGACGGAATTAGTAGAGCACGGTGGTCATGTTTGTTATGCGATCGCAGAGAACCCTAAGAGGCCATTTATAAAATAAAGATTAAAATGAGCATGACCTGTGACCCAAGCATTTTAGCGTGACATTATATGTTGCGTGAGACTGAGTCTATGTCTGATAAATCATACTCCACCAATCTGACA
>JAAURS010000261.1 GCA_012032135.1 Acaryochloridaceae cyanobacterium RU_4_10 | reverse complement strand
ATATGAATGCGCCGTTTTATGTCATCTTTGTAGACTCGCCTGACCGATTTCTCACGAAGGAAGAAACCTTACACATTGAAACCTGTGAAAAGCTATGTCAAGAGTTCGAGGGGCGATTCCTGCGGGTGCGACAACCAAATGTAGCCCAAGCGATCGCCGAAGTTGCTGAACAGCAGCGCATTACTCAAATTGTCATTGGCGAAAGCCAAGAATCTCGCTGGAAACGTACGATCAAAGGCTCATTTACTCAAAGGCTGATGCAGTTAACTCGGCATAAGCATATTGACTTACATATTATTGCGACTGAGAAATAATTGAATTTGAGTATTAGCTTCATTCTGGGCGCGTTGTAATGCAGTTTGAAGAGATTGTTGGCCCAATAATGCACTGAGAAATTGGTTGTTGAAATTGTTCGTAATAGGGGCGGGATAGCGTCCGAGTTGCCAAGGCGTTGCATAGGTTACCCCCGCAACGAGGGGCGATCGCAGCACATCTCGATCGTACCTAAGCTGTTGGGCTACGGAGTTTCGGGTAGGGAGTGCAAACCCAGAACTCGTCCATTTTTCATGCCTGCTTTGCCTGTGAGGTAGGAAATGAGCTGCCATGCTTCTTTCTTGTGGGAGGCGCGCTTGTTCATGACGTAGGCAACGGTAAACACCATTGTGCCGCGACGCTGATTCATTGAGGGAACTTCGGCAGTCCCAAACTCAAGTTTAGGGAAATTGTCTTGAAGATAGGGAATAGCCCAATTTCCTTCAATCACCATTGCCACCTTTTCTTGTCCTAGCAGATCGCTTCCCGAGCTACTTCCGACATCAGAGGGTAACACTGCGGTGCGATCGCGGTATCGATCGACGATCGCCTCCAATCCTTGTAATGCTTTTGGCTCAGCAAACGTAGCGTTGCCTTTTCGATCGATCGCGTCTCCACCATAGGCTTGCGTGAGATAGACCAATCTTGCCAACTCCGGTGCGAGTCCGAGCGCATATTGCTCTGGCTTGCCATCGCGATTGCGATCGCGGGTCAATAGTTTAGCGTTGGCCAATAGTTGCTCCCAAGTCTTAGGCGGTTTTTCCAGTCCTGCCGCTTGGAAAAGCTTTTTGTTATAGAACAGAGCCAGGGTTGAATAATCCTTTGGCAGTCCGTAGAGAGTATTCCCGACCTGAAAGGGTTGGAGTAAATTGGGTGCAAAATCGGGGAGGTCAAAGTCTTTTGTAATGTAGGAGTTCAAAGGCTCCAATACATTCGCCTGCATCAAGAAGGGGGCTTCGACGGCATCTAAATAGAAAACATCGGGGGCCGCATCGCCAATCAAACGGGTTTTGAGGACATCCATGTACTGATCGGCAATGACCTCAAATTTGACTCGGATGGTGGGATGCGATCGCTCAAAGTCCTTCAATACTTCCAGCAGCAGTTTTTCTCCACCGGACTTGCACCCCATCCACTGAGCTTAACGGTGACGGGTTTAGATGCGCTGTTGGCAGATTGCCACAGGAACTGACATCCGGCACTCAAGCCAGCCAAACTCAGGCCCAATAAAATGTTTTTTAGCCAGATTGAGGCCATAGTACATCGTCCTTACAGGGAATCTCGCCCAAACAGTCGGCGTTGGAGGAGGGTTGCGGTAATGATGATGAAGGCTAGGAGGAAGGCGATCGCAGACCCATAGCCCAATTGCAGATCTCGGAACACGGCTTGATAGATTAAGAGCACAATGGTCAGCGTGGCGTTATTGGGACCGCCAGAACCGCCAGACAAAATATAAGATTGGTCAAACAATTGAAATGTGCCAATCATGCCTGTAGCGATGACAAAAAATGTGACGGGTTTGAGGTGGGGCAAGGTAATGTAGCGGAACTGATGCCATCCGTTTGCTCCGTCTAGCATAGCGGCTTCGTAGAGGGACTGAGGAATATCCTGAAGGGCGGCTAGATAGATGACCATAAAAAATGGGGCGGTGGACCAGATATTCATGAGCATAATCCCTTTGAGGGCCACTGCCGGATCTCCCAGCCAGTTATAGGTGGGAGTCCTAGTCCGGCTAGGACGTGGTTGAGCAAACCATCGGCATTGTAAATCCACATAAAAATGAGAGTCAGCACGGCTGAGGAGGTGAGCGTGGGCAGAAAATAAAGCACGCGCCAGAGCCGTTGACCTTTGATGCCAGCGTTGAGGGTTACGGCTAAGAGCATTGCTAATGCGGTTTGGGACGGCACTACAATTGCCACGTATTCAAGGGTATTTTTGAGGGCGATTCCAATCCGCTCATCTTGGGCTAAGCGCGTAAAGTTACGCAAGCCGACGGACTCAAATTCTAACCCGCCTAGCAATTGCACCTTTTGAAAGGCCAAAAAGAAGGCTAACAGGATGGGTAAAGCAACAAACATTCCCAACACCAACACAGTGGGTGCCATAAAGAGATATCCGGTTAGATTCTCCTCAAGCTTGATAGGGGTTTTGGGAATCTGAGTGTCAAGTGTGCGGGTTCTCATAGTTGCGAACAGTTATATCTGCGATCGAACACACAAATTTATGGCGATCGCTGTCTCTGAAGCAAAGCAGGGGATTGGGTAGGGTAGTGAGATGAAACCACTGCTTGTCTGCTTAGGGTCGTTCGTATTGGTTTTCCCACCCTACTTAACCGGGCTATAGGCAGTTTACGTGTTTTGATAACCCCATCGATCGCCTATAAACACAATTTTTTGTAAATAGATATCGATCTGGAGAAAAGATTATGATCCACCACATTTCTGTTTCTGCTCAAAACCCCCAGCATGTCGCTCAAGTCCTTGCTGAAATTTTCAAAGGACAAGCGGTCCCTTTTCCACCCGCTCCAGGCAGTTATATGGTCGTTGCGATGGATGAACATGGGACTGCCGTTGAAGTTCTTCCAGCAGGATCGGAAATCATGCCTGGTTCTGGACCGTGCGTTTTTGCTAAGAATCCTATGGCTTCTGAATTTACCGCAACTCACGCAGCCATATCCGTTCCTGCCTGCCAATCTGAAATTGAGTCCATTGGAGCGCGCGAAGGGTGGGCGGGTTGTCCGTTGCGATCGCGACTCCTTCTTTGATGTGATTGAGTTCTGGGTGGAAAACAGGTTGATGATAGAACTCCTCACACCAGAAATGAAATCCAAATATTTGGACTTCACCCAACAGCCAGATATGCTCAAGTACTTTACAGAAGAACCCATTCCTGCGATCGCTTAGAGTAGGCTAGGGGGAAAGCCCCTTTCAGATCCTGCTTCATGTCTCATTCCAGGAAAGAACCTATCTACATGGATGGTCATGCGACGACTCGTGTTGACCCACAGGTTGTAGAGGCGATGCTGCCTTATTTGAGCGATCGGTTTGGTAACCCCTCCAGCCAAAGTCATGGGTACGGATGGGAAGCTGCCGCCGCTGTCAAACAAGCACGGCAGATCCTGGCCGATGCGATCGCCGCTTCTTCTGAAGAAATCGTTTTCACCAGTGGTGCCACGGAAGCCAATAATTTGGCTATTAAGGGTGTTGCAGAAGCCAACTTGCAACGGGGCCGTCACCTTATCACGCTTCAAACAGAACATCGGGCAGTCCTAGAACCCTGCCAATATCTAGAACGCTTGGGGTTTGAGGTGACCTATCTTCCAGTCCAAGGGGATGGTCTCATTGACCTACAACAACTTCAAGCCAGCCTCCGCCCCGATACGATTTTGGTGTCAGTGATGGCAGCCAACAGCGAAATAGGGGTGTTGCAACCCTTGGCTGAAATTGGGGCAATCTGTCACGCCCACCAGGTTCTTTTTCATACGGATGCCGCTCAAGCGATCGCCAAAATCCCCTTGGATGTGCAGACCTCCAACATTGACCTCATGTCTTTGACCGCCCATAAAGTTTATGGACCTAAAGGCATTGGCGCGCTCTACATCAGGCGAAAAAATCCACGGGTTCAGCTAGCCCCCCAGATCCACGGTGGCGAGCAAGAACGGGGGTTTCGCTCTGGAACGTTGGCAACCCATCAAATTGTGGGTTTTGCAAAAGCGATCGAACTGGGATTAGCCGAACAACCGCAAGAATCCGAACGCCTGCGGCAACTCCGCGATCGCCTTTACTCCCGTCTCCAAACCTTGGAAGGAATCTACCTCAACGGACACCCCACACAACGCTTGCCCGGATCGCTCAATATTAGTGTGGAAGGGGTAGATGGGGCTGCGTTGCTGCTGACGTTGCGATCGCAAGTTGCATTATCTTCTGGTTCGGCCTGCGCGTCCGGTCGTGCGGAACCGTCTCCGGTGTTGATAGCCCTGGGCCGCGATAAAGCTTTGGCGTCTGCTTCGCTACGGTTTGGGATTGGACGATTCAATACTTTAGATGAGGTCGATTTTGTTACGGAACAAGTGGCGATGAGTATTCAGTCTCTACGCAGAAACCATACCAAAGCGTAGTAATCATTCGTGAGAGAATGTGACATCCTCCAGGCACCGACCCTAGCGGGTACGATGCTGGCTTCCCAAGATCGCTCTTAAGATTTCCTGCTTCATTGCCGCCCCAACGGGTTCGGCTCCACAGGCATCAACGATGTGTCCCACCGTTGTAAGTATCGAGTTTTAAGAAGATAACGATTGATTTTCTGTTTCACACAGGTCGCACTGTTCACCAGGAAAATCCTGTACGTTTGTGTCGATGTGCAAGGGCAGCCCCAGTTCTGGCTATCTAGGCGTTTCCGCAGTGCCAGACCAATCTTACACTTTTGGCGATTACTTCGACTGCGCTCAGCACAAGTCGTCGCCAACCCCACTCACTGTTTGAGCGTTGGTCCCTGAGCTTGTCGTTGGCGAAGCCTCGCCCTTGGCGATAGGGTGGTCAAATTTATTTGGGGGTTGGACACTTCGGCAAGCTCAGTGCATCGCTCCTCACCGCCGCGCCTCTCATCCCGACGAGATACCTGGGTACAGGTACAGCGCGGGGCTTCCCGTCTACAAGCTAAGGATAGAGATCGCAGACAGATAGTTTGCCAATGCTTCAGGAAAAAATGCAAGAGTATATGGACAGCGGCGTAAAACTCGGCTGGTTGTTTAATCCTCAAGACCAACAAGCAGAAATTTACCGTCAAGGAGAAGAAAAAGAGGTTCGCTCTCTTCCAACTCAATTGTTTGGTGAGGCCGTTTTGCCCAAGTTTAGTTTACGAGTTGAGCGCTTTATAGATGATTAACCTCTAGAAGGCTTGGAACACCTAACGGGACTGGCGGGACTCGAACCCTCGACCTATCGCTTAGGAGGCGATCGCTCTATCCATCTGAGCTACAGCCCCAGAATAAAGTTCAATATCTCCCTGAAGAGAAGCACAAAACCTTATCTGATATCAAATAATGTTACCACCTGTAATGTTAGCACCTGAACTTCAGCCTTGGGTGAAGGCGCGATCGCACCTCATGAACCTTCACCTCTCAGCCGAGCATCTATTTTTTCATCATGGCGTCCTGTTTCATCATGGATCCATCCTTCTTCATCATGACGTCATGCTTCATCATAGAATCATCTTTTTTCATCATGGCGTCCTGTTTCATCATGGATCCATCTTTCTTCATCATGGAGTCACGCTTCATTGCTGAGGGATTAAGTTTTTGAGAATAACAGTAATAATTTGAACGATCGCCACCGTGATAATAACAGTGCTTTCCTTGAATGGGTGTTTTACTCCGCGTATACCCAGGCGGCATTCCTGACTCCGCACGTACAATTTGCTCTCCCACAGCAAGTGAAAGTCCAAAGATGGACGTACCAAGAATCATTGATTTGAAGACTATTCGAGCAATCTGCATACTTTGAAAAGTTAGGATGCAACAACAGCTTTACAGTAGTGGTCTTTCCTGAGAGCTAACCTGAAACGCCCTTAAGCCAAGCTGAGAAACTTCTGAGAAGCCTGAAATCAAGCAACGGCTTAGAATTTTCCGACTGCGACGCACAAACTCACAAACAAACTGAAGAAGGGTCTGAAGAATCGATCCTGAGAATTTACGATGAAGTTTTGTAATTAAAATCGCCTCGATAAAATTCCATTGAAATAAGTATTTTTGCTTACCTATAAAAATGTAAAAATCGCTACCAGTTACCTAGTCTGGACAATTAAGCTCTGAATTACATTATTTTTTAATATTTAACCCTTCAAATCACAAAAGAGATAAAAGGTATTCTCAGTTTTATGTAAACTTTGACAAAGAACCATTCATTTTCCAAGGTAGCGTCTATATACTAAGAAAAATTGATTCAAAGACTTCGAATCAAACAACTCATACACTCATGAGCGGGAGGCTTACAATGGCACTAGCACAAGCGCAAGAACTTTCAAAAACTCAACTGTCAACAGCAATCAGAAGTTTTCTGATTTGGACATTTACGTTAACAGTCTGTTGGTTAGTGGTTGGCTTCCCGCTGATTTTTCTAATTATGACCATTGGTTCGCTTTTTGCAATTTCTTTACAAGCTGTATTGCCCACTAGTGCAGTGTTTGTGGTTGCAGGCAGCATCTTGTTAGCAAATGTATTGGTGGTCTTATTTGGTGCGGGGCTGCTGACTCTCAAGGGAATTCATCCCCATCAAGTGAGCTGGCTCAGATGGCTCAACGGTGAAGCTAACCCTTCCAATCACTCGGTTTATGCGTCTTGCCCTCTAACCTGCGATCGCCCTTCTAAATAGTTGTCTCAGTATTTGAAGTCTAAAGAATTTGCTGAGCTGCAATCCATCTCATTCATAGGTAGTTTTCAAAACCCGGTCATAACCGGGTTTTTTGTGGCAAAATACGAGGCGGTTCCCTTCAATGTTGCGATCGCCCCTTCATCCTCAACCCAAGCCTGGAGTATTCATGGCACCCGTCCCCTTCGTATCGCTATCATTTTGGATAACGGCATGATTGTGGCAACGCCTTGGCGATGGCGACCTCGCATCAGTTGCCCAGGGGCAAGTGTTGCTTGGGTTTTTTAGA
>JAAURS010000260.1 GCA_012032135.1 Acaryochloridaceae cyanobacterium RU_4_10 | reverse complement strand
AGCGAGAGACTGTTTTACCTGCATTGGTCGCTAACAACTCCAGCAGATCGAACTCCATCCCCGTAAGTTGGATGCGCTCGTTATTCAGAAAAACCTGACGTTTGTAAGTCTCAATCCGCAACGGACCCGCTTTCACCACACCGGGCACAGACCGCTCAGCCGCAGATGTAGCTGGGCCGCCCAATCGACGCAGAATGGCATTAATGCGCTCTTCTAATTCCTTGGGAGAGAACGGCTTGGGCACATAATCATCCGCACCCATTTGCAAACCCGTAATGCGATCGGCGACATCTCCAAGGGCCGTCAGCATAATGATGGGGACATCCGTAAACTTCCGCAGTTCTTGACAGACCTCCAGGCCGTTCATTTGCGGCATCATCACATCCAACACCACCAAGTCTGGCTTCTCTCGATCGAAAACTTCAAGGGCTTCAGCACCATTTGAAGCAATGACAACCTCGTAACCGACCATTGCCAAACGAGTAGAAAGGATACGCCGAATCATTGCTTCGTCATCGACAATCAGAATCTTTCGCTTATGACTCACCGGACCGCCCCATTGTTTTAAGTGGTTTATTAAAAATGTTTTAAGACACACAAAAACAACTCATTCATCCATGCGAACATCTCAAAATGAGGGATTTTTGCAATAAAAATTTTGGAAATGTTATTATTCTTCCTAATAAACCATGATAACAGACATCCTGCAACGATTTGCGCCCCGAGCAACCCATTTGTGTGTTTCTCTGGATATTTCAGCGTCAACAGGACAAAGGTCGAGTGCTAAGTTGGAATCAGTTCCCCCGGACGAAGCTTTGCCCATTTGCCCGTTTCTTCCAGAAAACTATTGCAGCCCACCACATCCCATTCCATTTGGATCTCATCAGGGGTGTTGCGAATGTTGACGTTGATGGTGGGGCCTTGCGGCTCGAAAACGGGATACTCGGTTAAGTGAGGCTGTTGATGTTGTTCTTCTACCGCATGGTACGTGACACAGGAATCAACGTATCGGCAGTTGATGCAAATGCACATGGTGTTTGACCCTCGCGACTGATGGGAATTACAGGCGTTGATGCGGTTGGGTAATGTCTTGTTACTGCTACTCTAACGCATCTCTAGAAAAGCGCCGAACTCCAAGTCTTAACAACCCGTCCGGTTAAAGTCGTCCCCAAATAGGGGGTATTGATGGATAAAGATTTTAAAGATTGAACGTTAACCGTCCACTCACCTTGAGGATCGAACAAGGTGAGGTCCGCTGGTTGGCCTGTTGCGATCGCCACGGGTTCCATACCCAGAATTTGGAGCGGCTGAGTGCTGAGTCTTGCCCATAGATCGGGGGCGCTCCACCGTTGGGTGTCCACAAAAGCTGACCAAAGCGCACTGAACGCAATTTCTAGTCCGATCGCGCCGGGAGGTGCTTCGGCAAAGGGAATTGTTTTTTCTTCGTAAGTATAGGCATGGTGATCGACGGCGATCGCATCGATCGCTCCCGTTTCTAACCCACAGATTAGAGCTTCCCGATCGCTGGGATTTCCTAAAGGTGGGTCTAGGCGTAAATTCACGTCATAGGATCGGAGATGTTCGCTATTCCAGAGCAAATGCATCCAAGAGACGCTCGCTGTAATGGGAAGTCCTCTGGCTTTTGCTGCTTCTAAAAGTGCGACGCTACGGGCGGTGGAGACCCGCATAATATGGATTGGGGTTTGAAGGGTTTCAACCACTTCCAGCAGTGCAGCCAGTGCCGTTGTTTCCGCTATCACTGGATTTTCTAAGAGTCCCCGTTTGGAGAGCCTGTGCCCCCTTCACGGATCGCGCCTTTTCCTGCAAGGTTGCGATCGCAGGGCCACAGGGCAATTGGAATGTTCGTGGGCTTGAGATACTCCAATGCCCGACGCAATAACATCCAGTTGGAAAGCGGTTGTCCGTCACTCAGGCCGCAAACTCCAGCATGGGACAGTTCGGACAGTTCTACCAGTTGGGTGCCCTCCACATTCTGGGTAAGTGCGCCCCAGACCTGGATGCGGACAGGCAGATCTGTCGGACAATGGGCCATCATCCAATCCACTTGCTCAGGCCGATCAATAACGGGATGGGTGCCAGGTAGTAGCGCCAATCGAGTGAACCCGCCTGCCACGCAGCCTCAGCAATGGAGCGGAGCGTTTCGCGAGCTTCAAAACCAGGTTCCCCAACCGTGCTGTATAAATCCACGAGTCCCGGTCCCAAAATAAACCCAGCGCAGTCTAGCACTTGGGTGTGTTCCGACCACTGGGAAATGGAGGGAGAGATTTCCTGAATGATGCCATCAGAGATGGAGACATCCGCAACCCGATCCGTTTGATTCCGTGGGTCAAGAATGCGAACTTGGCGCAGGAGTTGGTGGGTCATGGTGGGTACCCTTACAGCGCGCCTGCTGCGGTGCGGTCGAGTACGCCGCCTAGGTGGGTGGTGATGTTCGTGGCTTGTAAGGTCGGTGGTCCTTCCGCAGGATAGTCAATCACACTCACGGCACCATTCCCTTGTTTAAAGCTCCAGAATTTCTCAGGGCCAGCCCCGGCAACGTAGGACAGAATCACTTTATTGACAGCATCGTGCGCCACGACTAAGCCCACTTGCGTGGTTCCCGTTGCATTGGCTCTGGCCGATGTAACCAAGGATTCCCAAGCTGCGATCGTCCGATCCCAAACCTGTTGCAAATTTTCGCCCTCTGGCATTTGAACCCCTTCAGGCTGAGTTCGCCAGCGCTCTAGTTCGCCAGGATATTCTCGGTCAATTTCAGATTCCAGCTTTCCTTCCCAGGTACCGTGGCTGATTTCACAAAAGTCGCTTTCCAGGCTCATTGAAACCTGAGGGTGATGTTGGAGAATTGCTTCAGCCGTTTCTTTGGGGCGTAACATCGGACTGGTGACTGCAAAATCAATCGGTTGCGATCGCAGAAAATCCCCAGCCTGCTGGGCTTGTCCGTGTCCTGTGGCATTCAACGGAATGTCCATCTGTCCTTGAAACCGCCCCTGACGATTCCAGTCTGTTTCACCGTGACGCACCAGCAACAGACGTACCGCATCATAGCCCTTGCGAACTTTCGGGAGCGGCAAACCCAAGTGACTGGTGAGGTTTAAAGATTCTAACTGAGCACTGCTTTGAGTACCATCAGGGAAATTGAGCACGCTGATATTGCAGTTGGCCTGCTGGATGGTCTGGTACCGCTCTGGCGGGAGACCCAATGCCGTACAAATCAGCGATCGATTGATACCGCTGTGGCCCACCAGTACAACGGTTTGGTTGGGATGGTTGGGCAGGAGGGCATCCCAAAGTCTCTGAGCTTGCTCAAATAAAGACAGTACTGGGTAAAACGGTTGAATCCCATTGTCCGTCGACACATCCATCTTGAGTTGATGGGGGGCTTTATGCCAGAGGCGATAGTCGTCTGGGTGTTTTTCCTTGATTTCATTGAATAAGATTCCTTCCCAGAGTGGAAGGCTAATTTCAATGAGGTCTGAATTAACAATGGGCTGGGGTGGGGGTGAACCCGCCCGATCTAAAGTCTCCCAAATCGTTTGGGCCGTAAGCTGGGCTCGGTTGAGCGGACTGTGATAGAACGACTGGATATCAATTCCTTGTAGGGCTTGACCCACGCACTGGGCATCGGCAATGCCTTGTTCGGTTAAGGTCGAGACATTGATATGTCCTTGCACTCGGCCTTCAACATTAAAACTGCTTTCACCGTGACGCACTAAAATAACACGAGTAGCCAGGGGTCTATCCTCCACTTTCCAGTTCAGTCAAAGCCAGAAGCATTCTAACCCGTTGTGCCTGTTTTACTCCATTACTTTACCCGCGCTCGTGAGACAATCAATGATTGCGGTGCTAAAACACGGCCTCACCAGGGCGCATCCCCCAGTCCAGAATTTCAGTCAAGGATTAAAGTTAAAGGCAAATGAGCATAAAACGGCCAATTTTAGTTGCTTTAACGCTCCTAGTCAGCTTTTTGATGAGCTTACAGTTGCTCGGCAGTTGGACAGAACCCCAAACCCAAGGTCAATTAAACCTTTTTCAATCGGATTTGTTGCTCCATGCCTCTGAGTGGGATGAACTCGATCGCGCAACGCCAGGATCTCCATCTTTACAAACCTCTTTTCTGGGGGAGAATCCCATCCAAGATGCGCTCAAAAATTATCAATCCGTTCGCAAATCTGTCCAAAAAGAATTGGAGCAGTTTAGATCGAAGAAAGGCCGCACTCAGCTAAAAACACCTCCCTCTTCATCTAATTCCCTTAGAGAAACGCAGCGATCGCAACCTACTGGGGGTGAAAATCCAAAATCTGGGAAAGGAAGCAAAGGACAACTCATTGACGAGCTAGATCTCAGGTTAGGGATTCTTTATACACAAACCAAAGATAAAAATAAGGCCCTGCAAACCTGGACCCAACTGACGCAATCTCCCCATGCTCAAGCGAGTTTACAGAAACAAGTCCCTACAGCCCAAGCTTTATCGGGGCTTTGGAAAGATCCGCCCCAAATTCTGCCTAATTCAGAACAGATTCTAAACAAAAATTTGGCCGGATGGTTTCGGTTTAAAGCGCTCTCTCGTCTTTACAATCTCCAACAGCGTCAGGATGCCGTTCAAAATTTACAGATGTCCGAACAAGAGACTGCCAGTAGTGCTTTTTGCGACTGTTGATGGTAGGGCTTGCACCCATCCTGGGTAGTGCGATCGGTCTTTTTATTCTGGTAGCTTGGGGATTGCGTTACTTACAAAACCGTCAAACCACCCAAGTCACATTGGATTTGCAAGAGACTGATATCAAAGCACCCACAGTGCCCATTGAGGGTTCTCCTGAAGCCTCACAACAAGGTGCGGTGCTTTGGCCGACGGAAGCCATCTGGCAAGTGATGGTGCTCTGGTTTTCAGCATTTTTTGGGGTGAGTTATGTCGTGATGCCCCTGATCGTGTTTTTGCTGGGGCTAAAACCTGAAGCCTTTGACGGTCGGATGCAAGGATATTTTTCTCTGTTTACCTATACCTTCTTAATGGCGATTGGCTTTAGCATTCTGCAACTCTCCCTCCAGCGCTATATTCCTAACATCTTTCGCTGGCTGAAACTGCGGTGGTCGGGACGTTGGTTGCTGTGGGGGTTGGGCGGCTATTTTGTGGCTTTACCCATTGTGCTGATTGTTTCGCTACTGAATCAGAAGCTTTTGCAAGACCAAGGCGGCGGCAATCCAATTTTAGAAATTATTCTCCAAAGCCGGGATGGGTTTACCATTGGTCTACTTTGGTTTTTAGTAGCAGTGTGCGCCCCGTTGTTTGAAGAAAGTTTGTTTAGAGGGTTTTTCTTGACCTCCCTAACGCGCTATCTCGCCACCTGGCAGGCGATCGCACTGAGTGGTTTCCTATTTGCTCTAGCACACCTAAATTTGGGAGATTTGCTGCCCCTCACCGTGCTGGGCATGATTTTGGGATTTATTTATTTGCGATCGCGGAATCTATTGGCCTCTATGTTGCTCCACAGTCTCTGGAATAGCGGATCTTTCCTAGGTCTTCTGATCTTAGGAAGCAGTAATTCTTGAAAATTTTGCCTAAGGTAGTCTTCAGGTCCTTAGATTTGTGTCATAAACTAAGAAACTAACTCGGTGCTATTTTTGCAGTACAAGCCTGAGACACACCATGCTCCAAACCACACCTCAGACTGAAGACCTTCGTAAGCAGCTCACTGAGGCTTACGTCAAACTCTCCCCCCTGCATAAAAATATCGTCCATGCAAAGGGGGTGTGGAATGCAGGACGCAATATTGCCCTCAAGCGCCTCAGAGACCCTGACGATCTCGAATATCTCACACCCCAAGACCTCCGAGTGTGCGAGTACATTTACGCTCAGTCTTCCTATGGCTATGGTCGGCGCTCAAAACAATATGAGTTCGGCGAACGAGCCATTACCGCACTTATCGGTCACCCTGTCGTATTTTGGGAAAATTCGCCCACAGTCCGTATTGAGGTCGTGAAAGGCGAACCCGAGTTGCTGGTAAAGAAAGGCGATCGCGGTTGGTTAACCCTAGAATTTTCACCTCAGATTACAGAAGATCGGAATATTCTGTGCGTCAAAGAAACGCCTACCCGGCTCAAGGTTATTGAAATCACTGCCGAACATCGTCATATTGCCAACATCCTGGGGCCTAAAAACGTCTTGAAGTTCCGGTAGCGGCAAAGGAAAAAGTTCTAGCTGCGATTAATGCGGTTTCTGGAGTAGTGACCGTCCACTCAGATATTGGCGGTGAGCTCCAAAACTCGGAAGAAGTCCCGTCCACAGCAGAACCCCACATTCACCTCCTGCCTGCGGGAGATGGATTGAAAGTTGCCGACCTCGGCGAACTCTGGGATCTCTTCCGGTTTATCAATCCAGGTCTGTTAAGTTCTTTAGAAGACTTCAACGAGCGTTTTGCGTTTCCCATTGAGCGGTACCAGGACAATCAAGCCCGTAACAAACTCAAAAAACTGATTCAACCGTTCCTTCTGCGCCGCACTAAAACTCAGGTTTGGAAGAACTACCCTCCGCACTGAAATTGTGCTCCATGTGGACCTCAGTACGGAAGAGATGGCACTGTATGAGACCTTGCGATTGTCTGCGATCGCCAAACTCTCCAACAGCGAGGCTGAAGCTGGAGCCAAACATTTGCAAGTTCTAGCAGAACTGATGAAACTGCGTCGCGTTTGCTGTAACGCTAAGCTCGTCATGCCCGATACGCCCCTCCCCAGTGCCAAACTGCAACTCTTTGGCGAAGTGCTCAATGACCTTTTAGACAGTCGCCATAAAGCACTCGTGTTTAGTCAATTTGTAGACCACCTGAACATTTTGCGGGACTACTTAGCCTGGATTATTCATGAGGAAGCATTAAAAACGAGGAAAGAGAGCCTGAAACGGTTTAGAATCAGACTCTCTAGAATTTTTATCACCTCAATTGTGCCATGACAGAGTGTCATTCGGAACTCCC
>JAAURS010000013.1 GCA_012032135.1 Acaryochloridaceae cyanobacterium RU_4_10 | reverse complement strand
GATCGGGGGTTGGCTTATCACTGCTACTGTACAACCGAAGAATTGGATGCCATGCGTGCAAACCAAAAAGAGAAGGGTGAAGCACCCCGCTATGACAATCGCCATCGCAATTTGACTGCGGACCAAAAGGCAGCCTTTGAAGCCGAAGGTCGCAAACCCGTCATCCGGTTCAAAATTGAAGACGATCGCGAGATTTCTTGGCATGACTTGGTTAGAGGCCAAGTTACTTGGCAAGGGAAAGACTTGGGTGGCGATATGGTGATTGCCCGTGCCGCGTCCAGTACCGAGATGGGTCAACCTCTCTATAACCTGGTGGTGGTGGTGGATGATATTGATATGAAAATCAGCCATGTGATTCGCGGCGAAGATCACATTGGCAATACGCCCAAACAAATTTTGCTCTATGAAGCCCTTGGGGCAAGGATACCGGAATTTGGCCATACCCCTTTGATTCTGAATCAAACCGGACAAAAACTTTCCAAACGAGATGGGGTGACTTCCATTTCTGATTTCCAAGCGATGGGCTTTATTGCACCCGCCTTGGCCAACTACATGACCCTCCTGGGTTGGTCGCCACCGGAATCCATGCAGGAGATTTTTTCGCTAACAGAGGCCGCCGAAGCCTTTGAGATGCAGCGGGTCACGAAGGCTGGAGCCAAGTTTGACTGGGATAAGTTGGATTGGATCAACAGCCAGTATCTTCATGCCATGCCCGTTCCCGAACTCACGGATCGGTTGATTCCAGTGTGGCAAGAGGCGGGTTATGAATTTGATGCAGAGGGCGATAGCTTCGCACCAGGAGTCCGCGCTTGGCTAGAGCAACTAACCACTTTGCTGGCACCGAGCTTGACCCGTCTCAAGGATGCAGTCCCCCAAGCTCAAGTCTTTTTCACACAAAGCGTCGATGCGGGAGAAGAAGCGATCGCTCAGCTTCAGCAACCTGGGGTCAAGGAAGTCCTTGGATTTGTGGCAGAGCAGCTTAAGGGCGATGCGCTAACCCCAGAGATGGCCAAGGAATATATCAACCAAGTCGTAAAACAGCAGGGCGTCAAAAAAGGATTGGTCATGCGATCGCTGAGAGCCGCCCTTACGGGTGAAGTCCACGGGCCTGACCTCATTGAAACTTGGCTGCTTTTGCATCAAAAAGGATGGGATGGCGATCGACTCACCCAAGCACTGACCTAAATTCCCAACTGAATTCCAAGCACTGAAATGCTTTAGAGATGGCGGTCAGATCGGATCTGGTCGCCATTTGAGGCAGTTCAAAACCATACGGAAAGATTAGGATGGTGATTAGAACACGTTCGATCTGGAGACTAAAAGTTCCACAAAAATTTTTAGTTGATCTCTTTCTGAGAATTAAGTTAAATTTAGTTAAGATTCTTTTACAAATCTTTTATATGGGCTCCCGCCCTTGCTAAGCCAACTTTTTTACAAGCTCCTGTCAACCAGCATTTAACATCTCTCGTTCTGTCTGAACTGTATCTGCCAGTTGCTTCTAGGGTCCTAGAAGCGTCACCATCAAAGGGTTAAGTCGTCTTATGAAATTTTCTTGGAAAACAGCATTGCTGTGGACATTGCCAGCGCTCCTCGTAGGTGTGTTTGTGTGGCAAGCATTCTTTACATCCGTACCGACCGCTGATAACGGGGTCAGAAATACGGCAAACTCCCGTATGACCTACGGACGGTTCCTAGAGTATCTAGACGCTGGCAAAATCCAGAAGGTCGATTTATTTGATGGTGGACGTACAGCCATTGTTGAAACCAATGCCGATATGGAAATTCCTGGCTTGGGCAGCCGCATTCAACGGGCGCGGGTGGACTTGCCTGGTTCTACGCCGCAGTTTATTACTCAGCTACGGGAATCTAAAATTGACCTAGATGTACATCCGATTCGCAATAACGGAGCCATCTTGGGCCTAATTGGAAACTTGATTTTCCCCGTTTTCTTAATTACGGGTTTGTTTTTCTTGTTCCGTCGGTCCAACAACGTTCCTGGTGGCCCTGGGCAAGCCATGAATTTTGGTAAGTCTAAGGCCAAGTTTCAGATGGATGCCAAAACAGGCGTCAAGTTCGATGACGTCGCAGGGATTGAGGAAGCGAAGGAAGAGCTTCAAGAAGTGGTCACATTTTTGAAAAAGCCGGAGCGTTTCACGGCAGTAGGAGCGCGGATTCCGAAGGGTGTGCTGTTGGTTGGCCCTCCTGGAACGGGTAAAACGCTTTTGGCAAAGGCGATCGCAGGAGAAGCGGGCGTTCCTTTCTTCAGTATTTCCGGTTCTGAGTTTGTGGAAATGTTTGTGGGGGTTGGCGCTTCGCGGGTTCGCGATTTGTTCAAGAAGGCGAAGGAAAACGCTCCTTGTATTATCTTTATCGATGAAATTGATGCCGTGGGTCGCCAGCGGGGCGCGGGAATCGGTGGCGGAAATGACGAACGGGAGCAAACTCTGAACCAACTCCTGACAGAGATGGATGGATTTGAAGGGAACTCCGGCATCATTATTGTGGCAGCAACAAACCGTCCCGACGTATTGGATTCAGCTCTACTGCGTCCGGGTCGTTTTGACCGTCAAATCACAGTGGATACGCCTGATATTAAAGGTCGCTTGGCCGTCCTGGAAGTTCACGCTCGGGATAAGAAACTGGCCCCTGAAATTTCCTTGGATGCGATCGCCCGTCGAACCCCTGGATTCAGTGGGGCAGATTTAGCCAACCTTCTCAATGAGGCCGCTATTTTGACCGCTCGTCGCCGTAAAGAGGCGATCACCATGCTGGAAGTGGATGATGCAGTAGATCGCGTGGTTGCGGGGATGGAAGGAACTCCTTTGGTGGACGGAAAAAGCAAGCGATTGATTGCCTATCACGAGGTAGGTCACGCCATTGTCGCCACGCTGATCAAGGATCACGATCCGCTCCAAAAAGTGACGTTGGTGCCACGGGGCCAAGCACGGGGTCTGACCTGGTTCACGCCTGCGGAAGACCAGGGATTGATTTCACGATCGCAAATTACGGCTCGAATGGCGGGTGCTTTAGGCGGTCGTGCGGCGGAATTTGTGGTCTTTGGGGACTCAGAAATCACGACTGGAGCCAGCAATGACCTGCAACAGGTAACGGGAATGGCGCGGCAGATGGTGACCCGCTTTGGGATGTCGGATTTGGGGCCGCTGTCCTTGGAAAGCCAAACGGGTGAGGTCTTTTTAGGTCGCGATTGGATGAGCCGCTCTGAGTATTCTGAAGAGATTGCGTGCCGAATTGACGCTCAAGTGCGCGATCTGATCAAGCATGCCTATGAAGAAGCCATTCGGATCATGCGCGAGAATCGCACTGTCATTGACCGACTGGTCGATCTGTTGATTGAGAAAGAAACCATCGACGGTGAAGAGTTCCGGCAGATTGTGGCTGAATACGCAGTGGTTCCTGACAAGGAACAGTATGTGCCTCAACTGTAGGAAGCCTACACAGTCTTAATCCGATCGACCTGGGTTCATCATGATGAACCCAGGTTTTTACTTTAGTAATTTCGCTTCTGGTAATCTAGAGATTTCATTGTGGGAGTGTGTTTCATGGTCCTTTCTAAATTACGGGTAAGTGTTGCGATCGCCATCCCGATCTCCCAAAGGCTCAACCATTGCCAATTTGGTTGCCAAAATAGACTCGTTTGGCTTCGATACCGCGATGACATTTGGGGTAGGAGGCTTTTTGTCCCAAGATGTCCGTCCAGTTGTCTTATTCCGTAACGGCGAAGCCCTCAAAGATGTGAAAGGGCTGACGTATGCAGGAGGACTCGCTGCCCATCGCAGTGTCAAGCCCAAAGCCTGGACTCAGTGGCGACGCAGCAACGGACGCGTGGAGCTATCAACGGATAAGGGTTGGAAGAAACTACCTTTCTCTACAACCTATCAGTCCTTGCCGAATCAGTTCCGGTTAGACGGGACGTATCGATCGCTATCTGGCACAGGAAATGTTGCGATCGGCGGGAGCAGTTCTGTTGCTGCTTGGAATACCTATACATTTTCTGCGGATGGTCGAGTGGTGCGAGGCGGGGGCGCTGGAGCATCATCTGGGGATGTTGTGACTTCTTCCGTAGCTCCCAACCAACGGGGACGCTATCAAGTGGAGGGTTTGATTTTGCGCATTCGCTACGACGATGGATCGGTGGAAGAACGGATCGTCATTGCCAATCCTAAGGATCCCAAGACTGCTATCTGGCTAGACGGGAACAGCTATGCGAGACGCAAGTAATGCCTTGTTCGGTATCCATACTCTGTGTCGGTGGACTAATTGACTCATGATTGCCCAAACCGTTCCCGCAGAAAATCCACTAGCAGTCGAATCTTGATCGATAAATGACGATTCACCGGATACAGCACATCAATGGAAAGTTCAGAGGGATGATAGGTCGGTAGCACGACTTGCAATGTCCCCCGTTGGAGTGCAGATTCCACAATAAATCGAGGTAAGAGCGCAATCCCCAACCCGCGAATTGCCGCATCCCGCAACACTTCACCATTGTTAGAACACAACGCGCCCCGCACGATCGCAGTATGTTCCCCATCGGCTCCCGTTAACGTCCAACGATTTTCCATCGCAATTTGTCCGTAATGCAGACAAGAATGCGATCGCAGTTCCGTGGGATGCATGGGCATACCCTGTTTTTCCAAGTAAGTAGGCGACGCACACAATACCCGTCGAACGGGTGCTAGAGGTTGTACCAACAAACTGGAAGTGGGTTGCGGTTCGGCAATGCGGATCGTCACATCAAATCCTTCCTCAATTGGGTCAACAAAACGATCGTTCAGCGTAAGTTCCACCTGAAGATCGGGATATTGCGCTAAAAAATCGGCGATCGCCTCAGCCAGATACATTGTGCCAAAGGTCATGGGAGCATTGATCCGCAATCGACCTTGGGGCAAACCATGCAGTTGCGCCACCGATCGCTCTGCTTCTTCCAAACTTGATAGAATTTCCACACAGCGATCGTAAAATGCCAGTCCCGTTTCTGTTGGGCTTACCACCCGCGTACTGCGATGCAATAGCTGCACCCCCAGATCGTTTTCCAGCGCAATCACCAGCTTATTCACCGTCGATCGCGATTGCCCCATCTGACGAGCAGCCGCAGCGAAACCACCAGAGACCACCACTTGAGCAAAAGCCCGCATCTGTTCGAATTTATCCATGGCGATCGCTGATTATTGTATCCAGATTAGAGACAGTGTGTTTATACAATATCATATTGTCTTTTTATTGGATTCAATGCATTATTGTAGTATCGAACAAACAAACCGCCTAGGGAAAATAGGAGGACTCTAAAATGCTTGCCATTCGCCCCGCTCAAGACCGAGGGATTGCCAACTTTGGTTGGCTCGATAGCCGTCACACCTTTTCCTTTGGTGAGTACCACGACCCTAACCACATGGGCTTTGCCGACCTGCGCGTCATCAATGAAGACAAAGTGGCTCCAAGTCAAGGGTTTCCTACTCACGGGCATCAGGATATGGAGATTATTACTTATGTTTTACAAGGTGCATTAGAACATAAAGATAGTATCGGCACCGGATCGGTGATTCATCCTGGTGACGTGCAGCGAATGTCTGCTGGCACTGGGATTCGGCACAGTGAATATAACGCTTCCAAAACTGAACCCGTTCATTTGCTGCAAATCTGGATCCTACCCGAGCAAAAAGGGATCGAACCGAGTTACGAGCAAAAAAACTTTGCGACGACTGAAAAGCAAGGCAAGTTAAAACTCGTGGGTTCTCACGATGGGCGGGACGGATCGATTACCATCCACCAAAATGTGGATCTCTACGCGGCTGCTTTGGCGGAAGGAGAATCGGTGAGTTATACCTTTGCGCCAAATCGTGTGGGTTGGTTGCAAGTTGCACGGGGGAATGTGCAATTGAACGATCTCACTCTAAGTGCTGGGGACGGCGTAGCGATCGCCCAGGAGTCTCTGATTGCTCTAAAAGGCACGGTTCAGGATGCTGAAGTCCTACTGTTTGACATGACTGCATAAACCAACCGGAGAGGAAACCACCCATGACTGAACCCAAAATTGGCATAGGGTTGTGGGCTTTCTTCTCCAACCCGCCCGATTTCCAGATAGGCAAACACTCCCCAAAGACTTGCAGGAGTTTCTGGGAACCACCGATCCGAATCTATCGTTTCCTCAAATGGAGGATTTTTTATGGCAGCTTCTACTCAGGGTACATCCACGGAAAGTATTTGGCCAAGCTTGCCACTTGCAGCATGGCAGGATACCTATGCAACGCTCCATATGTGGACGCAGATTGTTGGTAAAATTCGGCTGGCGCTTTTCCCAAAAATTAACCACTGGTGGCAGTCTACCCTCTATGTAACGCCGCGTGGACTGACAACGGCTTCAATTCCTTACGAAACTCGCAACTTTCAAATTAGCTTTGATTTTCTCGATCGCCAATTACAAATTGAAACCAGCGATGGTCTTGTCAAAAGAATTGCACTGGCTCCTCGCTCCGTTGCCGATTTTTATCAGACTGTGATGAGTAGCTTGAGCGAGATGGGGATTGAAGTCCGAATTTGGACAATGCCCCAAGAGGTAGTAGAACCGCTCCCTTTTGAGCAGGATTACAAACACACAGCTTACGATCCAGAATATGCACAGCGGCTCTGGCAAATTCTCGTGCAAGTAGATCGGATTATGACCGCATTCCGTTCGCGGTTTATTGGTAAGTCTAGCCCCGTCCATTTCTTCTGGGGTAGCTTCGATCTTGCAGTAACCCGTTTTTCTGGCCGTCGCGCACCAGAGCATCCAGGTGGCGTTCCAAATATGGCAGATTGGGTAACCCGAGAAGCCTATTCCCATGAGGTCAGCAGTTGTGGCTTTTGGCCAGGGGGTGGAGCAGTTGTAGACCCTGTTTTTTATGCTTACGCTTACCCTGCGCCAGAAGGGTTTCGAGATTACCCTGTTCGACCTAAAGAGGCTTTCTATAGCACAGAAATGCAGGAATTTATTCTCCCCTATGAAGCCGTGAGACAGTCTGGCGATCCAGACGCGACGCTCCTTGCATTTCTCCAAAGTACCTATGAAGCTGCCGCAAACTTAGGACAGTGGGATCGATCGGCACTGGAACGTATCTCAGATCTACAATCGTAGTTCCCAGGTAGATTCAAGATTTGCGATCGACCCAGCGGGGGTGCAAACGTTTTCTTGAGGCGATCGCACAGCTCTTTCAGGCCAACAATGCGATCGCAGCTATGGCGTTGAGCCTCCGGCCCGTTGAACTTCAGCAATAAAAGCATCTTCCAAAGAAAAAGGGATGGATTGTATTTCTCCAAACGGTAGATTTTCTTTGTGCAGTAAAGCTTCAACCTCGGGCAATTCTACATCGGGACGGTCTAGGACAATGTGGAGGCGATCGCCAAAAATCGACACGCGCCAAGGATCTAGCTGGGTGCGGAGCAGATCGTAACTGGGTTGTAGTTGTGCGACGCGGACCTCAAACAATTGTCCCAGTTGTGCGGATTTAATGTCACTCGCGGACCCTTCTTTCACCTTGCGTCCTGCCACCATAAAACACATGCGGTTGCATTGCTCTGCTTCCGCCATATAGTGAGTTGTGACTAAAATTGCAGTGCCGTTACGGGCGAAGTCATTAATCAATTGCCAAAACTGCTGCCGCGCCAGGACATCCACCCCAGAAGTCGGCTCATCGAGAAATAGAATTTCTGGTTCGTGCATCACCGACGCACCAAAGGACACCCGCTGTTTCCATCCACCGGGTAGTTTTCCCGTTATGAGATCTCCTTGACCTTCTAGACCAGAGATCGCCAGAACCCAGTTAATTTTAGATTGTTGCTGTCGGAGCGGAATTCCGTAAACTCCGCTATAGAACTGAAGGTTTTGCAAAATGGTGAGATCGTCGTAGAGAGTGAATTTTTGACTCATGTAGCCAATGCGCCGCCGCAACGCCGCACTTCGCAAGTTTCCCGTTTCGCCCGCTAAGGAAATTTCACCCGAACTAATGGGTAGCAACCCACACAGCATCTTGATTGCAGTAGTTTTACCCGCGCCGTTAGCGCCCAGCAATCCATACACCTCGCCATAACAAATCTCTAGGTTTAAGTTACTGACAGATTGGAACTTACCAAACACACGGCTCAGGTTACGGGCAGCAATTGCGACGGATCGGTCAGAATTATCGTGCGCTCCCATGGCCGTCGCATACTGTTTGCCTTTCCCCCCGTTTGGAAAAGGAATCGATTGAGGCACAGAACCTTTCCGCCGTAAAAGCATGACAAACACGTTTTCCAAGGTTGGTTTTTCTAGCTGAAGATGATAGTTTTGCGCCGAGATCCTACCCTTCACTCCATTGGAATCGAGCAGGTTGCGAACTTGTGCTTCCCCTTGCCGTGCATCTCGCACCAGCACTTCAATGCGATCGCCCAACTTCACCACATCTACCATTGCGAATCAGCCTCAAGGGCTTGGGTCAAGGTCTGCTCTACCTTCAGCAAGTCAGGCGTGCGGATGACTAAACGTTGCAATCCTAAATCAGATTTAAGCGCAGAGGGCGTGCCCATTTGCTGGATCTGTCCGTTGTAGAGAAGGGCCACGCGATCGCAGCGTTCGGCTTCATCCAGATCGGGGGTGGCAACGACAATGGTGATACCTTGACCCGCCAACCCAGCCAGAATATCCCAGAACTCACGACGGGCAACGGTGTCCACTCCAGTCGTCGGTTCGTCTAGCAATAACACTTGAGGTTCGGAAATCAGGGCGCAACAGAGGGCCAGTTTTTGCTTCATCCCGCCAGAAAGACGACCCGCTAGCGATCGCGGAATCCATCCAATTGCATTAATTTGAGATACTTGTTTCGTCGCACCTCCAATTGGTTTGCAGGCACTTGGTGCAAGGCCGCACTGTAATACATATTCTCGTCCACGCTCAGATCCAGATAGAGCGAGAATTGTTGGGTAAGATAGGCCGTATAACCTCGGGCGTCTCTGGTCGATAAGCCTAAGATGCTAACCTCTCCTGACGTGGCTTCTAAGATGCCACCCAAAATATTGAATGCGGTTGTCTTACCCGCTCCATCCGGTCCAATCAGGCCAAACAACTCGCCGTGCCGAACGTCCAAATCCATTGCCCGCACGGCAGCAGTCTTTCCATAGTGCTTGCACAGTCCCCGTATCCGAATCGTAACCTCATCGGGAACGGGAGTTGGTTCAGATCTCAAGGGTCCGCGAGAATCAGGATGCATTTTCTTTCATTCTATTGAGGAAATCGCGGGCTTTTGTAAACAATTGTAAACTCGTGTGCGATCGCCCCAGACTCCCAACCCATCCTAAATATATATTTGTAGGCTGCCCTAATGGCAAGGAGATTCTCGTGCACGATTCATTTACACGCATCACCGCAAATGCAAACATGAAGACTGCATGTCTGGCCAAAGCTGACCTCGACCAAGCCAAAGATGTCATCGCCGGACTCAACAAGCGACTGGATGCCGTGATGGCACTTTCTAGTATTGCAAGTTGCTGTGTCTCAGATGCGATCGCTGGAATTATCTGCCAAGACCCCAGTCTAATTGAGGCTGGAGGGGCTTGTTACCCTAATCGCAAGATGGCAGCTTGCCTGCGCGATGGCGAAATTATTATGCGCTATGTTTGTTACGCGCTGATGGCAGGTGACGCTTCTGTCCTGGAAGAACGCTGCTTGAAAGGATTGAAAGAGACCTATACCGCACTGAATGTTAGCCTTCCGGCGATGGTCAAGGCAATCAATCTGATGAAAGTCATCTGTGTTGCCCATATCCAAAGCTTTAACAGTCGAAACACACCTCAATCCGTTCAAAAGCAGGTGCCCCAAGGAGACTGCTCCGATCTAGCTTCAGAGTGCGCGATCTACTTTGAGCGTACTATTACCGCAATGTTGGTCGGTTCTATTGAATCGTAGGAGCCTTTAGGATAAAAGGGCGCAATGTTTTGCGCCCTTACCAACAGGACGCAAAACATGGGTATCGACGTGCAATGAAGGGATTTTTCAGGACCCATTAATTCGACTTTTCAAGAATATAAAACGCGTACTTGTAGCCGCTTTCTCCATTGGATTCATCGTTATATTGCTCGTAGACAACCCGATCGAAAGCTGAATATTCTGGGAAAAATGTATCGCTATCCGCAAACTCTCCTTCAACGAGGGTAAGGTACAACCTATCCGTAAAGGGAAGGCCCAGCGTATAAATCTGCCCTCCTCCCACAATAAATATTTCATCCTTCTCTATTTCTCGGGCTTTTTCCAAGGCTTCCTCAAGTGTCGTTGTTGATATAAAACCTTCAGCGTTCAAGTCCGCTTGAGATGAAATGACGATATTGGTACGTCCATTCAGTGGAATTCTTTTAATCTGTTCGAATGTCTTTCGTCCCATAATGACAACATGGCCGATCGTTTTAGTTTGAAACCACTTTTGATCCTTTGGGATATGCCACGGTAGTTTACCTTCTTTTGATAAAGCTCTATTCTGCGATCCAATTGCTGCAATAGCACTGATTTTAGGTGTATTCATAGAGAGTAAGACGGTTTGTTTGGGACAGTGAGATCGCCAACCCAAGTCAAAATAGACTCAGTTGGCTGGGTTCTACAGGCAGATCGTTCCAAGGTAAGGGAGAAATAGGTATCCTTTTATCTTCTAACAATTGCTGAAAATATCGAGCATTTTGAGGAGAGTGTTCTTCCACTGGACAATGGATAATGAGATAAATGCGAGTACCTTGTTGAAGCCAATCCTGTAAGTAAGGCACCCAATATTCCATGAACGAATGATTGAAATCGCGATCGGGGTGGCTAATGTAGCGTATGAGAACAAAGGGAGATGTTGCGATGGGTTGCAGGGGAAGTTTGGGTTTGCGACGTTCGGACGTCAGTTGTGGGTTATCGTCGCATTCGTAGATAGGACGAGTATCCAACAACACCCGCCCGATGGATAAACGTTGGAGGAGTTCGTTTAAGCGTATGGCATGGGTTGGCTCGTACCATTGAGGGTGGCGCACTTCTAGGGAGAGAGGGGCACCACAATCTTGCAGACCCATCAAAAATGTTTCTAAATCCTGGAATGACTGTGGGCCATAGGTAGGTGGAAGCTGAGCAAAAATTGGCCCGAGACGGCTTCCCAGTCCCTGCATCAACTCAATAAAGCTAAGAGCTGCCTCGATCTGTGAGGTCAGCGTGCCTTCATGGGTAATGCTGCGAGGCATCTTTGGACAAAATTCAAACCCATTAGGTGTCTCTTGCTCCCATCGAGTCACAGTATCAGCGCTGGGAATGGAGTAGAACGTAGCGTTACATTCAACGGTTGTAAATCTCTGGCTGTAAAGCTGCAAAAATTTTGAGGGCGAACTTCCGGTTGGGAATAAGCCTCCCAACCATCCCTTGTAAGCCCAGATTGCACAACCTATTCTAAAGTTCATTACGCCAGAGTAACCTCTACGTGAGTGCAGCGTGGTTAAAGAAATTCAAAAACCACCCTAAACGGACTCTAGCGCAATGTCACCGAAAAAGCTTTGAAAGTGGCAGGCTTGACACCAAGCCAGGTGTAACGGCCATCCGTAACCAAACAACTTATTCTCAACCTGTGCAACAAAAATAAGTTTTCTTAATTAAACTTAACATTAATGATACTATTGTTAGGCTTAGAGTTTACCCGTCAAACACATAGATAGAGGGCTTAGTGTTGAACCCTATGGATAGAGCTTGGGACTTCTCGTCGAAATTTAAAAGACCGCTCCCCCGCTCCCTTGAGATTGGGGGCAGGAGCTGAAATCCTGATTTTGTGACTGAAGATTTAAGGCGGTCTAGAGTATTGACTGTTAGAACAAGCATGAACGACATAAATTCTCTCAATAAATTCTTAGGAATTTTCATCTCACTTATTATTATTTCATTATGGTTTTTTAGTTTAAAATATTGTTTATTTTATGATATTTGTGGTTCAAAAAAAATATTTCTTCCATTTATAATTTTTATACGCACTTTTTTGCAGACTGGATTATTTATAACGGCCCATGATGCAATGCATGAAACAATTTTCACAGAAAATCAAAAAATTAATTGTTTGATTGGATCAACTTCTACTACTCTTTATGCTTTTCTGATGTATAAACCTTTGCTGGTTAAGCATAAACTTCATCACTCTTATCCCTCTAGTGCAAGCGATCCAGATTTTTATGATGGTCAAAAACCCATCATTTTATCTTGGTACTTTAAATTCATGAAAAGCTATTTTGAGCCAAAACAAATATGGATTGTTATTGGCGGTATATCTTTCGTGTTTGCTCTAGGCTATGCGCTCAATATATCTAATCTAAACTTAATTACTTTCTGGATTTTGCCCATGATATTGAGTTCATTTCAACTTTTCTACTTTGGTACATTTTTACCTCATAGACGAACTGTCCAAGGCTATATAGATCGTCATTGCGCTAGAAGCACGGGTTACTCAGCTTTTTGGTCTTTTTTGGCTTGTTATCACTTTGGATATCACTGGGAGCACCATGCCTATCCCAACACTCCCTGGTATCGACTTCCCCTGCTGAGGCATAACGTGCCTTCCTCAAGAATATGAGGAAAATTTACAAAACTTGACTTTGTGTAACACTTCAAAATATATTGCTGATGGGGGTAACTCCTTACAATCTCAAACCACAACGCACTAAAGTACACCATTGTAAAACGGAGAGCTGAAACCTATGCCATTTACCATTGACGCTGCACGGGGCATTTTCCCCAATACCTTAACTGCTGATGCTGTTCCTGCCACTATCGCTCGCTTCGTTCAACTGAATGCGGAAGATCAGCTTGCACTGATCTGGTTTGCTTACACTGAAATGGGCAAAACCATTACCATTGCTGCACCCGGTGCGGCCAACATGGTACTGGCTGAAGGGACCATGAACGAAATTAAAAATTTATCATTTCCCGAGCAAACTCAGGTCATGTGCGACCTTGCCAACCGAGACGATACGCCTATTTGCAGAGCCTATGCATCTTGGAGCGTCAATATCAAGCTAGGGTTTTGGTATCAGTTAGGTCAGTGGATGGAACAAGGGACTGTTGCTCCCATTCCAGAAGGCTACAAACTTTCCGCCAATGCATCAGCCGTACTCCAATCCATTCGCGGACTAGAATCAGGTCAGCAAATCACCGTTTTGCGGAATGCTGTTGTTGGGATGGGTTACGACACTAGCCAAATGGGTAGCTACACCAAGGTTGCAGAACCCATTGTTCCTCCCAGCGCCCCATCTGCACGGACCTCCGTTACGATTGAAGGGGTTAGCAATCCTACCGTTGTTAACTACGTTAACAACATGAACGCCAATGACTTTGATGCAGTCATTGAATTATTTACTGCCGATGGAGCATTGCAGCCTCCGTTCCAAAGACCCATCGTTGGTAAGGATAATGTTTTCAAGTACCTGAGAGAAGATTGTCAAAATCTAAAGTTAATGCCTGAGAGAGGTGTGACTGAGCCTGCGGATGATGGATTTACTCAAATCAAAGTGACCGGCAAAGTTCAAACCCC
This sequence comes from Acaryochloridaceae cyanobacterium RU_4_10, assembly GCA_012032135.1. Lineage (GTDB taxonomy): Bacteria > Cyanobacteriota > Cyanobacteriia > Thermosynechococcales > Thermosynechococcaceae > JAAURS01. The sequence continues at coordinate 14,715 of JAAURS010000013.1, read as the reverse complement.
TTGGTTTGGTGCGGGCGTTGGGATGAATATGGCATGGCGATTTTTGTTGAATCCTGAAGGCAAAATCTTCTTCGTGGCGATCGATTTACTGGCTTCTCCCAAAGAGTTATTAAATCTAGCGCGGTAATCAGCGTTTTACTAAACTATTAGGGTTGGGGCTCCAACATTAACCCCAACCCATTGCCTTACGATTGAACAACATTTCTAATTTAGGCATAGATAATGCAGGGAATTGAAACAGAGTGGTCTGAACTAGAAAAGCAAGTTGCTGAGGAAGCTTTTAAAAAAGCGTATAACCGTGAAACTACCGCCCTGATTCAGGAAATCAGCAATAAAGCCAGTATCATCACAGAAATTGAGGAGGTTTGGCAGCTCCACGATTTTTTGAGCGCAAAAAGACATGAAATAGATGGAAAGTACGATTTTGACTACTCAGCATTTATTTTTGTTTTTGCACGTTTACTCAAAGAAAAATGGATAAGCTTGGATGATTTATCCGGTCTGGAAACAGACAAGCTTGCTAAGATGTCTGCACTGGCTCGGATGTCATAAGTGCGATACTCCTATGGCTGGAAGACAAAACTTAAAAAGGTTTTGGGCTATAAAAAGTAGATTTGCAATTGCTGTGAAAATTTTTCTGATGCATCGCTAGTCATAGGATTATCCCGAAGGTAATAGTAATAGGACCGATTTGACCTGCCTTGCGATCGCTTGGCCTGAATCATCCCGCTTCCCATAGAAAGTTTTTCCTTGGTAATACAGCGACGAAGAAGTCCCACCGTCTAGGTTAAGAGCCTTGATTGCTCCCAAGTCTTTCAGAAAACGGGCTACCTCAGCCAACATCATCCCCGACTGAGGTGTTTTTTGGGCGACCATCAACCAAATCAAGCTACCATCGCCTTCAACCCTACAGCAGTTCGAGCATTAGGCTGGATACTCCCGATCGCATCGCGAACCAGCTTTCCATTCTGAGTATCCGTAAATCCTTCTCGTGCAGAGGTATCGACGGGTAGCAATTGTGGGCCACCCCCCAGGCTCTGCGCTAACTGACAGTTAGCCAGCATTGGAGCCTGATGAAGCACAATATCGTAGCGGACGGTTTTTCCGCAGTCATAAACCCGCAATTCACTCCGATTCAGGATGGCATTGAGATAGGGGGCTAATTTGGGATTGTTGACCAATCGTTCGTTATCTTTGGGGTTAGCAACCGCACGCCCATTCACAACAATATGGGAGATTGTTTTCTGATTGGCAGGGTCAAAAAAACCTGCATTGAGAACTGCGATCGCCTTTGTCTTTGCGGCCACCTGTGCCACTGTTGCCAGACTCTCAAACACAAAGGGACGCACGATATAACGACTTTTGCTGGGAATGGTGAGAACGTGAGCCACACTATCAGGTCGATCGAATACCTTATATTCAGCTATGGCAGAAGCCTGAGATGCGATCGGGTTGGATTTTGGTTTTGAGAGCGAGAGCGAAAACAGGCTGGCTGCAACGCCAGCGGCGACCAATGCGCTTAAGGGCCATAGTTGCTGCATGGCGTTTGACAGAATGACAGCAATCTCAACCTCAACACATTACCAAAGCATCGTTGCGTTTCAACACTCTCAAGTCTTCTTCATCCAGTTCCGTTGGAATGCCCCTGCGGATCAGTTCGGCAAAATCTTCATTGGGAACCATGATGCAAAGGAGATAAAGGCGATCGCTCCCCGTATTGCGGATCTCGTGGATGCCTGTGGGCGGGACCAGCAAACTGTCTCCCGTGTAAATGGGGACGATTTTGCCATCGCACAATGCTACCCCTTCGCCCTTCAGAACAAAGAACATCTCTACTGCCCATTGATGTCGATTGGGTGGGGTTTTACCCCCTACATCAAAAATCTCAACACAGACGGTCAAGGAAACGCTGGCTGCGTTGGGGTCAAATACAATGGCGAGGCGATTGGTATCGCGTGGGCCGATCCGAAAGGCTTGATAGTCTTTCGGAGCTTTGTAAACTGGAATGACACAGGCCGTATCGCTCATAAAAATTAAACCGCGTTCAGAGTACCCCCTGGCAGCATCTTTGTCTTTCCAGGTCTTTCTATACTCTGACCTGATTTTTTTAGGGAAGGAAACCTTCTACTTTTTTCTTAATAAGTCACAGAAGTTGTGCAACAGAAGTATACACAAGTTCACTCAATTCTAAGCATAGGTTAACTTGTGCGGTTTTTTGGGACGGTAATTGAAGCAAAACTCTTACGGGGAGATGGTTTTAGTCAAGCAATGTCCGCCAACCTAACTGCGGAATAACCGACTGTAAAGCGTCTCATGGGCCATACTCGCCAGAGATAAACCCCATCCACAACTTTCTAATGCTTCATCAGGTAACTGTAAAATGCTTTGAGTAGAGGATTCCAGAACGGGTTGTAAGTTCAATAACAATTGTTGTCCGGCAGTTTGACCTAGCGGAATTAGCTTAATTCCAGCGCTAATCAGATTGGTTGCCCAACTTTGCAAATATCCCAACACAGCATCGGTCGGGTCGATTTGCCAAGCTGCCGCCATTACCCCAAATACGATCGCAAAGTTACAGTCTTGGCCAAAGAGTTCTTGAAGGACGGGCCAGGTTTTATCGACAGCATTATTGAGCGGATCTTCTAGATCGAGGAAAAGACGGAGGAGCGATCGCCCCATTTGCCAACTTTGCAGGCGTAACTCTTCCGTTTCACGAGCGGCAGACCACCATCGGTTCCAATAAAGGAGTTGTTCCCCCGCTCGATCTACTGTTGCTTGATGCCCCCGCAGCATGATACCAGCTTCCATGCAAAAAGCACCGTGCTGAAGTTCTTGAGCCATCCAATCTTGAAGTACCTCAGCAGATTTGATACTACCCGTCTCTACCAACAGCTCTAACCCCTCTGAGTAGCTGTAAGCTCCTACAGGTAGTGTCGAACTAGCGAGTTGCAAAAGGCGCAAAAGTCTCACAGTTGAAGTTACTGACATAAGCCCCAGAACTCAATGGTGGTGGCCATAAGCACCCGTTTCAGGATAGAATGGTTCTAAAACCTCCGTCACCGTCAATCCCAAGTGAACTAACATATCCTGTAAAACAGAGTCTGGAGATAGCTTGAGTGCGTGAGGTCCCACTTCAAGCGGAACGTGCCGATTGCCCAAATGATAGGCTGCTCTCATTAAATCCAAAGAAGTCTGAGCCTCTACTTTCAATACCTTTTCAGTCTTGGCTCGTACCTTAACCCACCAATCTTCAGCTTCATTGGTCAAAAGATCCCCTTCTCTTAAGACCAATCCACGGGGAAGATTGAGCAACACGATCGCACCTGCTTCAGTCTGACCGCGAAATCGCGATCGCTGGCGTTCTTCCGCACTCAAAACCAATGTGTCTTGCACGACTTGCTCCGAATTACCAGGCTTCCGCTGAGTCAACGTGCGATCGCAGTTTCCTGAATCATGAAGGTATCGATTGAGTATCAATTTGTAACGTTTTAGGGTGTCATGATACAAAGCCCACCAAACCTGGGCACGTTTGAAGTGAAGCCACTTTTTATCAAGGCTCAACAAGAAAAAGCCCTTGAGAGTCTTTCCGTGTTTCGACCTCAAGAGCTTCTTATCTGAATCACTCCTCACTGCATATACGATAACGCTATCCTTTAACATCTATCTTCAAAAGGTGCCACTTTTTTTGAGTGGCTACCTTTTTTGTAGTGGATTCGGTGTTGAGTTTAAGGTCAATGGGCCGTGTCATCATATCGATTGCAGAGCATCAATAGTTTATCCCTGAATCGATCGCGGACTTCCGGCGGGGACGCGATGGCACAATCTTCCCCATAGGGCAAAATTTCGCGGAACAGCCAGAAGGTGCTCGATACTTCGCGGATTACTTTTTTGGTTTGGGGGAGATCGGGCACCCAATCGGTATAGATGTCATTCGTTTTGGGTTCGTAGGCAAAGGCTAAGCCGTTGTAAAGATGGAGTTCGACTCTAAGGCGATCGAGGTCGGGACGCCATTTTTTGTCAATGGGGGAAAGGGCGGCATCGGTGATGCGATCAAGGCGGAGGGTCCAGTTATGTTGCAGTTTGGGTAGGTCGGTGTTGCCGCTGTTTTCTTGGCACCAACAGTCTAGGTATTCGTGCGATCGCGGGCAAATCTCTGCATGTTGGATATGGAAGGTCCAAATTCGTTGGGCGGCGTCTTGGTAGGCAAGCTGGAAGGGTTGGCTTTGATCGATGAATTCATCAAGGCGTTTTCTCCAGTTGGGTTTTTGAAGGCTTTCTAAGAATCGTTCAATTTCTTTTCGGAGAGGATTTTTGAGTTCGCTACGCTTGAGCAGGAGTTCTGCGATCGTTTGGGCGTTTGAGCTGTTTCCACGCTCGTGGAGGCAAAGCATAGCCTTGTGAAGGGTTGCAATGAGTTCTGCCGACCAGTCGTGGTTGGGGGCAATGAGCAGTTTCTGCTGGGCGATCGCCTCCACCAATTTAGAGATGTTGGGGTTGTCGCCCCAGGTGTAGCCGAGTTGAGTGGCGATCGTTTGGAGGGCGATTTTGTCGGGTTCTTTGAGGGAGATGGTGATTGCGCGGCCTTTACGGGTCATGATAGTTTGTACGGACACTTTGAATGTGCAAAGTCTTTTCAATCTTAATTTTGGTTGTTATTATGACAAATATCAAGTAGATACGGACACAAAGTTAATCTGCTAAATCAGGAGGGTGAAATGCATAGCGTTACGTTGCGATCGCATGTAGGCTCGGATGGCATTTTGAAGCTGGAGGTGCCTGGGGTTAGGGATGTGGAGGTTGAGGTGACGGTGACGGTTAAGTTGCCAATTTTGGAGTCCCGGCAGGGTTGGCAACCTGGTTTCTTTGAAGAGTTGGTGGGGAGCTGGGAGGGTGAGCTGATCAGACCTGATTAATTGCGATCGCTCTTGCCCGCAATCTGATTCTGGTAACGCACAACACCCGTGAGTTTGCAAGACTGGAAGGCTTGGTGATCAAAAATTTGGATGAATTCTGATCAAATCGAAAGTGCATAATATTAAAGCTGAAAATAAAGAGTAGAGAAATTTCATCACGATCAATCATTAAAGGATTTTCATTTGTTTGCAGATAATAGGATATTCAAAAAATGGCTGATGAATTACTACAATTCTTGGGAATCGAAGATAAACCTATTCTTACTCAATTTATTGAAGAAATTGCAAATAAGGGTTTGCAAATTTACCAAAGAGTAATTCAGTGGGGCGATCATCATGGTCAGTCACTCTATAACCACATTATTTCTGGCGTGTTCTTAATCTACTCACTGCAAGAACTACTTCAACTAGAGGAAGTAGAGCTAAAAGTTATCACTCTTGCCTATTGCATTCATGATTTGAATAAGACCTATGAGGGTCAAGAAAAAAGCTATGGCAGAATTGCAAAACCTGAGATTATTATTAAGGAGCTTGAAAAGATTGGTGTTGATGGCTTTTTTGCAGACTGGCGTGATTATGTTGAAGATATTACTGAGCTAATTCGAGGGCATTCCGGTCACAATAGTGTCCGTGGAAACTCATTAGATAGACGATCTGATCCCACTCGTCTTGGAAAGTCTCGATTGATTGAACTAGATGAATTAATTCGGGCTGTTGATGTCTCAGATTTATCACACAGTTACTCAGAACGTAAGCATAAGCAGACGTTTCTCAGTCATTTCAATAGCCTTTCACATAAACAGTATCGTCTGATCGCTCATCAAGTTTCAGAACAGTGTGGGCTGCTAACGAACATTATTCATAATCAGGTGGCAGAGTTTATTAGTACAAGGTTTAATGCTATGCCAGTTTTTCTTTACCCACAGGGCACTCATTATCTTGTCCCTGTTGAAAACAAGATTAATTTAACCACTAAAGATTGTGTCCTAATCGGTAAATCAGTCGAACGGAAAATTGATCAAATGAAATCTGATGAATACAGCAAGTTCATCAAAGCAGGTAATCAAGGAATCAAAGTTGATGAAGAGTTACTTAAGCTAGGAATCTCATGTTCAGAAATCTTCGCTCAAGTTGATACCATCATCCAGCGCAAGAGCTACAAGCCAGAAGAAATTGAGGCAAAGTATAAAGATAAGTTAAGAAAATCTTTCTCAGACGAAAAAGAGTCAGAAAAAAGAATTATTCAAGTCTGGCTAGAAAAAGATCGAATCGTGTCAAATAGCGAAGATACTATGCGGCTTGGAGAATTACTAAGAACCTTTTATATTTTCCTAAAAAAGCATTGTGCAAAATCATTGGCTGAAAAAAATAAGAGTTTTCGTGAGCCATGGATATACCTGTATCACCTTTTGGAAATTCATGAAGTTGAGCAATATATCATCTTTGATCCACTGTATGAAAGAGCTTATATTATTGCTCAAAGTTTATCAGAAACTCATTCTTATGAATCGTTACAAAAGTTGGTTATACAAGAGTCTAATAACCTCGTAAAAACAGAGGATGTGGAAGAAATGGAAGAGGGAGAAGCGACTTCTAATACAACTAAAGAGCAGGCTCTAATGAATGAAGAACAGACGATTAGTCCAATAGTTTCATATGTTAGTAAAAACTTGAGCTTTGATTTTACAGAATTTACTGTTCAAAGTTTTGCTCAAAATCTTGAACGCTATCTTCAAAATAATCATCATCAGTCCTGTTATGCCAGTTCTGCTTTTGAAACATCAAAATGGATGTCAGGTAATGTACCTAGAGGTATTAAGGTGCAGCAGTTTTCTAATCGATTGATTGGTGGGCAGAGAGAACCAAAGCGATATATAGATCCAGTAATTCGGGAACAGTTCTCGATTGAAAAACTAAACTATGACGCTGGAAAAGAGAAAATTGTCTACTTACATCTAATGCCCTACTCTTTTATGACTACCCCACTTATTGAGAGTTTTAGAAGAATGTTTAGAAAGCTGAAGAGCATTGATGTTTCAGCCATTAGTCTTTCAGTTAAAGAAGTAATTAAATTTTTTAACTCTAATCAATCAACCTATATTAGTTTGCCTGTTAAGCCTCAAAAGACATTAGGACTGTTATTACCTAAATATTCAGAGGTGATTGGAAACGTCATTTCTATTCCCTTGAATCCAATGGGAGACAATAAAACTGAAAAATATCTGAACGCCATGGAATACGCTCTAATACTTCATAAATGCTTTGGCATCAAAATTTTGCTTACAGAACTGGCCATTCCAATTTTGAATTTAACTGAACATATTAAAACAGATATTTTCTTAGATGGAGTCCCATCTACACTCCGAGGTCTAGTAACTTCAGATGATTTATATTTTCGTAGAGCCAACGAAATAGCTTTTGGCTCAGGAGACGTAGTTTGGGAGAGACTGCGCTCAATCCGAGAAATGTATGATCTGCTGTGGACAGATTCCAAAGAGAATGAGTTCGTCACAATGGCTCAAGCTTTCGCAACATCTGAAAACAGTATTTTCTTTATAGTTGATCGATTAATCGAGAAACGAGCAAGTTTTGAATGTAAACGTAGCAAAAAGAAGGTCGATAAAGAAGTGATTGCTCGACGATTAGCCAAGCAACTTAAACCTTGTATGGAGAAGATTATTAACGTAGGGAGCCATGTATGAGTTCTGAAAAACCGATTGCCTCAAAGATCATCAAGGAAATGGCAGCGATCGCCTGGAAAGCCAGAATCAAGGGAAAAAGCCTAGAGCGTAGCTCTTTAATGATGCCGATCAACAAAGTTTTCGATCAAATTCGGCAACAGCAGCAGTCCCTTGATTTAGAAACGCATCGAGTTGCAGCGACCACTAAAATTTTCACTTACTTAGAGAATATTCATGACTCAAAAAGTTCTAAGTACAAGATCAACAAGCGAGAAACAAGTTTAAAGGTTGAAGAGTTTGTTAATCTTTTCTTTCATCAGATTTTATATAATATTTACCAAGATAAGCTAGCTCGACTGATGGTAGATGAAAAGAACATCAAAGCAGCTTATCTGTTTTATGTCCGCAACGAGATTCCAAGCAAAGAAGACACCGAGGAATAAGTATTATGAGCATCTTGAATAAGAAAGAATACGCCAAGTTTTTGCTGGCTCACTATCCTGAGTACCCACAAGGTAAGTATGTCAACCTGATTGTGATACGTAAGACTGAATCAGAGGCAATTTTTCGCACTGAAGGTAGTGGTGAACCGCTGTGTCGAGAGTTTGTCCATGCAGGTGTGCAAAAGCGCGACAATGATCCGATTCAGAGGGTTGTAATTACCAAAAGAAAGCAGACTGCCGTAGAGCGTCGGACTGGGCGAGAAGACTTACGCAAGCAGAATTTACCCTGTTTAGATGCAGATGGAGTCGTTCTTTTCGATTCCGTCGATGCCTATGTCTATGGCTATGCAGTGGGTCAAGGCGGCGCACAGCGCTCTCGTGTGATTACTGAAGATGCGTTCTCAATCTTGCCTGTTAACCAGGTTGTAGATATTCGCACTTCTAACGCATTATTTGAGACAGGAACAATGCGAGATAGCCGTGATGAAGGGGCTGAAGCTTCTAGTAGCTTATTCACAAGTGAATATGTTCGACCAGAGACTCACTTTCTCGACATCGAAACGCTTAAAGACATCACTCCAGATGAGCTTTTCTACATTTTAGGAAACATTCTTCGTACCAGCCGCTATGGAGCGATCTCAACTCGCATTGGCAAAGTCAAAAACACTATTGCACAAGTGGTCTTCAGCGACACTGAAATTTTTAGTACTTTGGAACTAACTCAATATGTGTATGACGCATTACCTCGCACAGATCCAGATCCAGATCCAGATTTTCCGTTGCAAGATAATGTTCTGCTAGAAGCTGTCAAAAATTCTTCTGCTACATTGATTGAACCCATTATTGGACAGTATGAAGTGATGGGTCAGGAAGATCTCACTGCGCTGATTGAAGAAGTCAGAACGATCTATCGAGATCCATCTGAATTTTTACAACGCCTCAGCAACTCATATCGTGGGAGTTAAGCCATGCTGGTTTACAAATGTGAGTTAGTACTGTTGGAAAATACATTCTTTTCCAGCCGGGAAATTAATGATCTTTACATGACAGAGCCTTTAATCGGCAACTATGCCCTGACGTATGCGCTCCATTTAGCTCAAGCTCCGTATCGAAACACAGGTGAAATCTATTATTACGAGCATCTCACCCGCTTAAATGAACTAGGGATTTATGTTACGCCTGCCACTATTCCTGACGGACAAGAACCCAAGTTTTCATTTTCTCAATTCAACTCCATTCCAGATGGCTACTGGTATGCAATGGGCAACAATTGTTTGGTACAGCGTCCTGATGGGCATGATGCTGTCCGACAAGGAAAAGAGGGTGGCAAAAAAGTTTGGTACATCATTGACAGACGCACTGGAAAGAGAACAAAAGAAAAAGCTGTCAATTATCCACAGGTCGGCTTCATTAAAATGATGGGAATTGGCACAGTTTTACAATTTTTTGTTGTTTCGGAGAATCCTTTGACTTTGCCCCGCTACATCCGATTAGGCAAGTTTATGAGTAAGGCAAGGATGGATGTTAAGCCTTGCTATAAGCCTGAAGTTGTTAGTAGACAAGCTCAATCAGTCAGATTTCTCCTAAATCCGTTGGATTTACCCAATGGCATACATGTGTCCAGTTACGATACGTATAGCATTCACCCTGTTCCGTTAATTCGCAATGCAATTCTGACAGGACAGTTTTGGCAGATTGAACGTGATCTGTATTTGCCTACAGGCATGAGATTTGGTGTCGATTTTTTACAACCCCAAGCCGTTAGCTAAATCTATGGAAACTATTGAACTAAATATAGAACCACATTATGAGTTACTGGCTGATTTATCTGAAGTTTCAGAGGATGTTCGGAACATAATTGAGCAACCTCTCGCACATCAATTAAAAACTTACCAATTGCAGAAAACCCACGACTTAGTTCTGAACACCTTTCCAACTGGGACTGGAAAAACAAAAGCAGCGCTTCTACACCTGTTAGATTCTCGGTTGACAAATACCTTGTGTATCGCTCCTACCAATGAACTCATTGATCAACACTGCGAAGACATTAGAGAGTTTGTGGAGAAAGCTGGATTAACTCACATTGTTTGCCCGGTCAATGCACAATTTATTCGTGAACTTGACCCAGAAGGCAACCTCTATCGCCAAGGAGAACGGTTTTATCGATTCATGCGAAATCCGATGGAGTTTGCTGAACAGTTAGACATTCCAGAGGATAAGGGTTCTCAACGTTGTCCCATTATCCTTGTTACCAATCCAGACTTATTCTACTACTGCCTTTATACATGCTACGCAAGGCTAGACAAGCGAAATCTATTTGAGGAAATCTTGATCCGTTTTAAGTACATCATTGTCGATGAATTCCATTATTACAATGCAAAACAGTTAGCAAACTTTTTGTTTTTTCTAGCTCTATATTTGGAATTTGGCTACTTTCAATCACCTGAGAACCGCAAAGTTTGCTTGCTGTCAGCAACCCCCAATCCTAAAGTCTACGAATATTTGGAACGGCTCACAGTTCAAGGACTTAAATGGAAAACAGTTGATCCAGAGTGGGTAGAGCCAAATCATCCTCTTGCAGTCAGAACTCTAGCACCTGTAAATCTAAAATTCATTGGCTGTGATGACTTGAGCGAATATGCCAAAAGCTATGCACCTCAAATCAAGACAAAAATTCAAAACGCACTTGACGGAGCCTTGATTACGAATTCACTCATTGACGTTAATAGAGCTGTTAGCCACTTAAAAGCGGTTGGACTGAACGCGAAAACTGATTTTGGACGGATTACAGGTGCAATTCCCCGCTGGGAACGGAAGCAGTCTGCTAAAAGACCTTTAATTATTGCAACTCCCACAGTTGATATCGGATATAACTTTGTTAAACACACCAAAACGCGCCAGAATCTTGATTTTGTAGTCTTTACGGCTAAGTATTCAGATGAATTCTGGCAGCGATTAGGGAGAGCAGGGAGGGTTTTAGGTAAACCTGAGCAAGCATTTACCTCAGAAGCTATCGCTCTTGTTTCTACAGAAATTCTAAAAAAAGTTCAAGCTTTTACCAAAGACTTTTCAAAGGCTCTTACTAGAGACGATCTGAGACAGATGCTTGATGGCGCTAAAGCATTTCCTAAAAAGCACTTTTTACACGAATATATAAGCTCTTACTCTATTCTTGAATCTTTTCGTCCGCTCTATGAACTGAGAAAACAGATGCGCTCAGATGTTTCAGAGGATCGAGTTAAGGATGTCTTTGAACGGGTGAGAGAGTTATTTGCTCCAAACAGTAAGAAAGGCTACAAAAAGTATGTGAGTGCATTACATCGTTTTCATGCTTTGCAGGTTGCAGTTGTCCATGAGGAATATGCAGATCGCTTGATCCATGAATATTTGAGTACTGCACACTTTTGGATTAAAGGTACGGAGAAAGACTCAATTGACAATAATCTTTTTAGTCAATTTCGGAAGCAATTACAAATCAAAAATCTTAAATCCTTGGAAGGAGTCAAGAATTACATTTCAGAAGAGTACTATGCCTTGGCTAGTCTGTTCAGTTTTCGGGATTCATTTCAATCTTTATCATGTGCAGTCTACGACCCTGCTAATGTAATTTCTGATCATGAAGATGTTGTTTATTACGACTTACTACATCTGTTGAAGTATTACGACCTCACTTGGTATAGCAGCTTACAAGAATTTCAAACTAATTGCTCTCATTCAGACTACTCTCATTCTGCTGATTTGTATTGTCGAATTATCAGAGCGAAGGACAAAGAGGGAAAACCTTAATATTTCCTTTACTTTAGATACAGAGTTAGATTTAGACCATTTCCATCGTCGATACAGCGGTAAACCTTCTGCAATCCAAGGCTTTAGAATACGAGCATTTCAATCTCTTAATGGCTCATCAGTTGGACTCCCGCCACAACTTGTAGAATCTATTCAGGATCAATACGTAACTTGTCTTTTAGTTCCAGAACAAGAAGAGGGGGAATTCCAACGAGCGACTAGAGATATGGAAATTAGGCATCCAGTAGTTGAAGTCACTTTGTCTGACTCCTCATCAAAAAAATTTAAAGCAATTCTTGGTACTAATGCTTTCTTGGTTGGCGCAAGAATTCAGAGATATCTTTATGCTTTTGAGAAGAAAACAGAATATTGGATTTGTTGAATATGACATAGCCTAATTCTCAACTTACTAGTTCATGTCTTCCATTTAAGTCGATTTAACGCAGCAATGAGCAGTTTAACGGTAGACAAAAAATGAATATGAAATTTGAGAAATGATCGCACACTCACCCAACTTCGGAGAACCCTATGACTGTCATTACCCCAGACCTTCCAGAAGAAATCTTCTCAGCCCTGCGCGATCGCTAACTTCCACTCTATTGAGATCGACCACTCATAATAATCTGCCATGAATGAACTAGAAATGCTTAAAGCGGCATCTACCAGACTCACTCAAGATTATCCTAATCTCAAACTGCTGATTCTCTTTGGTTCAAGAGCAAGAGGTGAGGAAGACCCCAGTAGCGATTGGGATTTTGCCTTTCTCTCAGAACACGATCGCCCTCCTCAATCCCAGCTCTATTGGTTTCCTGCCTCCAACCTATTGAACGCGCTTTGTAAAATACTGCAAGTTTCCGATGAAACGATTGACCTGGTAGACTTAAGCACTTGTTCTGATATCCTGGCTCACTTTGTTGCTCGCGATGGACAAGCGATCTATGAAAAAATGTCAGGGGAATTTGCCCAGTTTCAGAAACAAGCCCTCAAAACAAACGCACAACTGAAACAATATCGCCATGCCCAACGGGAAAAGGTTCTTGAAACATTAAAGCGGTGGGCATTATGAGCCAGCTAGACCCAGAAGCGATCGCCCAAAAGCTCAGCCGTATGGTCGATCGGATTGACAGACTCAAACGGTTTGAAGCATTAACGCTGGAAGACTATTTACAGGACGACCTTAAGCAAGCTGCAATTGAACGCCTCCTTGAAACCATCATTGACTCTGCCCTCAGCATCAATAAAACCTTACTAAAGCGAGGAGTTGGTCTCATACCCGCAGATGCCGAATCCTTCAAAAACTTTGAGTCCTTCATCCTAATTGGTGAAAACGGTTTCATTCCAACAGCACTTGCTAATCAACTAGCGCCATCGGGCAGTTTCCGTAATGTACTCGCCCATGAATACGATGAGATTAATCCAGTACAAGTTTACAACGCACTCCAAAATGCTCTCCGTCAGTATCCCCAGTATGTTAAGCCATTCAGACCTACCTCGATACTTTAGAGCCAAACTAATCAAAGCGATCGCCCCTCAACTCCCACCCCTTCTGGAGTACACCATGAACATCCTTACCCCTCAGCAACCCTACACCTTTAGCAAAATTTTCGATCTTAAAATTGCGGCTGACGATCTAGCCAACGAATTTGGCTATACCTTCAAACGCGATCGCCTTTCTCTACCGCAATACCAAGGCGAGCTAGATCGGCTGTTAGACCTGCGCCTGCGGATTGAAGAAATACTGCCCTACGTTGACCTTGCCAGCGAAGCTTCCCGACGAGAAATCCTCATTGCCCCCGTCGTCACAGAGATAGTCCACTATACCAAAGCAGAATTGCGGATCGAATATCCGATAAAAGTGTCAGAGCAACTACAGGGATATTTCGATTACCTCCTGAAAAGTAAAACCGATCTGCTTGTTATTGAAGCCAAACGTCAGGACTTAGACTATGGGTTTACTCAATTGGTGGCTGAAATGATTGCGTTAGATCGATGGGAACGTACACCAAATCAGCCCACCTTATTAGGTGCAGTAACCACAGGTAAAGTTTGGGAATTTGGGTTACTGCATCGCAATTCTAAGCAAGTTGTGAAAGGTTTAGAGAGTTTTCGCGTCCCTGAAGATCTCGACCCCTTGATGAGAATTTTGGTCCAAGCCTTACTGGACTGAGTTTTATACCCCCGTAATCCTATGAGCGATCGCACCCCTTCCGGCTACACCCAACTCCTCGGCTACATCAAACAACGGAGCCGATCTGCCCAATATGAAGCCCTGCATGAAAAACTGCAACCATTGGTTGCAGAAATTGGCTGGACCCATAATCTCGTCATTTTGGATTAGAAGAATAACTACTATGCCCCATAGTTTAGCCCTGAATCTATTGCCCACATCCCCCATTCCACAAGGATATTTATCCGGTAAACACCTCCATGCTCTATTTTTAACGCTGGTTAGCTCAGTCGAACGCGAATTGGGCGATCGCCTTCACGATCAAAAAACTGACAAAGCCTTTACCCTGAGTCCTTTACAGATTTCGCAAAAGCCTAGCAATGAGCTTCAGTGGGAGCATCGTCAAGGTATTGCGGCGGGGAAACCTTGCTGGTGGAGAGTTTCGCTGTTAGATGATGCGTTGTTTGCTCATTTGAGTCAGCTATGGCTGAATCTCAATCCATCTCGGCCTTGGCATCTAGGGCCAGCAGATTTACAGATTACTAGCATTCTGGGGACGCCTCAATCAACTCAGCCTTGGGCTAATTTTTGCGCCTATCCGCAGCTCTACGAAGAAGCTTCGGAGACAACTCGTCAGATTGCATTTAGGATATGTACGCCTGCTACCTTTCGACAAGGTAAGTATGATTCTGCATTACCCACTCGAGAGTGTATTTTAATAAGCT
>JAAURS010000259.1 GCA_012032135.1 Acaryochloridaceae cyanobacterium RU_4_10 | reverse complement strand
AGGCATCGTCCCTGTCTGCCCAGCTCTGACGCTGAGTTTGTGCTGGACGCGCTGCCAGGTTTCCAAACAGAATCTGTTAAGTGGCTAAGATCGGACGCGACCTCAATGGAAAGATTGGCGACAAACACACCTCGCTCCTGAACGCAGGCTACCTGCCACTGCGGTAAAAAACCGTCGCCGCTGGAAATCTTTGGGCTTCGTGGTGGGGTTTTTCAAAAAAGGTGAAGCTACAAAAAAAGTGGGGGCCTGCAAGGGGTAAATCTAGCTCGCCTACCGTCACAGTCCGTTGTAAAACCGAGGCAATAAACCGCTGCGCCTGGGCAAACCGATCGCCCTCATTCAATTCCAAACGCACCAAAGGCTGTAGAGCTGCGATCGCCACTTCTTCGGCGGGGTGTTCCCAGTAAAAATGGGGACGATCGCTACTCAGCCGATCGAGCGCCTCCAAGGGATCGATATCTGGCAATGGCAAAGAGACACTGACAATCGTTGTGCCATCGCGATCGCAAAGTTCCCACGACAAGCTGCCAGACAATCGTAGAGTGCCTTGGGGTTTTGAATAGAGGGGGCTCGGAACGGCGTAACGGTCATGGGGCAAGGATCGCAAAGTCAGACATCTGATATACAAAAGGGTGAGTGAAGTTCACTCACCCATGCAACAGGCCGGATTGTTGGCGTGAGTCTATTTAAGCTTGAACGGCTCCAGACAACCAATCTTGAGGCTTCAAGAAGGTGTCGTAAAGCTGAGCTTCGCGGGTGCCAGCTTGGGGCTCGTAGCCGTATTCCCAGCGCACCAAAGGTGGAAGCGACATCAAAATGGACTCCGTGCGACCGTTGGTTTGCAGCCCAAAAATAGTCCCTCGGTCGTACACCAAGTTAAATTCCACATAGCGCCCCCGCCGATACAGTTGGAAATTGCGTTCGCGTTCGCCATACTCATCATTCCGATGTTTTTCGGCAATGGGGACGTAGGCGGGTAAAAAGGCATTGCCACAAGCTTGCACAAACGTAAATAACTCATCCCAAGAGCGCCGGTCTGGGAGACCCACCTGGGCACTATGTTGACTTGCTGGACCTTTAGGATCGGGGCCTTGGTATAGCGCACCCAACCCATCTTGATAATCAAAAAAGATACCTCCCACCCCACGGGTTTCTTGACGGTGCTTGAGGTAAAAATATTCATCGCACCAGAGCTTGAACGTAGGATAGTACTCGGGATGGTTGCGATCGCAGGCTTCCTTGAGGGTGCTATGGAAATGAACCACATCCTCTAGAAAGGGGTAATAAGGGGTGAGATCGATGCCGCCACCAAACCACCAAACCGGACCTGCTTCAAAGTAACGATAATTCAAGTGAATAGTGGGGATATAGGGGTTGCGGGGATGGAGCACCATTGAAGTCCCGGTTGCAAACCACCGATGGCCTGCTGCTTCAGGGCGCTGGTTCAGGATAGAGGGGGGGAGCGTTTCACCCCAGACCTCAGAATAATTGACGCCGCCTTGCTCGAAGACATTACCGTTTGTCATCACCCGCGAACGGCCACCGCCCCCTTCAGGACGTTCCCATTCATCTTGCTTAAACTGAGCGCCGCCATCCACTTGTTCGAGTTTTTGGCAAATATTATCCTGAAGGGTTTTCAAAAACTCGCCCACCCGTTGCTTAGAGTCAGAAGGTGGACTGTTTGGCGTTG
This sequence comes from Acaryochloridaceae cyanobacterium RU_4_10, assembly GCA_012032135.1. Classification (GTDB taxonomy): domain Bacteria; phylum Cyanobacteriota; class Cyanobacteriia; order Thermosynechococcales; family Thermosynechococcaceae; genus JAAURS01. The sequence goes on along the minus strand of JAAURS010000259.1, from coordinate 5,298 downwards.
CACGTAATTCGACAGTTTGAGAAACGGTCATGGCGGTGATTGCAGTTCAAACGACAAGGGCATCAATCAGACAAGCAGATTGATGGACAAAACGGTTTTCTTAAATGGGATTGCCCAACAGTCTTATTGTTTCAGACTATCCTGAATTGAGCCACACAACGACTGATTCTATGGGGGTTCTGACAGATTTTTAACAAAACTTTGGTATCTAGCGCTTTAGTTTTAAGAACATATCGTAGCGGGTACTCCAGGGATTTTGAATCGATGAGGTAACTCCAATGCCATCCATTGCTTGAATATATTGAGACGTTGTCGGAGATAACTTCGGCAGCAAGGGACTGTTCTTCATTAAGGTCGCCGTCCGTTGCAAGTCTGCAAAGAAATGGCCGGAGTTGAAACTCAGATTGGTTTTGTCCGTGGCTTTATACAGGTCGGCCCCCAATAAGTTGGAATTCTCTGGTGTGACGATGCGTTTGGTAATGGGAGCCCCAAAGGTAAAGAAAGCAACATCTCCATCTAACCAGCCGTGACTGGCCAAGGGAAGATTGGGTGGAACTTTCCAAGTCGTAACCGTACGGTTGCCCACTTTAGACTCAGCTACCAAGAAATTATGGCGATCGCGCAGGGCCACATCCAATTTTTTGAACGCTTGGTCCGCCTTATTGCGATCGCTAGCCTTGACCAAGACCGTCAGGCCCACACCCTGTTTTGACTTATCGGTACTAGGCACTACCGCCGCCACAAACTCACCATTCATCCAAGGAACGAATTCCTTTTCAAAATCTAGCCCTGTGGATCGCTGGAGCCCAGACTGAATTTTCTTGGGATTGAAAGGCACAATCAATTGGGATTCCGTGCCTTGAGAGTAATCTTGCCAAACCTGTTGAAAATCACCGCCAGAGATCGCCGCCAGAGAATCGCTCGGTAATGATTTTGCCAGAGTCTGAGGCTTATTGGAGCCTTTAAGTTCTTGTTTGGGGTTGGGTTTAAGCCAAGAAACCGCTTTAAAGTTAAGTCCCTCTTCTTGAATTGAAATGGTTGACCCCAAACCTTGAGCGGCTTGAAGGCGTTCGAGGTTGGACTGAGACAAGCCCCGACCCGTGTCTTGTAAAGCACCCGCCGTTGCCATTGGGAGATTTACATACAGTTTTGCAAAAGCAGAACCATCTTCAACGGTAGACATGGCTTCCTGAAAACGCGGGGTTTGCGCTAAAGAAGGGCCACCCCGATAAGTATCGATGACCTGATTGAGCGTATTGTTACCATTTGCGGCAATGAGGAGGCGACCCTCTAAAATAAACGCAGAAACTATTTTGCCATTACTGCTTTGGAACGTTTGGACTTCCACATCTTTATAGGTGCGCTTTTGGCCTGCCCCACTGCTCGCCATGCGGCTGAGAACCGATTGCGCCTGCTGAAGATCGCGGATGGGCAAGACCCAAACGGTGGCATTGTGTCCCGCCTGAGCCGCATCTTCTGGAGCAGGTGACACCATAGCCATCGTCAATTGTTGCCCCATCCAGCCCTTAATGTCTTTGTTATAGCTCAGACCAAAGGGTTCCAAAAAATCCGTTTCAAAGTGCTTTAGATATTTGTTCCAGCCGGCTTTGGACTCTGAGGTTCCAAACTGGCCCAGCTTTTGCCAGGGGCCGTCATCTGTAGAAACCGTCAAACTTAATAGAGCATTTTGAGGGACGATCGTGGCACCCAGAGGAACGACATCATTCGATTGACGGCCATTAATCAAGAAAAAAGCAAGGGTTCCGGCTGCCACTAAAAGGGCCGCAGCTCCTGCTGTAAAGGTTAACGACCGAACTTGTCTAGTCTTGCGTTGTTTTTCTAACTCTGCTCGCCGAGCCGTGGCCATGGGTCTTTCCTTCACTAAAACCAAATCTGTGCGATGGACCCAATCAAAAAGATGTCCGTACGCGATCTTGAGAAAGTATAGCGTGTTCTGATCCTTGGCTATGAGAGCGAACCGTAGAGGGTCGTGCGCTGTTGCCAGGGCCGCTGAATAGAGGAGATCGCCTCCCGCAATTGCGTCACGCTCATGCAAGTGCCCCCCTGTGCTCCAGCCATTGAGGTAATGTGTTCTTCCATCAAGGTTCCACCCAGGTCGTTACAGCCCCATTCCAAGGCTTGGGTGGCTCCTGCCAAGCCTAATTTAACCCAGCTTGGCTGATGGTTGACCACCCATTCACCCAGAAATAACCGAGCAACGGCGGTGAGATGAAGGGCGTCTTGAAGCACGGGCTGGTCTCGGCCTACTTTTTTGCGGAGGGGTTTAGGGGCGTCTTGGCCAATGTAAGGGAGCAGGATGAATTCTGTAATGCCAATATTCCCGCGTTCCTTGGCGCGCTGTTGCAGCGATCGCAAATGCTCCAAATGCTCGATTTGATGTTCTGGCGTCTCAATATGTCCCGAGAGCATCGTACTGGTGTGGGCATATTGAGTTGGTGGGCGGTTTCCACAATCTCTAACCAGGTCGCGGTGTTAATTTTTTCAGGACACAACACCCGCCGAATGTCATCATTAAGGACTTCGGCAGCGGTTCCTGGCATAGACTGAACCCCCGCTGTTTGGAGGGCTGCAATAACTTTTGTGTAGGTCAATCCATCTTCACGGGCAATGAACTGTACTTCTTGGGGGGAAAATGCATGAAGGTGAAGATCGGGAAACCGAGAATGAAGGGATTCAACGAGCTTCACATAGTAAGGAAGCGATTTCCCTTCTAGTTTGGCTCCAGGGTGGAGTCCCCCTTGCATGCAAATTTCCGTCGCCCCCAGACTCACGGCATCCGTCGCTTTTTCCAACATTTGTTGTTGGGTCAGCCAATAGGCATCGGCATCCCCTTCATCGCGCCGGAAGGCACAAAACCCGCAGTGTTGTTCGCAGATGTTGGTGAAATTGATGTTGCGGTTGACCACATAGGTGACGGTGTTGCCTGCCAGCGATCGCCGGAGTTCGTCCGCAGCCTGCCGAATGTCTTGAATGACCTGGGAATCCTGTTGGCGCAATAACGCCACTCCTTCTTGCACCGTCAGAGCAGCACCGGATAGAGATTTGTCAAGGATTTTAGGAATGGACAAAAGTTGAGCGAGCACGACACAATACTTTTTGGGGAACAATCAATGAAGCTTGAGCAATCATATTGTCAATTGTGACTGGATTTGCCAAGATTGGACAATCTTAGAAAAAAGAGCTGAACTGAGACCGTTGCGTCTGTCTTAAAGCTCGCGATCTCAATCATTAGAGTGGTGTGATGATTGTCATTTATTAACCCTTGCGCTCGGGGCTATGCTGCAAACAGCTTAAATGCGAAGAGAGTAAAGGGTTTTGATGATTTTGGGGGAAACAAAGGTATCGGTGAATGAGTCTGAGAGACTCAGCCGGAGCTTTGTTTGACAACGTGAGTTCCTGCTTTAACTTAGGAGAATAAAATGACACGCCCATTCAATATTTTTGGCTTACTCCTCACCACTGGAGCTATTGGAGTAGGAACGATCTCTATGTTTGCCGTTCCTGCATCTGCAAAAACTACTTATACCTATAGTTCCACCTTGGTCAATCGCTACACCTCTGGATGCTCTGAAAAGCTCGCTGCCCGTGGAAAAACACCCGCACAAGCTCAAAAACTTTGCCAGTGCTCCCTCACAAATATGCAAAATAAATATTCACAACCTCAAGCAATCGTCTTTTTAACAAAGGCTCAGTTTACCTCCCAGAAGGATCCAAGAACGGGGTTACCTTCAGCGCTGACGCCCTATTTTGTATCTTGTAAAGCTTAAATTGGCTCGGTCTTGCATTTCAGGACTCAGACCTATCAAGACGCCGGACTTGCAAACATTCTCAGCCAGTTTGCAAGTCCGGCGTCTTTACCTTCAAGGGGTATGGGGCGATCGCGTAAAGTCCCATAACCGAATTATTTTCTTTTGGGGAATAAATTAAATCAAAGCTATAACGCATATAGACAAATAGTCTTTTGTTTTGTAGTGTTCCTGGGGGATTGTAATGCCGACGAGTCATGAATTGGCAACTCATTTGTTTCTTCAACTGGCTGTTTTGCTGGCGGCTTGCCGTTTAGTGGGATGGGGTTTGCGCCGAGTTGGACAAACTCAGGTGGTCAGCGAAATGATTTCTGGGGTCTTGTTAGGCCCTTCATTTTTGGGTCTTTTGGCTCCTGGTTTCCAATCATTTTTATTTCCTAAAACATTGCCGCTAGTGGTGGATGGTGCAACCAGGATGATTCCACACCCATCCATGATGTTGCTATTGGGATTGAGCCAACTGGGGCTTGTCCTTTACATGTTCGTGATTGGCCTGGAATTCAATACTGGCATTCTCTCCAAACATTGGCGTTCTGCTGGCACGATCTCTCTATCTGGGGTTCTGGCTCCGATTCTTTTAGGGGGCGGTCTGGGATGGATGTTGTTCTCCCAACAGGGACTTTTTACGGATATCGTCGCGCCTTGGCAAGCTGCGCTGTTCGTGGGCGCAGCGATGTTGATTACAGCCTTTCCAATGCTGGCACGAATTATCTATGAAAGTGGTATCTCTAATACAAAAATTGGCACCTTGGCCCTCAGTGCAGCCGCCTTTGATGATGCGATCGTTGGGCCATTTTGGCGGTTGTGGTTGCCACCTCTAAAAATTCCATTGCGATCGCTGTCCTTGCAATAGGCGGTGGAATTTTTTACTTTGTGGTGATGGCTGCTATTGGAAAACCCCTCTTCAAAAAACTATTTGCCAAAGTCCATACCTCTAAACAAAACCCTCAAATCAAACCCTTTGTCTTATTGCTCCTGATTTTAATGGGCTGTGCCTGGTTTACAGATGCAGTGGGCATTTATTCCATTTTTGGTGCATTTATTTTGGGTGCCATAATGCCGCGTTGTGACTTTACGCACCATGCGCGTCGTGCGATCGAACCCCTGACTGTCAGCATTCTGTTGCCAATCTTTTTCGTCTACTCCGGCCTCAATACCCAACTTAACCTGCTGGTTCAACCTTCCCTTCTGGGCGCGACCCTGGCCATTATTCTGGTTGCCTTCCTCTGTAAAGGAGGTGCTTGCTTAATGGGCAGCCGATTGAGTGGTATGAGTTGGAGAGAAGCCGGTTTAATTGGGGTGTTAATGAACGCCCGTGGATTGATGGAATTATTGTTGGTCAACATTGGCCGAGATAATGGTTTGATTTCCCCAGCATTGTTCAGCATGTTGGTTTTGATGACCATCTGTACCACTGCTGCCGCCTCACCCCTCTTCAATTTGCTCTCTCACGGACACTTCAACACCCCTT
>JAAURS010000258.1 GCA_012032135.1 Acaryochloridaceae cyanobacterium RU_4_10 | reverse complement strand
TTTTTAGACTTTCTGAGTCGATTCATACTACTTTTACGCTTTCTTTCTCTTCACAACTAATCCTATTTCCCTCAATTTGGCAAAATTTTTAACTTCTGATATTTATCATGAATAATGCAGGCTAGATTCATCCTGCCGCCGCCACCATAGATCAGGGTATTGCGGGCTAATTCACTGGCGGCTGTTACTATTTTAGTTTGATCGACCAAGCCAAAGCCCATCTCTACCGAACCCTTGCGTACAGATTGGCGAACCATAACCACATCCGCAGAAGATTGAATCTCGATGGTTTCAGCCATCTCCATCACCTTCAGGGGGGGCGATCGGATCTTGAATCCCACGATTGAGCGACGATCGCAGCAGTGCCATGCCCTTTTCTACATTTAAGGCCGTGCGAATCCCCCCTAGCGATACCCCTAATTCCACCAATGTGATGGCAACTGCGGCTGCATCCCAACGACGACCGTCTCAGCATCCAGGACCTGAGACATCTTGCAATATTGCCTAACACTCTACCCATGAAGGAATCGACAATTTCTAAGGCAGAAATATCAATCAGAACCCCGCGAGTGTGAGTTTGGACGATGCGATCGGTCAGATCCTCCTGAAGTGTCATCGCCAGACCGTCGTGCATATCCAATTGAATGGTGACGAGCAAGAACTCGCCCATTTGAAGGATGGGAATGCGTTCCATTCATTCCTCCTACCAGCTATTTGGACGGGGTGCGGGCGATGTCCGCTCCCACCCGCTTCAGTGCCATCAGAAAAGCATCGGCTAGGGTTGCCTTTGTAATGACATTAGTTAAATCAATGCCCAGGTAAACAATGGTCTGGGCAATTTGAGGGCGAATGCCACTGATAAAACAATCTGCTCCCATCAGGCGTGCAGCGGCAACGGTCTTCAGCAAATGTTGGGCCGTAAGGGTATCTACCGTGGGAACCCCCGTAATGTCAATAATGGCAACTTCTGACCCTGTTTCAACAATCTTCTGCAATAACGATTCCATCACCACTTGCGTGCGCGCGCTATCCAAGGTGCCAATAATCGGTAATGCGAGTATGCCTTCCCACAACTTGACGACAGGCGTTGATAATTCCATGAGTTCTTCCTGCTGCCTCAGAATGACGTCCTCGCGAGCCTTCTGGTAAGCGTCTACCGTAAACAATCCCAGCCCATCCAGTAACACAGTCGCCTGCCAAATCTCTGCAGTCCGCTCGACCGGATCTCCTAAGTGCTGGAGCAAGAGTTTAAAGAGCGGTTGTTTGAATGAAAAGACAAAAGCAGCCGTTTCAGAGGAGGTGAAGCCTTTTTGCGATCGCGATCGAGAAATGCTCGCCAACATTTCGCGCAGCTCTTGCCACTCTAGTGCCTGGGTATTAGTCAGGTTACCGTGCTGAGCTGCATTGAGAAGCAATCTCAGAAATTCGCGACACTCCCCCAGTTGTTCGGTTTCTTTAATCAGACCCCTCCGACTGTTGGTCGCTGCTAACTCTTGGCCCCACTCTGCTAGCAGGCTAGCCTCATAGGTTTTAGCAACTCGGGAATTCTGCTTTCGCCCATCGCTACAAAATCTCCCTTATTAATCCCCAAGTTGGCAATATTTGCTTGGGATCGGTAGCAACTCGATCGAGCTGAAAAGCAAGTCTAGCCAGTCTTTGAAGATTTAAGCCTTTTAAGCTTTGTTCACGTCAAGGCTACAGTGCGGTGTTTCGATCGTAAATCCCCCGAACGAAGGATTCCTATTTTCGGCTTTAAATGCATACAGATACCCATCGAACCTACTTAGCGTTGCCCCTGAACACTGATTGAAACACGCAAATACCGGAGCTTGGTAGCCCCCATCTTTCAAGTGGGGGTGGAAAAGCGACTTGGTGGCTTCAGCCGCTGTGAGATATCAGTGTCGCTCGTGGTGCGGGTCATTAATGTAAGCCATAATTTTCGCAGTAGTGACCTTACCAGAAGTGTCGTAGAAATAGCTTCGAGTCCACAACGAGGGGAGCTTCTTTAAGTCGGGGAATTCATCTCGCAATAACTTAGAACTACGCCCCTTAAAAGCTCTGACCACTTCAGCGATGGGAGTATTCTCATCATATTCAACCCTCAAGTGAACATGGTTAGACGCGATTTCTTTGGCTTTGATTATCCATTCACGGTCTACTGCAACAGAGTCCAATATCTGGGATAACCTTAATCGAACATCACCCTTGAGAACAGGTTTGCGACGCTTAGGTATCCAGATTAAATGAACATTTGCCATCCCTACGGAATGATTACTGTGCTTGTAACCAAAAGAATCTCTTCTCATAGAATTTGGTTGATCGAATTTAATTCTATCAACCAATATGCTAACATAGCATCACTTGCCCGAAACCTCGGCAACAAGACTTATGCCCCGAGCCAAAACGCCTTCATTCATCACCGAAATCCCATTAATTGTCACCAGTCAGGACGAAGCTGAATTATCGTCTCGCTTCCAAGCAGGTCGTCAGCTTTACAATGCACTCTTGAACGAGTCGATGGTTCGGATGAATTTGGTGCGTCACTCTGATGCGTTTAAGTCAGCGCAAAACTTTCCGAAAGGGAAGGCGCGCAACGAGGCGTTTAGCGATGCTAGAGGAGCATATCGATACTCTGAGTACGACATTCAGGCTTATGCGACAGTGGTTGCGAACCAGTCAAAATGGATTGCTCAGAAAATAGACTCCAATACTCAACAAACCTTAGCCAAACGAGCTTTCACAGCAAGTGAGAAGGTCCTGTTTGGACGTGCCAAAAAGGTACGCTTCAAGGTCCCCAATCGCTTTAATAGCATGGAAGGGAAGACCAATAAACAAGGCATTCGATGGGTTGAGAATCAACTTGTTTGGGGAAAACTCAAACTCAATGCCATCATCGACCCAGCCAACCTTGTAATTGAGCATGGTCTATCTTGCAGAATCAAGTACGTCAGAATCATCAAAAGGAGATTCACAGACTACGTCGCTGGTTTGTGCAGCTCATTTGTGAAGGCGTTCCGTTTCAAAAGCCGGAAAATTTTGTAGCAGCAGGTGTCGTAGGTCTTGACCTGAATATTTCCAATGTGGCCTATGTTGCGGATGGGAATGCAGGTTTACTTGCCTTTGCCCATAAGGTTCCCACCTTTGAGCGTGAGATTTCGGCAATTCAGCGCAAAATGCAACGCTCACAGAGGATTGCAAATCCTGACAATTATGAGCCTGACTTTGAAGCTCAAAAAGGTCGCCATGTTGTCACCAAGAAAGGGAAAGTCAAAAAAGGGAGGCTCCGATGGCATAAAACGAAACGGTACATCAAACTTGCGTCTCGAAAGCGAGAACTACAACGCAGAAAGGCTGCATATTCCAAGTCCCAGAATCGTAAACTTGTCAACGATATTCTGCGAACTGGGAATCAAATCAAAACAGAAAATGTTTCGGTCAAAGGCTGGCAGAAACGATACGGGAAGGCGATTGCTGCTAAGTCCCCTGGATTTTTTCAATCCCAATTGAAGCGTAAGGCTGAAAGTGCTGGCGGTTCATTCACAAAGTTTTCTACCCAGAAAACGGCATTGTCTCAGACGCATCTGACGGGGGAGCGAATCAAAAAGTCCTTGTCAGAGCGAGTGCATTATGACCAAAGCGGAATCGTAATGCATCGAGACTTGTTCAGTGCGTTTCTGGCTAGATACGTCGATGAGAATCAGTTGTCATTGCAGGATGCGTTTATGGCGTATCCAGGGATGGAATCAGCCCTGCTAGAGGCGTGGCAACGTTATAAACAATCTGCGAACCGAGTAAGCGTTGCTGAAAGTCGGTCGGCTCATCCGCCCGTGGAGCAGATCTCTAGTGTCTCCGAAAAGCCTAACCAGATAGACGATCTTAGATCCGGTCGAAAAGTTAGTTAAAGGTTCGGTGGAATCTCCCAGCGTAGCGTTGCTTTAGCAGGGAGAGGATTCAATATATGACCCGATCAAAAACGAATCCGATACTCTAAAATTCCCACTGCATCCCCTTGCAAATTTACAGAACCTCGAGCGCGGAATTGATTGTTGATATCGTAATTAATATTGATCTGGGGTGAGTCGTTCGTACTGGTTAAAACCTGCAACAGAGAGACAGAGAGCTTATCTGTCACATCGAGTCCCAGTTCAGCTCCCAACTCTAACACCGTACTTGTATTATTTTTAGTTGGTGTTAGCAGCGGAAATAGCCTGAAATTTACACGGCCTCCTAACACATCATCCACCACACCCTGAACTCGATTTAAGAAAGCGGAACTGGCTAAGTTCACCAAAGCACCCTGAGCATTCCCAGACTCTAGCGATTGCGAAACTCCCCCACTCAAAAGTGCCAAAATCTCATTCTGAGAACGATTGGGCGTACTGGATAATTCAAGCACATCGTTGAATCGAGTACCGAGTTGGCTCGCACGACCTTGGATTGTAGCCCGTACCTTCACAGACTCAATAGAACCTAGAGAGCCTGGTTGGATATCCTTGAACTCGTTCAGATCGGTCGTTCGTCCGCTGATGACATCTGTGACTGTCGTCCGCAAACTCAAGTTGAGATAAGGGTCAAGGCCGTAGGTCGGCGTAAATCTGGCAAAGTTTTGACGACGCCGATCGATTCTAAATAGAGTTGTAAATAAATTGACTTGGCCCTTCTCAAAATTGACGATTCCATTGGGTCGGGGAGCATCGATGGAACCATTGAGATCCACTTGCCCCGTGGCAATAAAGCTCAACACGGGAGGCTGTGAGAGGCGTATATTTTGCCCTAAACGGACTTGTAAATTCTTAAATTCAAGGGGATTCCCTGCGGTGGCTGGAGTCTGAGGGGTACCCGTGGTATTGAGAGCCGTTGCGCTAGATAGCAACACTTGACCGTTCTGCAAAGCAATTACCCCTCCAAGGGTGGGTTGGAAGGCGCTTCCTGTCACGTTGAGGCTACCGCTTGCTTGACCTTTATAGAGTCCTTTGAGGTTGAATGCAGTGTTATTTAGATTGACGGACAGCGGATTAGATAGTTGGAGGGTGTTATCAAAAATAGGGAGGTTCCCTGCGGCAGTGAGTGCGCCTTGGTTATAACGCCCAGTGAGGGACTCTACCGTAATGCGATCGCTATCAAAGCGAATACTCGTATTAACTTGAGTGAGGGGTTCTGTAAGGGAGGGTGACTGTAACGTGGCATTCTGAAAGGCTAAAGCTCCTTTCATTAAGGGGCGATCCACCGTACCCGTGACCTGGAGATTCAGTTGACCTTGGCCATCCACCCAAGCAATTTGATCGGTAAAGAGGTTGGCCAGTGCTAAGCCTCGATCTTTAACAGACATGGTAATGTCCACCTGTTTGGACTGGGGTTTAACGGCAGAAAACGGCAGTGCATAGGGGACGGTTCCCTTGACCGTAATCGGTTCCGGCGAACCAATAGTGGCCAGACCGTTAAAGGCGAGTCGGGCATTGTCGTAATCAAACTGCGTAGTAGCTTGCTGAATTTGGGCGCGGTTGAGCGTGCCCTCCACCACGTCAAATTGACCTTGAACCTTCGGGTTATCCCATCGGCCTGATAAGGTAGCGTTACCGTTGATTTTTCCTGTCAAGTTGACAGGCAGGTTTAGAATATCCGCCACACTGTCTAGGGGAACTCTCGTCACCGTCAGTTGCCCCGATTGCTTGGGACCACCCAGACGCCCTACAAAGGAAGCCGAACTCTCACCCTGAGCGATCGTCAAGGGTTCAACTGTCAATGCAGTCGGCGTCCATTGGCCTTTGGCGATCGCTCGGTCGAAGCGGTAAGGGTCTAAATCTAAGTTTTGAGCGTTCAAGTCAAAGGAGCCCTTTAGACCTGTTTTTTGGGACCCGGAAAATTGAACCGATCCGGCAATCTGTCCTTTCAGTTTTTGCCAATCGGGAAGAGTGCCGTTGGCAGTTTGCTTGGCTTTTTGCTGGGCTAAGAATTGGTCCACTTCAGCAAGGCGCTGGAGTTGTTGCCAAAGGGGAATCTCAGCTAGGTTGACATCAATCGTTTGGACATCGGCAGCGCGACCCAAATTGCTTGACGAAGCCTCTTGTCCCAGCGGCAGCCGGAAAGATTGTCCCAGGGCAATTAAGTTTTCGATCTGAGCTTGGGCAAGAACTAAACGACCGGAGAATTTTGGATCGAGACCCGTGATGAGGTTTGCATCCAACTGATATCGACTCTCTCCTTGGACTAACAGCGCGTCACTCAGGGTACCAACCCCCTTGGCATAGCGAACCCGTCCCGTGAGGCGATCGCCCAAAAATCGTCCCAGTCCGGGGCGTTCTACCACAAAAGACCCCACAGCATCTCGGGTTCTAAGATCCACATTGACCGACCCCGAGGCCAAACCAGAGACCTGACCGAGTTGTTGACCGAGCTGCTGGCTGAGGTTTAAAGAGCCGTTCAATGCAGAAACAGGGACCTCTGCAAAGACTGCGGCAAAGGTATTTGGGCTATTTCGGCGGCCCACAATCGTGGCATTGTCTCGGCGAATATCCAGCGCAATGGGCAGTTGTTGGCCATCTAGCGCCACATTAATGCGATCGCGATCTCCCTCTAGATTGAGCTGAAGTCCTTGAGACGTATTAAACTTCAGGTTTCCCGCCAAATAAGATTCAAAGGCAACATCGGAAACCTTTAAATCTTGGACTTGGAGCGTACTGCGGAGAGTCGGTGCAGTAATGGTTCCCCCTAAAGTTCCATTTAGATCGGCCAGTCCGTGAAGCGGATTTTGCGGCAATCCCGCAGCAGCCAGTCGGTTCAACTTGAAATTGTTAGCCAAAACGTTCAAATTTAGCGTTGTGAGTTGCGGTCCGCTAGGATCGTCTAAAGAAGCACCTACCGTTCCACGGGCCACAAAATCAGTTGCAGAAGCGCGATCGACTAAAATTTTGCGTCCGTCCCACTGAATTTGAGCCGTAATAGGATCTTGAATTAAAGATAACCCCTTGGAAAAGCGGACAGATCCCTTTGCCCGTGCTGTTTTTGAACT
>JAAURS010000257.1 GCA_012032135.1 Acaryochloridaceae cyanobacterium RU_4_10 | reverse complement strand
ATTCTTGGATTTCTTCATCACTCAAGTCCACGATGTACTTTTTCTGACTCATATTTCCTCTCATATTTTTGAGAAGTTTAGCAGCACTACCGTTACTGGTCAAAGTTAAGTTGGTGGACTACTAGTCGCCTAAGCACAATAAATCCATAAAGATCCTGTGGCGCACCATCATACTCACAAGCCAACCTTAGGAATCTCTTATCCCAAGTAAATTCAATGTTGTTGATAAACGCAACTGTCTTTGGTAGAACCGTACATTCGTTTACAACATGAGTCTCTGGTTTGAATCGGATAATAAAACCATCATAGTGGTACTCTTCAACACCCTCACGATTTATGCGAATGTCCTTAGGTTTGCTGAGACGCATAACGCATTCATCTCGATTGGTTACACCCAAACTTAAAGGACCAAAAGATTTGTAAGGTTCAACGATCATGTTTATGATGTCCCTCAAAGTCAGGCAGGTTTGGTTGACGTTAGGAAACCCAATTGCAAACAGATGAAGTTTGGTTTCTCCCACTATATTTTTGGGTTTGTGTTAAAAAACGTAAAAAGGGCTGTACCACTGCACAACCCTTTTTACCCCAAGACAAATAACGGACTTTAGAGGATCTAAATAACCGGACGAACCTCTGCAAAAATCTTATCCAGAATTTCTTGGGCACCCTGCTCCTTCAACTTGTGAGCCAATTGCAAACCCAAATCCTCAGCAGAAGTTGACGGACCTGCAACCACATCCTTAATCAAGAGCTTGCCATCTAAACTGGCCACCATACCCGTCAAAGTCAGCCGATCTCCGTCAATAACGGTATTGACCCCAATGGGAACCTGACAACCGCCCTCCAGCTCCCGCAAAAACGATCGCTCTGCCAAGCAACGGTAAGCAGTGGGTTGGTGTTCGATATTTTTGAGTAACGCTAAGATTTCAGGATCGTTGGAGCGACATTCAATCCCTAAGGCACCTTGTCCCACCGCGTGGAGCGAAATTTCTGAAGGGATGACCTGGTGAATGCGATCGCTAAACCCCAATCTCGTCAATCCAGCCGCTGCCAAAATCAGCGCGTCGTATTCACCATTGTCTAGTTTTTGGAGCCGAGTGTTGAGGTTACCCCGTACATCCTTGAACTCCAAGTGCGGGAAATGATACCGCAGTTGTGCCAAGCGCCGCAGCGAAGACGTCCCAATCACCGTACCTGCTGGCAGGGTATCGATTTGATAGTCCTTACAGTTAGGGTGAACCACTAGCGCATCCGCAGGGTCTTCCCGTTCTGTAATAGCCCCCAGCATTAGACCCTCCGGTAGGTGGGTGGGCAAATCCTTGAGGGAATGTACCGCAAAGTCCGTATCTTGCCGGAGCATCGAAAGCTCCAGCTCTTTGGTAAACAGCCCTTTATCGCCAATTTTGGCTAATGCCACGTCTAAAATATTGTCCCCTTGAGTTGTCATGGTTACAACTTCAAAGGTTTTGTCTGGAAACAGCTTCTGAAACTCTGCTTGGACCCAATGGGTTTGCACTAAGGCCAATTGACTTTTACGGGAGGCAAGACGGATGGTAGGGCTAGAAACGGCGGAGGACATATGCACTAATGCTGACTAGAGCGGACAATCAAAGCAAAGACAGTCTTATCAGCTTACCGAATTGCGGGGACGCCCTGAAAGTGGGCCGTCCCCAGAAGACACATTTATTGACTTTTAGGGGGTAACCGTCACCCCACGCCAAAAGGCGACATATCCTTCAATATTTTTGGCCGCGTCTTTGGTTTGGGGATAATACCAAGCGGCATCGGTGTTGGTTTGGCCCTCAACGGCAAGGGTGTAATAGCTGGCCACACCTTTCCAAGGACAGGTTGTATGAGTAGAGCTGTCCTGAAAATATTCTGTGTGAATGGCATCGGGGGGGAAATAAGTGTTGCCCTCCACCACTTCACAGCGATTGCTTTCTGCTAAAACGGCACCATTCCAAGTTGCTTTTGGCATTTTTGACCCTCTGTACGTTTCAGATGTCATTCTAATCAAATCTTCAACGGACATAAAATTTGAGCCTGTTGAAATCTGTCGTTTGAAGCCTAAACTTGCCTCGCTAGCAATATTCAATGTTATCTTAGAGGGTGATGCGGGTGTAGCTCAGTGGTAGAGCGCTTGCTTCCCAAGCAAGATGTCGCGAGTTCGAATCTCGTCTCCCGCTTTCTGAGATAGACACGACTTCATTGGGCAATCCCTTGGTAAAATCTTTCGATATCCATCTTTAATTATGGATTCCAAACCAGCGTGCATCGATTATGACTAACCCCGATCCATCTTCGTCAGACTATGATATCCATTCAATCTTTGAAGAAGAGTTAGATCGAGTCGATCGAGACCTCATAGATGAGACTGACGAAGTAGACTACACAACCCGAGATGAAGATCGTCTCTATACCGATGAATTGATGCGTCAAAATGAAATGGCATCTCGGGTTTTATTGCTAAGCGTTCTGATCTCAGGGGTAATCAGTGTAGGGCTGGGCTGCTGGTATTTCTACGCACAAAATCGATCACAACCCTCCCAAAATGCTCCACTTCAGGTTCCAACGCAACCTCCAGTTTCACCTTTGCCAGCGTTGAACCCTAATTCTAATAACTTCTCACCTGCACCCCTCAACCCAGGACAAACTCAACCTCCAACGGACTCTGGAATTCTTCCCAATACCCTCCCTAGTGCCAATCCAACCCTACCCTTTCAAGCATCCCCAAATGCGGCTGGCACCGCCGTAACGCCCCCGCCACCCCCTGCCCTCCCCTCATCGCCTCAGTCACCATAAAACGACTCATCACACCCCATAAATTTATGAAGGTTTTAATTCTCGGGTGTGGATACACCGGAACCCATCTCGCTCGATACTTAACGCAACAGAAAGTTAAGGTTTACGCAACCAATCGTTTGGGAAAACCCATTGAAGGGTTGAACGTTCCAGTTTTTCCGTTTGCTTACCCTGACACAACACTCCCTTTACCCGAAGAGGCTCTGGATGGGGTCACCCACGTCCTAAACTCGATCCCTCCCGACGATGGGGAATTGACCCAGTGGCAGCCAGCCTGATGCCCACCCTCAACCGATCGCAGTTAACTTGGTTTGGCTACCTGTCAACCACAGGCGTATATGGCGATACCCAAGGGGCTTGGGTGGATGAGAAGAGTCCGCTTCAGCCTCAAAACGTGCGATCGCAGCATCGGGCCGCTGTCGAAGCTACGTTTTTGCAGTCGGGATTGCCTGCCCATGTGTTTAGACTTCCTGGCATTTATGGTCCTGGTTCCAGTACGTTGGACCGCCTGCGATCGGGCAAAGCTAAGCAGATCGATCGACCGGGGCATGTCTTTAGCCGCATTCATGTGGATGATATCGTCCAAACTGTCTGGGCTTCCATGCGATTGCCCCATCCAGGCTCTATCTATAACGTGGCGGATGACGAACCTTCAGAACCCAGTACCTTAATTCAGGAAGGGTCTAAGTTATTGGGAATTTCTGCACCTCCGCCACAACCCTATAACACCGTTGAATTGAGCCCGATGGCCCTATCTTTTTGGAAAGAATGTCGTCGGGTGAATAACGCTAAAATTAAGCAGGAGCTGGGTGTGCAGCTCATCCATCCCACTTACCGCGAAGGATTGCGATCGATTTGGGAAATAGAGCAACAGGCAAAATTGGAGTAACCGCTGGAGTCATCTCATGGGTACCGCTACGCAGACACTCACACTAGACGAGTTTTTAGCTCTACCAGAAACAAAACCTGCTGTAGAGTTTATACAGGGAGAGATGGTTCAAAAACCTATGCCTCAAGGCAAACACAGTCGATTGCAATATAAGATTTGCTCTGTCATCAATCAGGTTACTGAAGAACCTAAAGTTGCCTTTGCCTTCCCCGAACTACGCTGTAACTTTGGTGAAGGTTCCATTGTTCCTGATGTTTCGGTTTTTCGATGGGATAGAATTCCCTGTGAAGATTCCGGTCAAGTTGAAAATCGCTTTTTTATTCCGCCAGACTGGGCTATTGAGATTCTTTCACCAGATCAAAGCCAGACAAAGGTTTTAGGAAAACTACTCTATTGCTCTGAGCATGGAACTGAGTTAGGTTGGTTGCTCGATCCTAAAGATGAAATCATTCTGATTGTTTTGCCAGATAGAAGGGTTCGTTTGTTATAAGGCAGTGCAATTTTACCTGTACTAGATGGGGTTGAGTTAAGGCTTACAGTCGAACAGGTGTTTGCTTGGCTGAAGTTCTGAGGTTGAAGGTGTATGGTTCATGGGTCCGATGCCGAATTTTGCTTGGTTTTGGTGACGGTGTCTTCTGAGGCAGAAGCAACGGCGATCGCTCAAACCGTAGTTCAGGAAAAACTAGCGGCTTGTGTCAATCTCATCCCCGTGCGCTCCGTTTATATTTGGCAAGACCAACTCCAACAAGAACCGGAATGGCAGTTACTCATCAAAACCACCCGCGATCGTTGTTCAGCTTTACAGGAAAGAATTTTGGCACTCCACAGCTATGAAGTTCCAGAAATTTTAGCCATTCCCATTCAAGCAGGTTCCCCTAGCTATTTGGCCTGGATTGAGACTCAGGTGAATGAGACAAGAGAGTAGTCAAGTTGTATAAAGGTTGACTGCATAGAGCGATCGTAGACGTTATGTAAATTGAAATTGAGCGAGGGAATCTCATGTATAAAATTTTTGGAGATATGTTGTCAGGAAACTGCTATAAAATCAAACTATTGATGCAGTTTCTCAGCATTAAACATGAGTGGATTCATGTTGATATTCTTGCTAGCGAAACTCATACTGAAGAATTTAAGCGAATGAATCCAAATGAAAGAATTCCAGTAATTGAATTGGGTGATGGCAAATACCTCTGGGAATCTAATGCGATCTTGAATTACTTTGCCGAAGGTACTGAATTCTTGCCAAAAGAAAAGTATGAAAGAGCTAAAGTCTTACAGTGGCAATTTTTTGAACAGTATAGCCATGAGCCATATATTGCAACAGCACGGTACATAAATAAGTACCTAGGTTTACCCAAAGAGCGAGAAGCAGAATACCACGCGAAGCAGGTTGGTGGTCATAAAGCTCTTTCGGTAATGGAGAAACATTTGGCACAAAATAAATTTTTCCTTGGTGCTAATGCAACTATTGCTGATATTAGCTTGTATGCATATACGCATGTAGCTGATGAGGGTGGTTTTGATTTGTCCGAATATACACATATTCAGCGATGGTTTAAAGAGTTTGAAAGCATTTCTGGATATATAAAAATGGCAAGAGAAAATGCATAGCCAGGATTTGCAGCGGATGGCCTCCATATTTTGTCCCTTACCGGAAATCGACGTACAGCCTATGCCTATGCCGATGGCCCACTCTCCTTGCACCATCGGCACAAAACTTTAACCGTGTTGAAAGACTTGAACTGCGTAAACTCTTTTGCTAGCAGGATCGATCGCAAATCCATACCCAAATTTTCTATGGTTTGGATTCAAGATATTCTGACGATGTAAGGAGCTATGCATCCATTGGTCTTGAAATCCTTCTAAAAGCCGGATATTGATACCTCTAAAGCGAGAGTTGTTTCCTATCACAATATTTTCGAAAGGAACGCCCGTTCCGCCTACTGCGACCAAACGATCCTCAGGAGTTTTTCCTTCTGGAGAATAGTGACTAAAGTAGTTCCGACTTAGCATATCTCGAGCATGAGATTGAGCGATCTGCGACAAGAGCGGGTCAACTTGCGCCGGAGGCAATCCTACCGCAGCGCGATCGCGATTTGCAAGTTCTAGTGCTAATTGCTCAATGGCTTGCTCCATCGTCATGGGAGAATTGAGAGCCAATGACTGCCGCAGTACGGGTGTAGCCTGGGCAACGCTATCGATTTTTGTGCCGTGGATGGGAGCGATCGCCGCAACTGCGGTAAAGACAACGCCCCAAAATGTTTTGCTGGCAAAAATGCGTTTGAATGCTGGCTGTCCGATTTTGACTGGTGTATTGGCGAATGAGGCGGTGGCGGTAACATCAGATGGGGACTGAAGTGAAGTTGTCATGGGTCTTTTCTTGAATTCGTTAAGCACAAGTGTAGGGTTGGACACCAATTGAAACTGTGACCATACACTTATTGCGATTGTGATATTCAAAAAAAAGTAAGATGATTCGCATCACAGGGAGGATATTTTGTCGCCATGACAGACCAACTTCGGCTAAAAGCCTTGTGGAGAATGACTTTGATAGAACAGTGCCAATAGGCTTTTCAATCCTTTTATTAAGAATTGCATAGTTCATTGATGAGTTTATGCATTCACCTGTGAAGTTCTCTTGTCAGTAAGTTAAAACAGTGAAATATGCCATTGGAGAGATTACATTAGAGCCTCATGACCTATTCCGAACCCCCGCATCAAAAAAAGAAAAAGAAATATAAAAAGAAATACTTTCTTTCGATCGAGTTTATAACGAGTCTTCTCTTGGTTCTGATTGGCCAATGGTTCATTCCTGCTCCAAGTCCCACTCCCGAAACACTCCAAAAACAGCTTCCTTTCTCCACAAACCAGCGAGCGAGTTCTCCTCATCAGGCAAGTGTTGTTCATCCAGGACAAGCGATCGCAGCAGTTCCGTCCCGTCCAATTCGGATGGGACATAGGAAGGTGGGTAATGTGCATCTCTATCTCACTATCATTGACCTCCGCGATCCCAACGTGTTTCTGAATATTGGTTTGGCTCATAACGCCACTCGGGCGAATAGTCCAAAATACACGCGTGGCGTTGAGCCCTTCAGCCGTTTTGTGGCTCGCTATCCATCTGCGGTGATGATGAATGGCACCTTTTTTAGCACCGATGTCCAGAAGCGAGTTATGGGGAATATGGTCGCTGGGGGCAAGATACTCAAGTTTTCTCCTGCGGAGAATTATGGAACAACGCTAGTAGTCCACCAACTTAACTTTGACCAGTAACGGTAGTGCTGCTAAAACTTCTCAAAAATATGAGAGGAAATATGAGTCAGAAAAGT
>JAAURS010000256.1 GCA_012032135.1 Acaryochloridaceae cyanobacterium RU_4_10 | reverse complement strand
TATGCCCTTGGTGTATTGCTGATGGTTCAGCGTCTACACACCTCGGCGCGTCATTCGCAGATGACCTTCCGCTGAGAAAAGCTGACCTTCATGAGTCAATCATTGAGGAAGTTCATTTGCGGACACCCGCGTATACTTCTTGGCAACAAGAAGAGTGGCTAACCCACTGCAATGATGCTTGTGAATATCATGGTGATGCATCGGTAGGCGATATCCAATCTGCAAGCGAGGAAACTAAACTATTATGGCAGCAACACTATAACCTTAAAGCGGTTGACTGGTCTAGCATCACCGAGTCCTATGCCCCCGGATGCGATCCGGCATTCTACAAGTTTCTCTGCCGTCATTGCAGTGCAGTTCTATTCGGATGGGACTGCTCATGAACGTGAGGGCTAATGCTGAGTTTTTGGGGCAATCGCCCTTCACAAAGTCACCCAAAATCCCGGCGGCGGTACAATATTTTCGGTCCAAGTTGCCGTACTTCCTGTACCTAACTACCCATTGGAGCGGATGGATGGGACACACGGGGCATCGGCTGATTTTACAGGTTACCGATCAACTCATGGCCGTTAGTTTTCCATGTCCTTCAGTATAGAAAGTACCCTAAAAACGATACGCCCAAATCTCCCAAACACCACTCACCCCAATTCATTAGCCACCAACCAATCCACCCAATCAGAAAGTTCCGAAAAATCCAATAAAGCTTCTCCCAGTGCTTCAAGCTGGGCCAGCGATAAAGCTTCCACTTGCGAGCAAAAATCATTAGCCTTGCGATTTCATTTCCAGCGCAACCTTCCTGGTAGGAGTGGTTGAGGGCGATCGTATAGAAATCTCAAGTAGCAAAGAACCTTTCGATTTTAGAGAAAGAATTTGATGCGATCGCTTTTCCGAATTTTGCTATTGTTGGGCGATCGAATTTAGAACGGCTCTAATATCAAAATTGGGCTAAACTAGGATTTATACCCTTTTAATGCCATAACATGCCCCTCAGCGAACTCCTCCCTAGCATCAATCAACTGTCCCATCAGGATAAATTACGCTTGATTCATGTTCTCCTGCTTGCAGTCGCTAGAGAAGATGGATGTAGCCTGGGGCTTGATGACGCCGCCGCCGTCAAAAACGATCTCCTGAACCAACTGGCATCAACTGAAGCAGTGGTATGGTCTCCCCAAGCCGATCCTGACTCAATTCAAGCCTTAGCAGACCTTTTAGCGACAACTCAAGCAAATGCCAATGCATGACAGTCAGCGTTTTTCTTTTACAGAGCGTATTGATAGCTTTGGACGCTCTGTCATTATGCCCTACTTGCCCCTGACCCTCTCGATCAACAGTAATTCAGTCGAGGTTGTTGCACTGCTTGATACTGGAGCAAGCGTCAATGTTTTACCCTATGAGCTTGGCTTACAGTTGGGGGCCATTTGGGAGGAGCAAACCGTTCAGGTCCAGCTCAGCGGCAACTTGGGACGTAGTGAAGCAAGGGGGTTAGCACTTACAGCTACAGTTGCTCAGTTTTCCCCTATCCTGCTTGTGTTTGCCTGGACGCAAGCAAGAGATGCACCAATCATTCTTGGGCATATGAACTTCTTTGCCGAGTTCAACGTATGTTTTTATCGACATGAGATGGCTTTTGAAATTCAACCAAGAGTTAGATAAGGGGCAGTCGCATTGCACCTACAAATACCTGCACACGAAATAGAGTGTTGAGATTCCGAAAAATCCAATAAAGCTTCTCCTAGTGTTTCAAGGTGAGCCAGCGATCAAGCTGCTACTTGCGAGCAAAATCATTAGCCTTGCGATCGCATTTCTGGCGAAATCTTGCTGGTAGTAATGTTTGAGTGCGATTGGCTATCGTCAGTTCACGCTACGTAATAATCTTCTTCGGAGAAAAATGAATTTTGTGCCGCATAATAACGGTCAGTGGATGGTGCAGGAGTCATGAATGGCCAAAAATCTTCCGATTTCGGGTAAAGAATATGCCGAGTTTCTGCGAGACCTGAAAGCTCGGATTCGGCAAGCCCAAGTCAAAGCTGCCCTTGCAGTTAATCGGGAACTGGTGTTGCTGTATTGGCAGATTGGCCGAGAAATTTTGTCCCGTCAGGCATCCGAGGGTTGGGGAGCAAAAGTCATTGGACAGTTGGCCAAAGACCTCAAAACTGAGTTTCCTGACATGACTGGACTTTCTCGGACGAACCTCTTGTATATGAGGGCTTTTGCGGAAGCCTATCCCGATAAGTCAATTGTCCAGCAGGCTGCTGGACAAATTCCTTGGTTCCATAACTGCGTGCTGTTGGACAAAGTAAAAGACCCAGAACAGCGCCTCTGGTACATCCAGCAAACGATCGCCAATGGCTGGAGCCGGAACGTCCTCGTACTCCAGATTGAGAGTCAACTCTTTGAACGCCAGGGAAACGCGATTACAAACTTTGACCAGGCCCTGCCAAAGCCCCAGTCTGACCTAGCCCAGCAGATCCTCAAAGACCCCTATAATTTTGAATTCCTCACTCTCAGCAAAAATGTCCAGGAACTTGAACTAGAGCGTAATCTCGTGACCCATATGCGGGACTTTCTCCTAGAGCTGGGCATGGGCTTTTCCTTTGTGGGTAGCCAGTACCCCTTGGAAATAGATGGTACAGAGTACAGACTAGATCTACTTTTCTATCACCTTCAGCTCCGGTGTTTCATCGTAATTGACCTCAAGATGGGCGCATTTTGCCAGAATTCTCTGGCAAAATGAACTTTTACTAAGTTTGGTATGGTGAAGGGTATAGGTGCAAATTCATCTCCCCAAAAACGAAGGAGAATTTATGCCAGAATTCATAACCAACCTCTTGAGTTCAGGACCTTTTATTCCCCACGGGCACTGCTATCTCTGGAATACACCGCTAGTCTGGCTTCACCTTCTCTCAGACGCCTTAATTGCTCTGGCCTATTTCTCAATCCCATTGGTCCTACTTTATTTCGTCAAGAATCGCAAAGATTTACCGTTTAAGAAAATTTTTCTACTCTTTAGCGCCTTTATTATTGCCTGCGGCATAACCCATTTGATGGAGGTCTGGACCCTATGGCACCCAACCTATTGGCTGTCGGGATCGCTTAAAGCCTTAACGGCAGTTGTCTCAGTCTTTACTGCAATGACCATTGTACCTTTGGTGCCGCAGGCGTTAGCGCTATCGAGTCCAGCCCAGATGGAGAACGCTAATCAGGAATTGAAAATTCAGATTGCAGAACGCGAACGCGCAGAGGCAGCCCTTCGTAGTGCCTACGACGATTTAGAGCTTCGTATTCAGGAGCGCACGACCGAACTCGCTCAAGCAAATCAGGAATTGAAGGCTAAAGTGGCCGAACGGCAGCGAGCAGAAGTCATGCTTCAAGAAACCACCGTTCTCCAGCGCGCTATTTTAGACAGTGCCAACTACACCATCATTTCCACCACCGTCGATGGCACCATTCGCACCTTTAATAAGGCCGCCCAAGAGTGGTTGGGGTATACAGAGGCAGAGATCGTCAATCAAGTAACCCCTGCGATTATTCACGATCCAGAGGAGGTGGTGCTGAGGGCACAGGAACTATCGCAGGAACTAGGAACCCTCATTGAACCGGGATTTGAGGTATTTGTGGCGAAGGCTCGTCGCGGCGAACCCACTGAGCACGAATGGTCTTATATTCGTAAAAATGGGAGCCGATTTCCAGTGGAGTTATCGGTCACCGCATTGCGCGATGGGTCGAATAATATTACGGGGTTTCTAGGGATTGGTAACGATATTACCGATCGCAAACAAGCTTTAACCGCGCTCCGAGAAAGTGAAGAACGATTGCAAGCCCTCATTGATAATGCGGGCTCCGTGATTTATATCAAAAACCCTCAGGGGCAGTACATTTTAATTAATCGCCAATACGAAACGTTATTTCACCTGGAGAGAGAGAAGGTCAAAGGCCAAACAGACCATGATATTTTTCCGAAGGAGATTGCCGATGCCTTTCGGGAAAATGACTTAAAAGTTCTTGTGGCGGGTGTTCCCATTGAGTCAGAGGAAATTGCGCCTCAAGATGATGGGCTACATACCTACCTGACGATTAAATTTCCGCTCTTCGATCGCGACGGTAAAATCGATTCTGTGTGCGGGATATCCACGGATATCAGCGATCGCAAGCAAGCTGAAATCCAGTTGCGGCAACAAGAAGCGTTTCTCAAAAGTATTTACGATGGCACGGAACAGGCGATTTTTGTCGTGGATGTTTCAGCCGATGGGGAATTGCGCTATATCAACTTCAATCCGGTATCCGAACGATACGCAGGCGTTACCAATGCTCAGATTCAGGGCAAAACACCCGAAGAAGCCTTTGGAGAAGCCCTTGGTTTGGCGGTACGGCAAAACTACGAACGTTGCTTGCAAGCGGGAACTAGCATTACCTACGAAGAACAGCTCGATTTTGAATTCCACGTTATCTGGACATTAACGACTTTAGTGCCTCTCCGCGACGAACGGAATCAGATCTATCGAATTATTGGGACTGCAACCAACATTACCGATCGCAAGAAGGCCGAACTTGAGTTACAACAGCAGAAGCAGGATCTAGCGCGTTCTAACGACGAATTGCAGCAGTTTGCCTACGTCGCCTCCCACGATTTGCAAGAG
Organism: Acaryochloridaceae cyanobacterium RU_4_10; assembly: GCA_012032135.1. GTDB lineage: Bacteria > Cyanobacteriota > Cyanobacteriia > Thermosynechococcales > Thermosynechococcaceae > JAAURS01. The sequence goes on along the minus strand of JAAURS010000256.1, from coordinate 2,384 downwards.
CCGTTACGGATGATTACTAGTTATTTAGAACTCCTCCAACGACGGTATAAAGGACAGCTTGATGATAAAGCCGATCGGTTTATTGACTATGCCGTAGATGGCGCAGCCCGAATGCAAACCCTCATCAACGATCTGTTGGGGTATTCGCGGGTGGGTTCGCGGGGCCAAGACTTTGTCCGGGTCGAGTGCGAAGCGGTTTTGCAAAGTGTGCTCCGCAATCTGCAAGTCGCGATCGCCAAGAGCAACGCAACCATCACCCACGACCCTCTCCCGCAGGTCAATGCGGATGTCACGCAACTGACGCAATTATTTCAAAATTTGATCGGTAACGCCATCAAATTCCGTCGCGAGGATCCCCTTCAAATCCAGATAGGGGCAAAGCGAACAAATGGCAAGTGGTTGTTTTCAGTGCGCGACAATGGTATCGGTATTGAATCGCAATACGCCCAGCGCATCTTTGTGATTTTTCAGCGATTGCACAGCAGAACAGATTATCCAGGGACAGGCATGGGTTTAGCAATTTGCAAGAAGATTGTAGAACGGCATGGGGGAACTCTCTGGGTGGAGTCAGTTCCCGGTGAGGGTTCGACGTTTTACTTTACGCTGCCTGACTCAGGAGATATCTCATCATGAAGTCTGCCGTTATCAACAAACCGATTGAAATCTTACTCGTTGAGGACAATCCTGGGGATGTGGAGTTAACGACCCTTGCTTTTGAAGAAAGTCAATTGCAGGTTCACCTCAACGTAGTTGAGGATGGCGTTGCCGCACTGGAGTTTTTGCACCAGCAAAGCGCCTATGCCAAATCCCCTTATCCAGATATGGTCCTGCTGGACTTAAACTTGCCGAAGAAAAGCGGCCATGAAGTCCTAGCAGAGATTAAGGCCGATGAAAATTTCAGACGGATTCCAGTCGTGATTCTGACCACATCTTTGGCGGAAGAGGATGTTCTGAGAGCCTACAATCACTATGCAAACTGCTACCTCAAAAAACCTGTGGGGTTTAGCCAATTTATCGAGGTCATAAAGTCTATAGAGGACTTCTGGTTCAAGATTGTGAGATTGCCGTCCAGCTAAATATTATGGATAATCCTCCCATTAAGATTTTATTAGTTGAAGACAATCCTGGGGATGTTCTCTTGCTCCAGGAAACCCTGGCAGACATTACTCACTTTGAATTGGAACTGGTACATGTCGATCGGTTGGCCAAGGCTCTTGATCGCCTTCAATCGGAAACCTTTGATGTGGTGCTTCTGGATCTGCTCCTGCCAGATAGCGAGGGGCTGGAAACTTTTGTTCAAATTTACGATCGGGTTCCTCTAATGCCCATTGTGGTGCTGACGGGGATGGCGGATGAGACCCTAGCCCTTCGCGCAATGCAAGCTGGGGCACAGGATTATCTCGTGAAGGGACATACGAGTGGTAGTGAATTATTGATGCGCTCCATTCGCTATGCGATCGAGCGCAAACGCAACGAAGCCGTTTTATACCAACGGGAACAGGAATTTAGAACCCTAACGGAAAATGCCCCCGATATTATTGCCCGTTTCGATCGAGATCTGCGACATCTCTACGTCAATCCAGCGGTAGAAGAGGCAACAGGTTTATTGGTCCAGGACTTTTTAGGTAAAACAAACCGAGACTTAGGAATGCCCGAGAACCAGCTCCTGCAATGGGAAGAAGCGCTGAAGCAAGTCTTTAAGACCGGGGAGCAAGTCTCAATCCAATTTGAGTTTCCAGCCCCAAGCGGTCTCAAATACTATCAGTCTCGTTGTGTGCCAGAATTTGCCCTAGATGGTTCGGTAGAGTCTGTGTTAGTGATTGCGCGGGATATTACCGAGCAGAAACAACTAGAATCGCAACTCCTTCGCGCTCAACGGATGGAGAGCCTGGGCACCCTTGCCAGTGGGATTGCCCACGATATGAACAATATTCTGACTCCCATTCTGGCAATCGCCCCTCTTTTACCCCTCAATCTCCCAGAACCTTTAAGCGAGAAGAGCCAGCAATTGCTAACCATGCTGGAGGATAATGCAAAGCGGGGCGCGGCTCTAGTGAAACAGATTTTGACCTTTGCCCGTGGGTTAGAAGGAGAACGCGCCCCCCTCCAAGTCAAGCACCTGATAGATGAACTAGACCAGGTGATTCGGAGCACTTTCCCCAAGTCCATTACAAACATCCGCAACATCGAGTCACAAGACCTGTGGCTGGTTCCTGCTAACGCAACCCAATTGCATCAGGTCTTTATGAACTTCTGCGTAAACGCCCGTGACGCTATGCCCCAGGGCGGTACCCTCACCATTTCCGCTGAAAATAGAGTCATTGATGAAACCTACACGCGGATGAATCTGGAGGCCAAAACAGGTCCCTACGTTGTGATTACCT
>JAAURS010000255.1 GCA_012032135.1 Acaryochloridaceae cyanobacterium RU_4_10 | reverse complement strand
ACCCGCTCGAACTATCCGTCGATCCGGTGGAACGCTTGGGCGTATTACACAGTTACCCAGATTGGATCGTGAAAACTTGGGTTGAAGCAATCGGGATTGAAGCAGCCGAGCAACTGTGTGTAACCCTCAATCAACCGCCGAAATCTCGATCTGAGAGTGAATCCACTGAAATGCGATCGCGACACCGTCCAAGCAGCTTTTGCCACCCAAGGCATTACGACAACGCCCTTACCGCACTTACCCCAAGCACTCCGTATTGTGGGAAATCCCGGCCCTATTCAAAAATTGCCTGGTTACGACTCAGGCTGGTGGACCGTCCAGGAAGCCAGCGCGCAATTGGTGGGACATCTCGTTAACCCAAAACCCGGATCTGTCGTCATTGATATCTGTGCTGCTCCAGGTGGTAAAACCACCCATTTAGTCGAACTCATGCAAGGTCAGGGAACTGTTTGGGCTTGCGATCGCACAGCATCCCGCCTGCGGCGATTGCAGCAAAATCTGGAACGGCTAGGTCTCACCGCCGCTGTAAATATTTGGGAGGGTGACGGACGGGAACTGTCCTCAGATATCCCATTAGCGGATTATATTTTACTGGATGCACCCTGTTCCGGCCTAGGAACCTTACATCGTCATGCAGATGCAAGGTGGCGACAAACCCCTGAAAGCGTGCAAGAACTGTCCGTTCTGCAAACGCAACTGCTCAATGCTGCAACTCAGCACCTCAAGCCCAACGGCGCGATCGTTTATTCAACTTGTACCCTTCACCCACAAGAGAACGAAGGAGTAATCCAGCAGTTTTTGGAAACCCATCCCCAGTGGATTCTAGAACCACCCAGTTCCGAGTTGTCAGCATTTCAGTCCCCAGAAGGCTGGATGAAAATTTGGCCCCACGAACAGACGATGGATGGGTTCTTCATGGCACGGCTGAGATCGCAAGCCAAATAAAGCGTCACTCATCAGGCTCGATGGTGCTCAGCAATCCGTGCATTTGCAGCGTTTCACAATAAAACTCCGCATGTTCTAGGGCACACACAATCACCAGTGCTAAGCCGTGGTTGTGAGCCTCCATCATAATATTGAGCGCTTGAGGCTCTGAAAGATTGGGAATGGTTTTCAATAGAACTCCCACCACATACTCCATTGAATTGAAGTCATCATTGTGGAGGAGAACTTTATAGCGGGGAGCTAGTTTACGAACCGTTGAAGGTTTGGTGATGGTTTCTACAGACATCGCTTACTGTGCTCAAAGGGGAGACGCCATTAATGGGTGCCCTTAGTTTACCAATTTCATCAAGATTGGGTGTTAGCGCATCAATACTTTTGAGCGAATGGGTTGTGCTGAAGTTTTGATTCCGTTTTGCTCGAGCGCTAAAGCCTCTTGCTGACAGGTGGCTAACAACTGTCGCTCCGCCGCTCCAATATTCGCAATAGCGTACAGTTTAGGAATGGCTACGTCAAATGCACTTCCCTCAGATGTCTCACCTTGAGCGATCGGTTCAAGTATATTTACATTCAACTGGGTTTGGGTCCGTTTTCCAATAAAGCAACTGTATTCTGACTGCGGAGCATAAAGTGCGCCCACAACCTTCTGGCCTGATTGCGTAAAAATAACGTATCCTTTGCCTACTTGATGGGTAGTACTGGCTTCCCCATACAGATAAATACCCTCTTGATGGGGCGTGTCTGTAGGCTTCTCAGAGGCGATCGCCCAAGGCATCAGAACTGGACTGAATCCAATCCCCAGCCCTAGGAATAGAGAACAATTGATTCGATTGAGCCACCATCCACCACCACTCATGAGTCCCATTCCTTACATCTAGGCTATGTCCATAGAATGCGCTACTCATTGGGGCGTTGAAGTGACCCAGTTCGCTCTAAATATGTGATTTCGATCGCAACTCAGACGGGGGCTAAAACTGTGTCAAAACAATCGATAGACAAAGAGACCAAACGGCCCTCAGGGGTGAGTCCTAAAAGCATCGGTTCATTGGGATGAATGATTTGTCCCGTCAAAGCGCAATACTCTGTTGCTTGAGCGGTTGCCGCAAGGGTTGCTCGAATTTGGGTACTATGAAGCTGGACAGATGGGCTATGCTGGCGCTGTTGGACGTATTCCCAAAGAATTTCTCTGATCAGGGCTTGATACCCTTGATGTCCGGCAAGTTCCTTCAAATGCTCTTTCAGCTCTTGCTCTAGGCGAATGCTTGTAACTTGCATTTCCGCGTGGGCACCTGGCGCAAATTTGTCACTTCAGCGTTCTCCTTTCCGCGATCTTGACAGATTGTACTACGATTGTAGTATATTAAAAACACTTTCACCCACCTCTCCCTTGACTCAGTTCTAAACGTATTGGCTTTAGTTTTTTTGTGGTACCCCGACACGAAAATAAAAATGCAACCACAGGGGTTGAGCCAGTCATTCAAGCGAATGTCTGAAGTTTGGGTTGCTTCTGGTCAATGTCAAGGGTTTGATTTCATGCATGAGAAATTTCAAACCATTCAGCGCAGCAGCAGGCGAACGATGCTGCTGTGCTTGGGGTCTCCACCATTTAGCTGACGACGCTCGCGGTCAGCAGTTCTGTTTTGTGTAACGAGAAGAGAAAAATGAATCTTAGGAATTTTTATGTTGAAAATCACATACACCTCAACGGGTGCTACTTTAGAGCACTCTTATGAATCTTTGGAGAGCATTCTACGCAGACGAGTGTTGTTGAGTTTGCGGGTGGGAGAACCCCTTGGATTAGAGCCTATTGCAGTCTCTTTGTTGGTGGGGCATTCTCTCCCAGCATTGAAGGCATTGGCAGGTGCGATAGCTAGCTCTTCCAGAGCGATGACGCACCAAGAGTCCGCCCAAAACCCAACTCAAGCTTTGGCATTGATCCAAAAGAGTGCGGCCCAGGTCGAAATGCGTCTGCAAGGATATTGGTTAGCCCAACAGGAAAAGCCCGGAGAAGGGATTTTCTTTGCCACCTTTGACCCTACCGTTGAGGGACATCTCGTGAAGATTTGGCAGGAGAGCCAGCAGGATGTGTCTTGCTGCCTGTAGCAGTCATCATTCATTTGTTGGGCGATCGAATCTAGTCTTGAACCCCTAGCGGTAGGGTTGTTTGAACGCGCCAACCTTTGGCGTGAGTTTTTGAATGCCTTGATGTAATCAGTTGAAATCTTATGCCTTACGAAGAATTGTCCGTTTCAACGCCCAAGCCCGTCCTATCTTGGGCCAACCATCCCCTCAGCAACGATGAAACCAAAATGGCCCGAAATGTGGCCTCATTGCCGTTTGTCTACAAACATGTGTCCCTCATGCCTGATGTCCATCTTGGCAAAGGGGCCTTGGTCGGTTCGGTGTTGGCCACGGAAGATGCCATTGTTCCTGCTGCGATCGGGGTGGATATTGGTTGTGGGATGGGTGCGATGCAGATGCCCTTTATGGCAGACCAGCTTGACGGGAAACTCAAAAAAATCCGTCAGGATATTGAAGCCATGATTCCTGTGGGTTTTAACGAAAATAAAGAAGCAGATAAAGCCGTTTATAACTGGCAGGGTTGGAATGATTTCAAAACCTTGCACAAGGGGGTACAACATTATTTAGAAACCAAAGCGTTGCGACAAATGGGTTCCTTAGGGGGCGGCAACCATTTCATTGAATTATGTGTGGATACGCAGAACCAAGTGTGGTTGATGCTGCATTCCGGCTCTAGAAATATTGGCAACATGCTGGCTCAAAACCACATCAAGACGGCTCGCGAACTGGCACGGTTGGCTAATATTCAACTCCCAGATCCAGATTTGGCCTACTTTGTTGCAGGAACACCCGATTTTGCAGCATATTGGCGAGACTTACAGTGGGCGCAAGACTATGCCCGCTTTAACCGTCAGGTGATGATGAACCGCTTTAAGCAAATTGTGGAAAAACACGTTGCGGGCGGCAAGCCCACCAAGCCCTTATTGGTGGTGAACTGTCACCACAATTACGCTGAAAAAGAAACGCACTACGGTCAAGAGGTCTATGTCACCCGCAAGGGTGCGGTGCGGGCGAGAACAGAAGATTACGGCATTATTCCCGGATCGATGGGAGCAAAGTCTTTCATTGTGAAGGGGAAAGGAAATGCTGAAAGCTATTGTTCTTGCAGTCATGGGGCGGGTCGGTTGATGTCTCGCAGTAAGGCAAAGCAGGAGTTTGATGTAGATGATGTGGTGCGTCAAACCGACGGGATTGAGTGCCGCAAGGATGCGGGGGTGATTGATGAAATTCCGGCGGCCTATAAACCCATTGAAACTGTGATGCAAAATCAAGCCGATTTGGTGGAGATTGTGGCTACGCTGAAGCAGGTGGTTTGCGTGAAGGGTTGAATATGCCTTTTTACGATCGCTCTATTGCTCCATCCGCCAGGAAATTAAGGACTTCCCGTCGAAAAGTTAAATTTCTCATCCTCACAATTTCCTCATATTTAATCCCTAGGGTGGTGAGAAAAGCAATCCGTGACTCCTCATGAAAATCCTGCTTGTTGAGGATGATGAATATACTGCTTCTCTAATCTCTAACGCCCTGACAGCCCATCATTATCTTGTCAACACAACTGAGAATGGGCAAACGGGTCTAGAGCTAACAGCAGCCTACGACTATGACCTGATTCTCCTGGATGTCTTGATTCCTGGCATTGATGGGATGAGTCTTTGCCGTCAACTGCGATCGCAGGGCTGTCAAATGCCCATTTTGATGCTGACCGCTAAAAACACCAGTGGCGATCGCATTCGGGGACTAGAAGCAGGGGCTGATGATTATGTTGTCAAACCCTTTGATTTATCAGAATTGGTGGCTCGCGTTAAGGCATTATTGCGGCGCAGGCAGGCAACCTTGCATACGGTGCTGGTGTGGGAAAAACTGAAGCTTGACCTGAGTACCAACGAAGTAAGCTACGACAATCAACTCCTGCACTTAACACCCAAAGAGTATGGGTTATTAGAGCTATTTCTCCGCAATCCGCGCCGCATTTTTAACCGAAGCAGTCTTTTGGATAATGTCTGGAACGTGGATGAGTTTCCAGGAGAGCGCGCGGTAACCACTCAAATTAAAGGATTGCGGCAAAAGTTCAAGAAAGTGGGAATGACTGCGGACTTCATTGAAACGGTCTACGGACTGGGTTATCGGCTCAAGCCAGATCCCATGGAATCCGATCCCGCTCTGAATTCAGACCGTGACGTTCAGCAGCAGCAATCCGTGGAGCTATCTCCTTATCGGGAAGGGATTGACCGCAAGCAAGCGGAAGCAGAAGTCACAGCGGCGATCGCTAAAGTTTGGGAGAAATTTAAGGTCAACTTGCCAGCAATCTTTGAATTATTTGAGCAAATGGGTACCCAGTTAATGGCTGGAAACGTTTTGGACCCCGATCTGAAGCAGCAAGCCATCTTAGAATCCCATCGGTTAATTGGAACGTTGGGTGCATTTGGAGTGCCGCAGGGTTCAGAACTGGCACGGCACATCGAGCAATTACTGCGGAGTGAAAGCCAATTAGGACCCAAGGAAGCGCTGCAACTTTCAGAATGGGTTGCAGCATTAAAACAAGCGGTCAATCAGGACAGGGAAGATCGACAAAAAAGTCTCAGGATGAAAATGGACCTGTGGCGTCTGTGGAACTTCCGGGTGAAGGAGGATCTTCCTTCATGCATCGACTCCTAGTGGTGGATGATGATGCTGAACTTGCAGGGCAAATCCAGACCGTATCTCGGTTTTTTAACTTTCAAATAGAAATTGCGACCAACTTAGCCCAAGGGCGTCAAGCCATTGCTCAAGAAGCCTTTGATGGGGTCTTGTTGGACCTGACATTCTCAGAGACCGGAGAAAATGGATTGACCTTTCTAGCAGAACTCATGAACCAAAATCCCTCGCTCCCGGTTCTTGTGATGACTGGACGCAAGCGCTTAATGGATCGGGTGGAAGTTGCGCGGCTGGGTGGACGAGCGTTTCTGCAAAAACCAATTTTACCCCATCGCCTTTTAGAAATGGTAAATCAAGTCCTCACTCAATCCCAGGAAGTAGGACGTAGAATTTTGGTAGTCGATGACGATCCGATCGTATTGACAACTTTAGACGCAATCCTAGAACCTTGGGGATTGCAGGTTACGACGCTGGACGATCCACAACAATTTTGGGAGGTATTGGAAACATTTGCACCGGATTTACTGATCTTAGATGTAGAAATGCCTCACTTTAACGGTCTAGAATTGTGCCAAGCCGTGCGGAACGATCCTTACTGGGGCGAACTTCCGGTTTTATTTTTGACAGCTCATCAAGATACAGAGATCGTTCGGAAAATTTTTATGGTAGGAGCAGATGATTATATCCGCAAACCCATTGTGGAACCGGAAATGGTTGCACGGGTGCTCAATCGATTGGAGCGGGTCCGCGCTCGCCGGAAATGGATGGGAAATGAAAATGATCTAGAAGCTTCCTCCGCGACAAATGTTCAAGTTCCTATCATCCTTTAAGTGCAAAAGCGATGGATCGGACAAAGCACCAGCACAACCCATCTTCGCCGCAAAGCTTTTGAGATGTTAAGACAATCGATGCAATTTCCTTACTTTTTCCTCACTTTTTCCCTCTAAATTGATGGTTGGGCTGTTCGATCTCGTTTTGCAGGTTGAGACAGGACTCGGTTGGTTGTTCCACGTCAAAGGCAAGGTTCTATGGATGTTGTTTGCGAGCAGACGTTAAAGACACTGAGTTTTCTGCAACAGTGTCTCGCTCAACAACTGAATTACTTAGGGCAAAACGACTGCAAATCAACGTTATGGACTGCAAATCGGGGTGACACTTCAATCTCGGCAGTTGAAGTGCGAGAAACCGATGCAGAAATTGTGTTACAGGCTAAAATTCCTTATGTTGTCGCAGAGACTTTATGTATTCAAGCAATGCCGGAAACCCTTTGTTTGATGGGAGCGTGTCAAGTCGCTTCGCAAATTTCAGCTGACTTGTTTGACCTAAAGGATACGGTTGGACTCCCACAATTTCAGCATGTGATTCCTTTACCTGTATTGATCGATCCCAACACGGCGATCGCGAGATTGATGGCGACACCGTCACGGT
>JAAURS010000254.1 GCA_012032135.1 Acaryochloridaceae cyanobacterium RU_4_10 | reverse complement strand
ACTTCAACCGCACTATGGCAAAACCCTTTAAGTGGACTTATAAGGGAAAGGCGTTAGCAGCCTAAAATGGGTGGCTAAACTTCAGCCTCCTTGTACTAGTTGGAGGGCTGACAAAATCGGAAATGGATCGCTACTAAACATCACGCGTTGTGGGGTGCCTTCGCTCAAGACCTGATGGGACGCTAACTCAAACCTTAGAACATCTTCTAGAAAGGGAACACTGAGAGAGAGAGTCTGTAAATAAGTCGCCCAGTTCGAGGCTTCGTCTGAGGCAAAGCGTTCTGGAGGTGTTGTTTTCCAGAATGTTTCTAATAGTTCCTGAAATTGGGGCTCACCTAAGCTCAGTGTTAATAAGCGAGTGCTCAAGCGTAAGCTGGTCACAATCATCCCTCCCCGTTGGCTTGCGACTAAATGTTGAAACACTTGGGTGCCTGGGTCGCAATTCAGGTCTTTGCCAAACGGTTGGGTCGTTGGCCTAAGTGCGATCGATTCTCCTAATGCTGTTTCCCATTCGGCGGCAGAAGGCAATCGATTTGTTGTCTCAAGGCTAGGTGCATTCAATGCGCTTGAGGGGGATGAGATCGCAGTACTAACACGGCTACCCCTTAAGTCCCCACAGCGATCGCAGTTGTCGAACTTGATCCAGTAGTGCTTCAGGTTGAATCCCTTTGATTTTTACAAAATCTTCCAATATTTCAAAAATGAGTGCCTTGAGATTGGGCAGTGTGGGAATAATCTCTTTTGCTAATTCCATCAATGGAACGGGAACGAGATCGGAGTGTGCGTCCAGCCAATATCCCCGATAGTCTTGTCCGCCTGCTAGATGGACTTCCCAAACTCGCTCTAGAGGAAGCTCTGCCAAAACCTCTCGCAAAGGTTGACGGCCATTTTGCTCGTTGCACCAGAGGTTATGCAAATCCAGCACAATTCCACAATCTGCCTCTTCAGCAACCGCAGCAAAAAATTGTCCGTCGGACAGTTCTCCCTCAAGGGGTTGAAGGTAGTTTACACCTGTCTCAAATGCAAATGGAATCGGAAGTTTAGCTTTAAGCTCTCTAATATTAGCTGCTGCTTTTTTGACTCCCTCAAGGGTTTGAAGGGGAGGACAGAGAAATCCAGTATTAAATTCATCTCGCTCGCTTGCAAAGCGGTTGAAACTTAAATGTTCGCTACACCAGGGCGCATTAACTGCGGCGATCGTTTCCTTGAATGTGGGTAGGTAGCTCAAATCTAAAAGGTGTTGTGCCTCCAATAGGAAAGCCAACGCCATGTACAATTTTGGGCTGTTTGAACTGACTTAACTGTTGGATGACATCCTGGTTCAGACGGTAACCTGAATCCTGCGATCGCGATTTATACCAGAACGTTTGGGGTTCTACTTCAATCGCGTCAATGGTATCTTGAGCCATTTCAAGAAGAAAGTAAAGACCTGGGAAATAGATAATTCCCACTCCAAGTTCAGGCAAAATCATGGGGTATATTCCCTATCTGGATGTTAAATATGAACCCATATTAAATCTTGAATATCAGACAACCGACTCACAAAACCTTACACTGCTCCGTGCAGTGTAAGGTTTGTAACATTACTAATGTGGACTCAGGCCGCATATTTGGAGGTGTCTCTGAATGGACCATAATAATGCGGGCTCTGGCCAGAACTACAGGCCGGACAGCTCACACTTGGAGGTCCATACATACCAATTGAAATAGAAGGGACCTCTGGCATGTAAGAAGGAGTATCTGATGGCGGTGCATAATACATACCGCCATTACTAGCTTCTTGTTCTCCGTCAGAAAGTTCCATAAGCATTTCGTTTGCAATCGTATCCCCAACAATGTTTTGTTTTAACATCGGAACAAAGCCTCATTTTTCATGAATTGAACCGATAATGTCGGTTCGTTTTACTTGTACGCACGCATACAGTAAAACTTCATGAATGCACTGGCAGCGATCGGGATCACTTTGATATCAATTGATACAAAACAACCCCTGTTTACAGCGATCGCGATTAGAAGCCCATATTACCCGAGTTTTGACTTGTCAGTATATATCGACTTTTTACCGAACATCGGACGCTAAATGCACCTTAATCTGCCTGCATGAGATGGTGAGTATCGACAAATATCGTGTCAATGTTGCTTTAACGGGGTTTTAGGGGAACTCTAGAAGAAGGGAAGTGAGTTTCTATGTGTATGAAATCATCTAGCTCAATCGAGTCATCAAAAAAGCACGAGACCCAGACCTTTCAAAAGTTTAGAGGGGTGCCTCTGCGTTTGATTTTAGTGCTGCCTTTTGTGGTGCAAATTTTTGGTGCAGTAGGATTGGTGGGCTATCTTTCTTTCAAGAATGGGCAACAAGCCGTCAACGATCTGGCCGATCGCTTAATCGATAAAAGCAGCGATTTAGTCTCCAAGCATCTGGATAACTATTTAGAAACGCCAGGAAAAATCAATCAGATTAATCGCGATGCAATCGAATTGGGCTTATTGAATTTAAAGGATTTTAAAACTACAGGTCACTATTTTTGGAAGCAACTACAAGCTTTTCCCGATGTATCTTTCATTCAATATGCACTGAAAACGGGAGAATTTTCTGGAGCAGGAAGGTATTTGCCAGGACAGGGAGTCACCATTGATGAAATCTCATCTGCGACCAATTGGAAAGACTACACCTATGCAACTGATAGCCGAGGTAATCGTAGCAAAGTCCTGGTCGTAGACGATGAATACAATCCCAAATCAGAGGTTTGGTATACAACAACGGCTAAAGTCGGTAAACCAATCTGGAGTCCGGTATACAATTGGGATGGAGAAGCATTAAAAGGGTACGTTGCCATTAATGCCACTCGTCCCATTTATGATGCTAACAATCGACTTGTTGGCGTGGCTGGTATCGATTTACTCCTGTCCGGCATTAGCGATTTCTTACAGCAATTAAAAATTAGTCCAACAGCCAAAACGTTTATCATCGAACGCGATGGTCTATTAATTGGAAGCTCGAGTACTGAAAAACCCTTTGTCTTGGTCAAGGGCGAAGCAAAGCGACTCAGCGCACTCAACAGTTCTGATGCTCAAATTCAATCAACCGCGAAGTATATCAAACAGAGATTTAGTAGTTTCCAAGAGATAAAAGCAGAACAAAAATTAAATTTTCAGACAAAACAAGGACGTCAGTTCGTCCAAGTCACACCCTGGAAAGATAAATACGGTTTGGATTGGTTAGTGGTGACAACCATTCCCGAATCTGACTTCATGAAACAAATCAATGAGAACACACGGACAACGATTCTCCTTTGCGTGTTAGCGTTATTTGTTGCAATTGGATTAGGGTTAATCGCCTCTCGTTGGATCGCACAACCCATTCTACGTCTGGGCAAGGCTTCTGTAGCGATCGCCCAAGGGGATTTGAATCAACAGGTGGAGGTCAAAGGGATTGTCGAACTGGGGGTGCTCTCACGCTCCTTTAATGAAATGGCGCAGCAATTACAAGCCTCCTTTGCGAATTTAGCACGCACCAATCAAGAACTCGATCGCACCAATGCAGAACTAGAAAACACAAATCAGGTACTAGAGGACAGGGTAGAGCAGAGAACTGCTGAACTACAGCAAGCCAAAAACACGGCAGAATTTGCCAATCAAGCTAAAAGCGAATTTCTTGCGAATATGAGCCACGAACTGCGGACACCTCTCAATGCCATCCTTGGTTTTGGCCAATTAATGAACCGCGAAACCTCTCTCACCCAAACGCAACAAGAGAATCTGGGTATCATCAACCGCAGCGGCGAACATTTATTATCGCTGATTAACGATGTCTTGGATTTGGCAAAAATCGAGTCGGGAAAAATGACGCTATATCCTACTGATTTTGATTTATATGCCTTACTAGATTTAGTCGAAGAAATGTTGGCATTGAGGGCAGACTCTAAAAACTTAGAGTTTTTTGTAGAACGAACTTCCGATCTCCCCCGATATATCAATACTGATGACAAAAAACTGCGTCAAGTTTTAATCAACTTATTGGGGAACGCCATCAAGTTTACCAGTGAGGGAAGCGTCATCCTGAGGGTTAGATTGGAAGAGCGATCAGTAGATCTTCCTTACACCCTGACTTTTGAAGTTGAAGATACGGGTGCGGGTATTGCGCCTGAGGAAATTGATACGCTTTTTGAAGCGTTTGTCCAAACAGAAACGGGCAAAGAATCCCAGCAAGGAACAGGTTTAGGTTTGCCGATTAGTAAGAGATTTGTTGAGTTGATGGGAGGAGAGATCGCAGTTCGTTCTCAGGTAGGGAAAGGAACCGTCTTTCAGTTTGGCATCCAGGCGTTGGCAAGCGATGCTCATAAAATTAAAGAACAACCTACTCAAACAGTTATTGCCCTTGAACCAAATCAACAAGACTATCGCATTTTAGTAGTAGACGATCGCTGGGAAAACCGACAACTCTTACTCAAACTACTTGGCCCCATTGGATTTCAAGTCCAGGAAGCGAGCAATGGGCAAGAAGCCATCGAGATTTGGCAACAATGGCAACCCCATCTCATTTGGATGGATATGCGGATGCCAATTATGAATGGTTATGAGGCAACCCAACATATTAAGTCTCATCTCCAAGGACAAGCAACAGCTATTCTTGCGTTAACGGCGAGTACCCTTGAAGAAGAAAAAGCAGTTGTGCTCTCGGCAGGTTGCGATGATTTTGTGCACAAACCCTTCCGTGAAAACATTATTTTTGAGAAGATGGCTCAATATTTAGGGGTACGTTACATCTACAAAGACATTCAGGTTAAAGGGCTTGCTGAAGCAGTGAAGTTAACCGCTGAATCTTTAGCAGTGATGCCCCATGAATGGCTCAGAGAACTTGCCGAAGCCGCAGCCTTACTTAATACCGAACAGATTGCCCAGCTATTATCCCAAATTCCCAAAGAGTACCAATCTCTAGCTCAAGCGATTCAAAAGCATGTAGATGACTTTGATGTCGACCTCATTCTAAATCTTGCACAAACGGCCCTCGAGTCATGAACAATCATTCATCCCATCCGTTTCTAAGAAATATTTTAGTCGTTGACGACATCCCCGACAATTTGAGGGTTTTGTCCGCCGCTCTAACAGGAAGAGGGTATCAAGTTCGCTGTGCAAAAAATGGCGCGATGGCGCTTCTGACAGCAAAAAAAGAGCCGCCTCATCTCATTTTATTAGATATTAAAATGCCAGATATGGATGGTTATGAAGTATGCGAGAAGCTTAAAGCAGATAAACAGACTTGCGATATTCCGGTCATTTTTCTCAGTGCGTTTGATGACGTCCTTGATAAGGTCAAGGCTTTTTCCGTAGGAGGCGTAGATTACATCACTAAACCTTTTCAAATCGAGGAAGTTGTTGTTCGCATCGATCATCAGTTGGCTTTACAAGCAGCAAAAGCAGAAATTTCACAGTTTAATGCTGAATTAGAACAAAAAGTTCAGCAGAGAACAATAGAGTTAGAGCGAGTTATTCATCAACTGAATCAAGAAATTGCGCAACATCAACACACACAACAGGAACTGACACACCAAGCTTTACACGATGCGCTAACGGGTTTGCCAAACCGCCCCTTATTTAAGGAACATCTTCAAAAGGCACTGCAACGCTGTCAGAGAAAGGAAGATTATCTGTTTTCTGTTCTGTTTATCGACCTCGACCGCTTCAAAATCATTAATGACAGTTGGGGACATGCAGTTGGCGATCGGCTTCTGGTTGAGATTTCTCGCATTTTAAAGGAATGCTCTCGCAAGGTTGATACGGTTGCTCGGTTGAGTGGAGATGAATTTACGATTCTCTTGGAAGATTTACAGGATACTTCCGATGCAGTTGGAGTCGCTGAGAGAATTTTAGAGAGACTTAGTTTTTCCATTGATTTAGAAGAACGCAAAGTTTTTACGGGTGCTAGTATTGGAATTGTGTTGGGTTCAAAACAGTATCAAAATAGTGAAGACGTGTTGCGGGATGCCGATATTGCAATGTATCGTGCTAAAGCCCTTGGCAAAGGTCGTCATGCAACTTTCGATCGCGAAATGTATACTCAGACTGCATATCTTTCCCAGATAGAGACGGACTTGCGACTGGCGATAGAACGTCGAGAATTCTTGCTCCATTACCAACCCATTGTTTCTCTAACAACTGGCACGGTGATAGGCTTTGAAGCACTCGTTCGTTGGCAACATCCAGACGGAAGGTTAATCTACCCAAATGATTTTATTGAGATCGCAGAAGATACAGGGTTAATCGTACCGATTGGGGAATGGGTTTTGCAAGAAGCTTGCTCCCAACTCAAGATATGGCAAGACAAAATACCTCATGCCTTATCGCTTCACGTGAGTGTTAATCTTTCCGGTCGGCAGATTCAGCAATTTGATTTTATCGATAAACTAAAGAATATTTTGGCCAATACTAAATTAAATGGTGAAAGCTTGAGATTAGAACTGACTGAAACAATGCTGATGGATCGCGGCAATAGAACGATTCAGCTCCTGTCTCAGATCAAAGAACAGCATGTTCAATTAAGTATTGATGACTTTGGTACGGGATATTCATCGCTCAGTTATCTCCATCGTTTCCCGGTCAATGCGCTGAAGATCGATCGTTCTTTTGTGAATCTGATAGATAGTCAAGGAGAAAGCTGCGAAATTGTTAAAACAATTATTACGCTTGCTCATTCTTTAGGCATGAAGGCGATCGCGGAAGGGGTAGAAACCCCCAATCAGTTAATGCATTTAAGAAATTTAGGGTGTGAAGCTGCTCAAGGTTATTTCTTTGCAAAACCGTTGAATTGTCAGATGGCAGAATCTATCATTGCTAACAACCAACAGTGGTAACTGTCGGATTTGAAGATATCCTAGGAGAGTCAGGGTTGCTCAAACAACTGAGCAAACTCGTTTGGCACCATTCTCTCTCAGTGCGATCGCAGTCCCATCCCCCGCACCCCAGCACGATCGCCATTGTGAAAGCTCCAATGGCTGGGGCGATCGCAATCTTATCTTCTGAACTTCGGTGCGATCGCCCATTTCATTAACTTCTCTAAAGCTGTGAAACCAATTCTAAAGTTAAGCTTCAGT
>JAAURS010000253.1 GCA_012032135.1 Acaryochloridaceae cyanobacterium RU_4_10 | reverse complement strand
CGTCACATCCATCACCCGTCAAAAGCCTTTGAAATGCGATCGCGGTCATCATGGCCGTCGGCGGTTCGACGAATTCAGTGCTTCATTTGTTGGCGATCGCCCATGCCATTGGTGTGGAACTCACCTTAGATGACTTTGAAACCATTCGGGCCAAAGTTCCGGTCCTATGCGACCTCAAACCATCGGGACGGTACGTGGCGACGGACTTGCACAAAGCAGGTGGCATCCCGCAGGTTATGAAAATGCTGTTGGCCCACGGTCTCCTGCACGGGGATGCGCTGACCATCACGGGACAAACTGTCGCCGAACTGCTGGTTGATATCCCTGCCGAACCCTCCACCGAGCAAGATGTGATTCGTCCTTGGAGCAATCCCATGTATGCCCAAGGTCACCTCGCAATTTTGAGAGGCAATCTTGCCACGGAAGGATCGGTGGCCAAAATTACGGGCGTCAAACTTCCCAAAATCACGGGTCCAGCCCGCGTGTTTGACTCTGAAGAAGACTGCTTGAGCGCGATCTTGGCAAACAAAATCCAGGCCGGAGATGTGTTGGTCATCCGATATGAAGGCCCCAAGGGTGGTCCTGGAATGCGCGAAATGCTGGCTCCTACCTCTGCTATCATCGGCGCGGGTTTGGGAGATTCAGTGGGACTCATTACCGATGGACGGTTTTCTGGCGGCACCTATGGAATGGTCGTCGGTCACGTTGCACCGGAAGCTGCCGTGGGGGTGCGATCGCACTGGTCCAAGAGGGCGATCTGATTACGATTGACGCTCCGGCCCGCCTGTTGGAGTTACAAATTTCAGAGGAAGAACTGGCTCAACGTCGTACAGCTTGGAAACCTCGCTCCCCCCGCTATACGCAAGGGGTATTGGCAAAGTATGCCAAATTGGTTTCCTCTAGTAGCGTAGGAGCAGTAACCGATCTCAATTTATAAAAATCTCACCGATAGACGAACACAAGCTTTAAGTGTCGGTACGGGGAAAGACGATCACAAGGTATTTGACCGTCATCCCTAAGGCTTTCCAGTTTGGGTCAGTCGAGGCAATCAACCGTTCGCCTTCAACGGCTTTATATTCTTTAGGAAATTTCTTGGCAGCATCTTTTACAGGGGCCATTTGCACGATGATTTTGCCGTAATATTGCTTGAGTGTTGTCTCTGACAGTGGGATGACTCCTCCGTAGGGACCACCTAATCCCACCATTTGAAAAGGACCCAAAATTTTCTGTATTTCGGTCATGGGCATCCCAATTCTGAGACCGTTTGGCATTTTCCAGCCCGGTCCGAGGTCGATCGCCTCATAAAGCTTTGTTTTAGTTTTATCGTGCCAGACCAAGGTTAAGGATAAATCGGGGCCAAGATTCACCCTGGTCCCAATTTCTTTCTCTGTATCGTCTGCATCCGGCGGGCGAATGTCCGATAAACTTTCCGCTCCAAAAATTTTCACCAAATCTTCATAAGTGCTTTTTGCTGTAATAGGACCAATTTTCTCTCCTGGAACCAAGACCGTATCTTTAATAGAGGCGGTCGAGGGCTTAGAACTCCCTTGAGGCTTTGGCTGCGTTTTGGGTGCTGGAGTGGGTTGAACGGATGGTTTAGGAGTGGGCAGGGTTGGTTTAGGGGCGGCGATCGCAGTACTGAGACTGATTCCAACCAGGGTCGTGGCAATGAGTGCAATCCCTGGGCCAAATACAGATTGATTCGCACGAATCATGGGTTTGTCGTAAATTTTCTGAACGCTTTACCCATTTAAGACCAAAATGATGGCGTTGTGTTCCTCATTCTGACTAAGCCCATCCCTATCAATCATCGGTTTGAGAGTGATGTAAGGGGAGGCAACTTTAAAGAAACAAAACGATTGAAAATTGATCGGAATCACAGCAAAACCTAAGAAAAATGATAGTCTAAAGGCATTCAATAACTCGTTATAAGTGAATTACCTTATGCGTTACTTCATCCCTTTACTCTCTGTTTGTTCAGGGTTGGCCGTAGCCACTGCTTATATTGGTGAATCAGCCCAGGTTGCTTCTGCGGCTCAGATTAATCCCAATACTCAGATTGCAGCCGTTAGCGCTGAGACTGCAACCGTTTCAAAACCCAAAACTCATGTAACCTGTAGCCGCAATCGTCCATTGCGGGTTAGCGCGGACGGTACCAAAATTGCCTCCACAGATCTTCCTCAAAGACTTCGTTTTGCGTCAAATATCGTCCAACTCTTTTGTCGGGACGTACGAATTAATACCATCGTCGTTCGCGATTACTGTGCCGTGGTTCGCGAATAATTTGACTGAAAACTGTCTTCCCTTTTGATGAGGGCTTACCTATGAACTCTGCCTACCGCTTAACTGCATTACTGATGGGAACAACCGTAATGGTTGCCCAGCCATTTTCTAACCGGGCTATGGCACAAGTATCGGTAGGCAAGGTGGCAAAAGATGTGACGGTTTTCATTCAGGGGGTGGGTAGCCCAGACAATTTTGGCTCTGGCGTCATTATTGGCCGTTCTGGGAGCACGTATAAGGTTTTAACAGCAGCACATGTCGTTTCTAGCCCAGACCAGTACACCATTCAAACCAATGATGGTGTGGGCTATACTCTCAAAAGTTCGCAACGGTTCCCAGGCATCGATATGGCCGTGGTGCAGTTTGAAAGTAGTGCTACCTATAGCATTGCGCCCTTAGGTAACTCAGACCAAGTCGAACAAACCAATGGGGTTTATGTGGCTGGGTTTGCTAAACCCGGACAAAATATTACCGTACCCGTCTTACAGATTACCAATGGAGATGTGTCTTCTATTATTCCGAGCGGACAAGCTAGGGATGGGTATGGTCTTGCCTATACCAATCCAACTCGTGCGGGGATGAGCGGTGGTCCTGTTTTTAATACTGCTGGCGAAGTGGTTGCCATACACGGACGCAAGGAAAGTGAAAGCGGCGGTGGTGCCACGAATGGGGCTTGGTTAAATCTTGGTATTCCTATTAATCGCTACAAAAGTGGGAGTCAAGTCGCACAAACTCCTGATTCTGGCCAGCAAGCCAGACAGCAAGAATTAGCCAGACAACAGCAACAGGCTAAACAACAAGAATTAGCTCGGCAGCAGCAAGAAAAATCTAGGCAACAGGATTTAGCTCGACAACAAGCATTGGCCAAGCAGCAGCAACAAGCCCAACAACAAAAACAAGCCCAAGGGTCGCTGCTAGCTAGCGTCAGACCTTTGGATGCACTGATTCAACCGCAAACCCGTCGTCCCACATCAACGCGACAGGTCTGCAAAGATATCCGCATCAATACAATTGTCATGAAGCAGTGTCGATCTGAAGCTGTTGCATCAGAGAATGAGTCGGCATCTAGGTCTGGAGACGCGCCTGAAAACCGTGTCAACAGCGGGAATTCTCGATTGGCCAGCGGGAGTTATGGTGATGCGATCGCACAATACACTTTAGCGATTGAAGGGAATTCGGGTTTGGCAGTTGCCTATTTCAATCGAGGACTTGCTTATTTTAAGTCAGGCGAACGGGGTCGGGCAATTGAGGATTTTACTAAAGCAGCAGACCTGTTTGAGCAGCAGAGAGATTCCCAAAAGCTGCAACAAACTCAAGAGATTTTAAAGGCTCTCAGCCAGGTTAATTCTTAGTCATTTTACAGATTTCAGAGCGTCAAGGGTACTTTCGGCATCTTAGACATTTGGGCGTAAAATTTTTCAAGCTCGTCAATATTAGCTTTCAGCGAATACCGATCTAACACCCGTTGCCGAGACTTTTGCCCCAGTAACGAACACAGTTCGGGTTGATGCGCAAATAGCGGTAGCAGGGTTTGTAATTCACTACGGACCCGTTGAGGATTCAACACAATCCCCGCACCATTGTTTAATACCTCGCCATCTGCCCCTACATCCGTGGCCAGACAAGCCACCCCACAGCCCATCGCCTCTAGTAAGGACAGGGACAATCCCTCAACAAAAGATGGCAAAATAAAAACATCGGCACCCCGTAAAATATCGATGCGGCGCTGCTCGTCTAAAATGCTGCCCATCCACAAAATGTTGTGTTCTGGGCCGTAGGTCAGCATAAAAGTGTTCAGCAGGGAGCCATCCCCCACAATCACCAACTTGCAGTCGCTGGGCATTGCGGCTTGACGCCAAGCCTTGAGCAAGGACTCAACATTTTTTCAATGGCAATCCGCCCTTGATAGACAAAGATCCGCTCAGCTTTTATTTCCTCTCTAAACTGAGAGGGGCCTGGCGAATATTTCTCGACATCGACCCCATTTGGGATGACCACCAAACGTTCTAACGGCACGCCTAATCGGTTCAGTAACTCCCGCTGAGCCTCAGAAAAAATAATCACCGCATCGTAATTGGCCAGAAATGGGGCATAGAGCTGATACATAAACTGCTGCGTGCCCGAAGACAGATTGCGATGCTTATGGCTAAAGGGTGGGTGAAACGTCGCCACTAAAGGAACATTCAGTTCTTCGCAAATTTCTGGCAATACAAAATCTAAAGGGGATAGCGTCAGCGACGCATGAACCAAATCCGGCTTCAAGTTTTGCAACGCCTGAGACAAAACTTTACTGGAGCGCAAACTGGGGATGGTATAAATCTGAGACTTGTAGATAAACGGCAATGGAACGTCTTCACATTCCACCACCGAAGTCTTAGGATTTGGATCGTTGCCAGAAAACTCAACTTCCTCTTCCTGCGCAAAGTGAAGGAAGCTTACGCGATAGCCACGATCCAACAGCGCATTTGTAACCTCTCGGCTGTAGGTTACATTGCCGCAAGGGGGAGATTTTTTGCCAATCCAAGCAATATGCATTCAATTCTCAAAGGTCGCGCGAAGTAGGCTCACTAGAAGGATGCGAGCAGTCCTCCTGCAATGAAGCCGTACCGGAAATATACCAGGTTAAGACCCCTCCTGTCACAATCAGGGACGCCAACCCCAA
This sequence comes from Acaryochloridaceae cyanobacterium RU_4_10, assembly GCA_012032135.1. GTDB lineage: Bacteria > Cyanobacteriota > Cyanobacteriia > Thermosynechococcales > Thermosynechococcaceae > JAAURS01. The sequence continues at coordinate 2,225 of JAAURS010000253.1, read as the reverse complement.
CATCACCCACCGGAGCCCAAAGAAGGTTTCTGCTACTCCTGCCAAAGCAAGGGGCAAACTGAGGGCAATATTAACCACGTTGTTTTGCAAACCAAAGACTTTGCCGCGCAATTGCTCTGGTGTTTGTTCTTGCATGGTGGTTTGCATGGGTACCCCTACCAACGCAGCACACACTCCGATGAGAGCCAGTAAAGTCAGCGAGGGCCACAACCGATGAGTCGTAAAAGCCAAACCCAGCAGGGCTGCCCCCATTCCCAAGGAGCCGTAGAGGCTGAGTTTGCGGTAAGACACTTGATGGACAATTCGATTTAAGAGGGTGATCCCAGCCACCATTCCTACACCCCCCGCAGCTAAAAGAAAGCCAAATTGAGAGGTTGAGATAGGTAAGATTTCAGCCATGCGGACTACTAACACCGCTAAGGCCGCAAAGATAGAAAACAAAATGACGAGCTGAATTAGGGCTCCCCTAACGCGACGATGCGCGTTAATGAAGGCCAGCCCATCTTTGACGTCGCTCCAAACCTGATGGATATCGGTCACTTGGGGACGGCTGCTTTCCCCAGTCTTGAGAGACAGCAGCAGTATCCCTGCGATCGCATAGCTTCCCCCCACCAACAGTTCTCCGCTCACAGACGCCAGTGCCGGAACTTTTGCTAGAACTAAGTTTGCTAAAGCCAACAGCGGATCCCCTGCGGCAAACCCCACAATCACCGCCAACATCATGGTGAAGGTGTAGAGAGAATTGGCGCTGAGTAATTGATTGCGTTCCACAATCAATGGAATGGCAGACTGTTCTGCGGGGGCAAAAAACTGCGTCAGAGTAGAGACCAAGAACGTGACTGCCAACATCGCCCAAAACCCGACGGGAACCTGCAAAAATCACCTTGCGATCGCGTGGTCCACAGCAAGAATGGCAACAGGAGCACCAATCCGCCCCGCAAGACATTGGTTAACACCATCGTCCATTTTTTGGGCCAGCGATCGACTAAAACCCCTGCAAAAGATCCAAACAAAACGGCAGGAATCGTGAATGCCACCATGATGGAAGACACCCATCCGCTGACTGTTTGTCCTTCGGATTGAAATTGGCTGGTAATGAGCGCAATCACCAGGACCAAATAAACCTTATCCGCCAATTGGGAAAAAACTTGGCCCGCCCACAAAAAGAGAAAATTCCGATTTTGCAGAACTTTCCAAAAACTTTCCCGTGCTGGATTTTTTGGCAAATCGGGCACCTTATTTTCTAAGGGCCAACTCGGTTGAGGGGATAAATCAGTCATTCCATCACGATCCATTGCCAACAAACCCCGCGAACCATCAGCTTCTAGCGTGCGCTGTAAGGAACGCGCAGTTAAGATTGAGGTCTCTTGCTGAGATGGAGAATCAGACGCACGAGTCATGGATGAAGAGCCGAAACAGCAACAGAATGGGACGGGAAACAGCTATCGAGTAACGCAGCAGAACGAATGAGCCGTTCAGTATGATACTGCACGTAGCAACGCAAAACTCGCTCAATTTTGAGCCATTCTTGAGTTGCATCGGTCAGCCGGAGCAATTCTGATGGAAAGGCATTACTTTGGGAGGCCAGGTCTTGAGTCTGAAAGAGGCGCTGCATCAGCGTTAATTCGGATGGAGACAAGGTCAGGGTTGTCTTCCCCGTACTGCGGTGAGAATTCCCTCCCTGCCTGTAGCGTGAGGATCTCTCCCGCACCTGCGATCCGGTAATGCGTCCTTGGTCTTCCATGACTTCAGCCGTGGGTAACACCACTCCCCCTGCATTGGGACTAAATACAACCCTACCACTCCCTAAGGTTTCAGCACAGACAGGTTGACCGCTCAAACAACAGTGCTCCAATTGAGGGGTCATTCCATCCAGCTCCAATAACTGCGCGATCCCGCAAACCAAATGAACGAGCACGGGAACCCCAGAATCACAGCATACCAAATCGTTTAAGCGCTGGCAGATTAAATCAAACAGCGCCACATTAGGCTCATGACTGGGGGTTTGATACAAAATGATTTCAGCCCAGTATTGACTTACTGTTAGCTTAGCGAGATCTCGGCTCAAGCGGGGGTAAGATTCCAGACTCTCAGCCTGGGATATCCTATCTAGCGATCGCCCATGACTCAACAACAGGTCATTGACCACAAACAATTCGCTGCGTCCCCCTAATTTTGACTTGGGTTTGCGGGCTCCAGGCGCAACGGCCCGAATCAACCCAACC
>JAAURS010000252.1 GCA_012032135.1 Acaryochloridaceae cyanobacterium RU_4_10 | reverse complement strand
TGAGGGGATCTGTATTTTTCAACAAGGTCATCAGCAAGGCATGACCCACTTCGTGATACGCAATCAACCACTTTTTCTTGTTTTCCAACAAGGGCGTTAGCGACAGTCCAATGGTGACCCGATCGATCGCATCGTCAATTTCAAGGGTCGTAATAGCTTCCTTGCGACGCCGTGCTGTCAAAATAGCGGCTTCATTCAGCAAATTTGCCAACGCCGCCCCAGAAAATCCAGGCGTCCGTCTGGCGATCGCCTCCAAAGAAATATCTGGCGACAGTTTCTTGGTCCGCGCGTGGACTTCTAAAATTCCCAAACGTCCGTTAAACGCAGGTAAATCCACCGTAATTTGACGGTCGAACCGACCCGGACGCAATAGGGCAGAATCCAATACATCGGGGCGGTTGGTGGCTGCAATAATAATGACACCAGTATTGCCTTCAAACCCATCCATTTCCGTCAGAAGCTGGTTGAGGGTCTGCTCCCGTTCGTCGTTGCCACCCCCAATGCCAGTACCGCGCTGACGCCCCACGGCATCAATTTCATCAATAAACACCAAACAGGGGGCACTTTCTTTAGCTTTGCGGAATAAATCGCGAACCCGCGAAGCGCCCACACCCACAAACATTTCGACGAACTCGGAGCCAGAAATACTGAAGAACGGTACGCCCGCTTCCCCTGCGATCGCCTTAGCCAAAAGGGTTTTTCCGGTACCAGGAGGACCAACCAACAGCACACCTTTAGGGATCCGAGCGCCTACCGCCGTAATTTCTCAGGCTGCTTCAAAACGTGACCACTTCTTGAAGTTCTTCTTTGGCCTCTTCAATCCCAGCCACATCATCAAAAGTGGTACCCGTTTGAGCTTCCATCTGAAAACGGGCTTTAGACTTGCCAAAGTTCAAAATTTGGCCCGGTCCACCCGGTGCGTTGCTGGCTCGACGCAGAAACAATAACAACAGACTCAACAAAAAGAACCCCAATAAAAGGTGGAGTAAAATACTCACCACTGGGTTGGCGGGTTCTTCTGGCGCAAAATTAACGCTGACCCCTTTCTGGCGCAGCCGCTCCACTAACTTCAGATCCTGGTTAAACAAACTCACCTCTTGAGGCGGTGTTTTGCTGGGCTGATTTTTCAGAACATACTTAGCCAGATTTTGACTGGGGTACAGATCGACCTTGCTCACGCGATCTGCGCTAACCTGCTTTAAAAACTCACTATAGGAGGTTTGCTCTTTCTTAGCCTGAGCGGAAAGAGGGACAGCCTGTAATAGCAACACACTCATTGCTAAGACAGAGAGCCGTCCACCCAGTCGTTGCTTTTGTTTTACGTCTTGCATCTTGCTTTAGCTTTAACGCCCACGATGGAGAGGAAATTTTCACTCAGTCCTAAATGACTGCATAGACTTACCCTTACTTAAGCCTAGTTTAGATACGCCCAATTCAGCAACTCAACCTCTTTCGATGCATCAGCGATATATCCAGAATACCCAGGCTTTGAACCCTAGCGATCTCAGACATCTGTTCGACCCTCAGACTGCCAAAACATCAATAGGATCGTTCGGCTGTATTCCCAGCCATTCTCGTAAAAGGCTCTTTTGTTGGGGGGTGGTTTGAGTCATGACAGCAATATTGAAGTGGCTGGGCATGGGTGAACCTAGGGTAAGGCTGGACTGATGCAAAACATCTTGATGGAAGACCGTCATGCAAATGGTGTCCCCAGGTTGATAGCCTTGCAGGCGATCGCTCAGTTGTTCTGCGGTCACCCTAAATCCATCTATGGCTAATAACTCATCCCCTGGTTCCAGCCCGGCTTGCTCTGCGGGAGAACCCGCTTCTACAAATTTGATAATGGCGGACCCATGTTCGGCTTTAGCAGTGAGACCCAGATAGGGAATAGGATTGGGGGTCTCTATCTTTAGTGCTAAACCAAAGGGGGCCAGCATTTCGCCGAAGGGAAGTTCTACAGTACCGTCAATATAATCAGCCCAGAAAGGAGTTAAATCCATGCCTGCCACGGACTCAAACACCGATTTAAGTTGTTCGCGGGTAAATCCAATTTCCGGCTGGCCGAACTGTTGCCACATTTGACGCATGACATCATCCAGCGATCGCGCATTGTTGCTTTGTGTGCGAATCAACAGGTCTAGCAAGAATGAAACGAGTTCCCCTTTGAGATAGTAGGAGATTTGAGCATTTTTACTATTTGCATCAGGTCGGTAGAGCTTAATCCAGGCGTCAAAACTGGATTCGCTCAAGGGTTGAACTTTTCGGCCTGGGGTGGTCTGGAGTTGGGTAATGGCCTCACTCACTTTTTTGAGATAGCACTGGGCATCATAAATTCCTGCACGGAGAGGAATGACTAGATCGTAAAAGCTAGTCGTACCTTCACAGAACCAGAGGGAGTCCGTGTAGTTTTCTCGATCGTAGTTAAAAACTTCTAATCCTTTGGGCCGAATCCGTTTGACGTTCCAGAGGTGGAAAAATTCATGAGCAACCAGGCTCATAAATTTTGGCATATCCTTCCTCATTACGGAGGCCAAAGCGAGAATAAATCAACGAGCAGGCCGCTTTATGTTCTAAGCCGCCATAGGCATTTGCCGTGAGATGTAGGAGGAAAAGATACGAATCATAAGGTAACCCACCAAATAACTTAGCTTCGACTTCAATGATTTTTTGTGTGTCGGTTAATATCCGTTCCACATTGAGATTTCCCCGTCCCCAAATTGCAAATTGATGCGGTTTCCCCAGTACGTCAAAGTCATGAAGCGTATGGGTTCCAATTTCAAACGGACTATCTACAAGTTCGTCAAAGGTATTGGCAATGAAGGTATTGGGATATCCCGAGACGGCCTTCAAGGGTGTGGAAACGTTCCAAGCGGGATGGGGCGGGACGATTGTGAGTGCGATCGCACTATTCTCATGGCCCAGCACCCGAAAAAACATAGCTGCTGGATTGAAATAACCGTGGGTCAAATCGAGGTGGTTGGTGCGAACCGTCAGCTCGTTGGCAAAAATGCGGTAGCAAATCGTGAGACTTGCGCGATCGAGGGTTTGTACTTGCCAGTGGTTTTTACTAACTTTCGCCCAATCTAAAAGATGGCCCGTTTCATCAGTTGCCGAAAAACCTTGCAGATGTCTGACGTACTCCCGCACCAAGTACGAACCGGGTGTCCAGACTGGAAACTTCAGGTCCAAAACATCGGCAGCCCAATGGTTTATCGTGAGGGTGACCTCAAAAAGATGAGTCTCAGGACAAGGCATCGCGACGGTATAGCCAATTACCATAGGGGTAAGATCCAAAGTTTCTGAAGTTGAGGAAAGGGTTTGAGTCATAGGGGAGGCGTGTTTCGGTTATATCAGGACTGAACCTTTGCCCAAAGCACTGTTACCTAGGATATAATTGTACGGCATTCCTGTACGATAGAGGTTGCTATGGAGACGGTCAGTGTAAACCAATTCAGAGATAACCTGAAATCCTTTGTGGAAAAAGTCATTAGTACCCATAGTCCTTTGAAAGTGACTCGGCGTTCTGGTGATGATTTTGTGATTGTGAGCGCTGATGATTGGGAGAGAGAACAAGAGACTTTATACGTGCTTCAAAACAAAAATCTGATGCAGCAGATAGCACAGTCTCTTTCCACCCACAATAGCGATCGAGGTTATACGCCCAATCAAGAGCAGTTAAATGAGATCTCTAGTTTTTGAAGGAAATACCTGGAGTGTTTACGAGCAACTTCGAGAAAAGGATAAAAAGTTACATCAGGCGTTATGTAAGTTGTTAAAGGAAATGCTGCGATCGGATCCGGCTTCAGGATTGGGTAAACCAGAGCCGCTAAAACATAATCTTTCTGATTTATGGTCTAAGCGAATTTCTCAACAAGACAGATTGATTTACAAGTTTGATGATGACTACCTTTACATTTTTGCAATTGGCGGTCATTACGATCAATTTTAAGATCGCATTCTCAAAATAACGCCTCAACTCAGGGGCGGCTAGCAAACACTGGCTTTCAACACTTGTTCAGCCGAGAGTTTCAATTCTGGGAAGGTCGGAGAGACGATGGCCCGATCGCCTCGAAGTTGCTGAATTTCATATTCTCCATCCACTAACGTACAAATAGAGAGGGTGGGTTGTTTGGGCTTTCCAATATGTCGAGTCCCCCCTAAACCGGCGTAGTCTGCAATCCAATATTCGGGGATACCTAAAGCTGCGTAGTCTTCGAGTTTGCGGGAATAATCGTTTTGCCAGTTGCTACTGACCACTTCTGCCACAAATTTAATTGAGCGACCCAAGGTCAGGATTGACTGGCCAGACCAAAGTGGTTCGTGGGTCAGTGCATTGCGATCGACCACTGCAACATCAGGTCGAAATGCTGTCATGCCAATATTCGTAGGACATAGCAGTCCTCTCTGAAGCACAAACCAAGGCAATTGCATTCTATCGATCTGGACACAGACCTTTGCGGTAATGAAGGCTGCAACTTCTTCATGTTGGCCTGTAGGTTCCAAGTCAAACACCTCTCCATCAATCAGTTCATAGCGGTTATTTCCACCATAACGGTCATTAAACTCGTCAAAGGTGAGTGGCTTGTGTTGTATGGGTCGGTCGGTTGTAATAGCCATAGTCAACTCAGTCCAATCAATGCCTTCAGTCTACTGCTAACTCGAGATGTATTAGCGATCGATCGTCTCTATGACAGCCATCGCGGAAACCATTACGATCCAAGTAGGGTTTCCAAAAAGCTATGAACTACGTTGTGATTTACGATGGCCTCTGCAATCTTTGCTCCACGCTCGTGCAGGCTTTAGAACAACTCGATCGAGGCAAGCTGTTTCAATACATTCCCATGCAAGATGAAACCGCCTTGGCCCATTGGCACGTTACCGCCCAAGATTGCGAAATGGGCATGATACTCATTCAAGCAGACGAACCCGATCGCCGCTGGCAAGGAAGCAATGCAGCAGAAGAAATTGCTCGTCTTTTACCCATAGGGCGTCCTTTCATTGATGCCTATCGCGCAGTACCCGGACTGAAGGGAATGGGCGATCGCGCTTACGAACAAATCCGAGATAATCGTTATGCTTGGTTTGGACGGCGCGATCGAACCTACGAACCTCACTATCCTGACGAGTCCTGTACCGCTTGTAACCGCAGCTAAGTTCAGAGTTCAAAAAGTCTAGGACAAACGAATAAACCCTATGACCACTACAATCCAAAAACTCACCTTTGAAGAATATCTCACCTATGAAGACGGCACCGACACCCGCTACGAACTGGTCGATGGGGAACTCATTCCGATGAGCCTAGGTACCGGAAAGCATGGAGCCGTCATCCGCTTCATTGTAAATCAGTTTGAGAATTCGCTGGCGCAATTCAAAAGACCTTGGGTAGCACTCCCCGCGCTCATCGGCGTGCGATCGCCCCGTGGCCGCAGTTGGGACACCTCTCGCATCCCTGATGTTACGGTCCTGCCCCTTGCCCAATGGGAAGAAATGGCAGATCGTGAAGCCATTATTAATTTCAATGAACCGCCTCCACTGTTAGTCGTCGAAGTGGTCAGCCCCTCAACAAAGACTGATGATTATCGCTCAAAACGCTCTGAATACGGCCTCCTGGGGATTGCTGAATATTGGATTGTAGATCCCATTGCCCAGAAAGTAACCCTCTGTATCCTGGACCACGAGTTTTATGACACCATTGAGGTCCAAAACGACGATCGCATTCAGTCGCCCACCTTTCCAGATTTAGACCTCACCGCCGCTCAAGTATTAGCCGCCAAGCTATAAAGCGTTTTGTTGGCGCAGGTAGCTCAACAACCAACTCACCGCCGTGGCCCGACGAGTGAGCGTGGGCGTCAACTCACCCACCTTGTAACCCTCAAACCCAAGTTGCTCCTTCAAAAGCTGTTTGTCTTCCGCCGGAATCGATCGCGTCAACTTCACCGTTGCAGGACGACTCCCCATAAAATCAGGGGGTTCTGGATACTGACTGGACCAATCAGAAGAAACGGCACTTATATCCCATTGCTGGGTCTGAGCATTGTAACGGTAGCCCAAACAATCCCAAACCAGGGCATTCACCCCTTTATCCGGTATCTCGCCGTTAATAATGGCCCAAAAGGTTTCTAATGTTAAGGGTGGCAAATCATCCATCTCCAAGAATGTCCGACCCTCCCGGTGGTTTCTGTTGAACGGTCCGCTGCAAAAGCCAGAGCGAGCAAGCCAAACCGACAAATAACCCTGTAATTCCGTGAATGCAAGCCAAAATGGTTAATAAATCGCTGGGCTGGATAAAACGGCTAGGATCCATGATAAATGCGCCGTTGCCTTGGGAGAGCGCCTTACCAAACAACACCCCACCAATACTCTCTCCACCCAATACCATCAATAACATCCCAACTAAGTCAGTGATCAGAGATAGCTTAACTAGCTTAGTCGTTTCCGTCTTAGAGGGCTGCATTTTGGGGGTAGGCACCAAAAACCGATGCCCTAACTGCGTATATCGGTAACTCCAATACACGCTAATCCCCAAACAAATGACTCCCCCTAACAAAAAGGGGATGCCTATGCCCACACCAAGACCAGAGGGAGGTGCAACGGGCTGGCCCATCACGATTGTTGTAGGACGTTTGTTCGTGATAGACGCAAATACTACAATGACTAGCGAAACCAACGCCAAGACCAATTTTAGCCAGAGACTACCCCAGCCAATCAGCCTAAACTGATACCCCAACACCCGCAGCGTCGGGAAAAATGGGAGCGAACTCCTTGAATCAGCAACAACATCTTTTCTAGTCATGGCTACTCTGGGAGCTTGTACTGGCTCACAATACGTTTGGCATAGTCAGGGACATGTTCCTCTAGTTTGTCGGGATGGTTGCGTTTGACGTACAGGTAGTTGCGCGTAAAGTGGGAGTCGATCGAAAACCGCGCGTATTCCAGCCCCTTAGGACCTATTTTTTCAATGAAAACCCCCATCAGTTTTGCCGCCCACATTGGTAGGGTGACTCCTTTATCATAGGCTGGAATGCTTTGCTGCACGGCTGACTTGCGATCGCCCTCTGAAGCCACAGGTTGCGTCTCAAGTTGCGCGTTGACGAGATCCAACATCTCCTGACCCGTTGGGTTTCGTACTACAATCCACTGCCAACCGAAGGGAGCGCCCATATAGCCCACCACCAAATCGGCAA